>VBLR01000149.1 GCA_005878665.1 Methanobacteriota archaeon | reverse complement strand
CGTGCCCGAACTCGACTATCCTCTCATGTATTTGAAGGAAATTGGCGGGCCCACCAAGGACTAATAAGGGACTCCCATTCTGCCGCGACCCGATGGTACAGGGCCGCGAGGTCGAGGTCAAGTTTCGACGCGACCTCGGGCTTCTGGAAATCACAATGATTGGACTCGGCCCGACGATCGGGACGACGATTTTCCTGCTCGTGGGGCCCGGGTTCGCGATCACGGGTCCTTCGCTCATCCTCGCGTTCGGCCTGAACTTCGTCGTGACGATGTTCACCGCGATGGCGTACATGGAGCTCGGCTCCGCATTCCCGGAGACCGGGGGCGGATATCTCTGGATCCGCCGATCGATGCGCGACCCGTGGGGATTCCTCGGCGGATGGATGTCGTGGTTCGGCCACTGCATCGTCGCCTCGTTCTACATCTACGGATTCGGATTCGGCCTCGTCCTCGCGGTGAAGACGATCCTCAACGCTCCATCCTTGGCCCTATACGGCCTCGATGAGGGAGCGTTAACAAAACTCTTCGCAGTCCTTGCCGCGGGCGTTTTCATTGTGCTCAATTATCGCGGGACGAAACTCACGGGGAGGTCGGAAACCGCGGTGACGATTGCCCTCGTGGCGGTCGTGATCTCATTCATCATCGCGGGATTGCTGTACTTGACGCACGCCGGCGTACCGGCGGCGAACTTTCAGCCGTTCCTCCGCGGCGGATCGCCTCCGATCCAGTTCGTCTCGCTCCTCGGGGCAATGGGCTTCACATTCATCGTGTTCGAGGGCTACGAGATCATCGCGCAGACGGGGGAAGAGGTGCGCCACCCGGAGAAGAATATCCCGCGTGCGGTCTTCATCGTGATTGGCCTTTCGACCCTGATTTTCATCTTGGTCGCGTTCGTCGCGATCGGGATTTCCGGGAATTGCGGAGGTGGCCCGAGTGCATCGTGTTTACTTTTGCAGCCGTCCCCCGCGGGACCGACGGGCAACAACAATGCGATCGCGGAGATCGCGGCGCAGGTCATGCCGTTCGGTACCCAGATCGTCGTGTTGGGCGTGACGTTGGGAGCTCTCGCCGCTCTCAACTCTCTGATCTTCTCTTCGAGCCGTGTCGCGTTCGCGATGGGTCGGGACGGCGGGCTACCCCGCGCCCTCGGGAAGCTCCATGTTCGAAAGCGCACTCCACACATTTCGATTGCCATCTCGGGCCTCATCATCGTGTTCATCACGCTGACCCTCGATCTCAATACGGTGGCCGCGAGCGCCGACGTGATGTTCCTCCTCCTGTTCCTCATGGTGAACTGGGCGGCCATTGTCCTCCGAAGGACGATGCCCGATGTGAAGCGGTACTACCTGATGCCGCTCTTCCCCCTCATCCCGATATTGGGCATCGCAACGAAATTCGTACTCGCGATCAGCCTCTGGACGATTGAGCCGCGCGCCTGGGTCATCGCCCTCGGCTGGATCGGGATCGGGCTCACGGTCCACTACCTGCACGAACGGAAGGAAATCGTGGTGGGCGTTACCAAGGTCGTAGAGTCGATCCTGCCGCGTCGACGTCCCCGATACCGCATCCTGCTTCCCATCGAGGACTTCGAGCGGGTCGAGCTGGTCGAGTTCGGCGCGCTGATCGCCCAGGTCGAGGACGCGGAACTCACCCTGCTCCACGTAATCGAAGTGCCGCCGGCCCTACCGATCGACGCGATCGACCGTGCGTACGTGAGCGAAGTCCGCTTCCATCTCGGCAAGTTGCGGCGCCGCGCGGAGGACCTCGGAGCGTATTCGACCGCCCGCGTCGACGTGAGCCACAAGGTGTTCGATTCGATCTTGGACAACATCCGCGAGGACGAGACGGACCTCCTGATCTTGGGATGGAGAGGCGGATGGCGTCGCGGACGGATCTTGGGCACGAACGTCGACCGATTCGTGCAAGAGGCCCCGTGCGACGTCGTCGTCTTCAAGTCCGCCGGCCTCAAGCCGAAGATCGAGCGGATCCTGGTCATGAACGCGCCGGAATGGCATGTGTCGTACGCCACCGGCTACGCGATCTTGCTCGCGAAGAAGCATCGGGCGAAGATCACGATCCTCAGTGCCGTCCAGACGGACCGGGAACTCGAGAAAGAACGTGGGTACAGCGCGCGGCTGGCGGAGATGTGCCGCACCCATGGCGTCGGATTCGAGGAGAAATTCGTGAAGGCCCGGAACATCGTCGACACGGTGGTCGAGGAGGCGAAGAGCTACG
This sequence comes from Methanobacteriota archaeon, assembly GCA_005878665.1. GTDB lineage: Archaea > Thermoplasmatota > Thermoplasmata > RBG-16-68-12 > RBG-16-68-12 > RBG-16-68-12. The sequence continues at coordinate 2,497 of VBLR01000149.1, read as the reverse complement.
ACCTGCTCGCGCTCGGCGCGTCGACCGAGTGGCGGCTGACGCAGTTCGCGTTCGGCCCTTGGCAGGACCAGATCGCGCGGCGGACGGAGACACCGACCCTCATGGTCCGCAAGGTCCGCCGCAAAGAGGAGCCGGCACCCACTCGCAGTCCCGTTCCCTTCCCGACGCCGCCACCGCCGCAGCCTTCGTGAAACGGCTACCACTGCGGCGTCCCGCAACTGGGGCAGAAGCGATCGGTGGAGGGCATCGAGCGTCCGCAGTTCTTGCAAGCTTGGAGGGCGCCCGGCGGAGGGACGGGCGGAGGCACCATCATCGCCGGCGCCGACGGAACCTCTTGCATGACCGCGCCCGCCACGGACAACACGACGCCGATGACGAAAATCGCCACCATCCCGAACGCGAGCGTCCGATACGACGACGCCGACGAAAGCAGCGAGGCGCACCATCCCGGATACGGTTCCGGCGGACCGCTCGGGCTGCACGTGAACGCATGGGCTGTCTCGAGACTCGACGCGGCGAGCCAGCCATACGCCGCCCCGAGGAGACCGACAAAGAGCAGCACAAGGCCGAGGACGAAGATCGCGACTTTCACGCGTCCCCCAGCTCCGAACGGGACGGGCGGCTTATGACCTTTGGCCTCGGCGAGTCGACTCGCGCTCCGGTTCGAACGACATAAAGACTCTTTTATAGCGCAACGCATATTTGTGACGCCGCGTGGGTGGCATGGGCGAGGCGCTCAAGATCGGCATCACGGGCCTCCCTGGCGCCGGCAAAACGTACTGCCTTCTCAAGGTCATGGAGATGCTCGAAGGCGACGGCCTCAAGGTCGGCGGGATGATCACCGAGCCGATCGTCAAGCGAAATCGGCGCGAAGGATTCTATGTGATGGATTGGGCGACGAAGGAGAAGCGGGTGTTCGCCTCGCGCGAGATCACGTCGAAGACGATGGTCGGCCGCTACGGGGTCGACATCAGCGCGCTCGAGGAGGTCGGCGTGAATGCCCTGCGCGGCGCGACCGCCAACGCGGACGTCATCGTGATCGACGAGGTAGGGAAGATGGAAGTCGAGTCACCGAACTTCGTGCTCGCGGTGAAAGACGCGCTCGACGCGGACAAGCCGCTCCTGTTGACGCTCCACAAGAAGTCCCGCAACCCGCTGCTGCAAGACATCCGTCGCCGGGACGATGTGCGGATCCTCGAGGTCACGATGGTGAACCGCAACCTGTTGCCCTACAAGATCGTGAAGCTGATGAAAGGCGAGGTCCTCTAGCGGACGAAGGGATATTTGGCTCCGCCACCATCGCGCCGCCGTGGAGTTTCCGTTCCCCGTCGCCGCGGTCTCGGAGGGCGCCGCGAACCTCTTGGTCCCCGACGTCCCGCGCCGCAAGGGCCCCGGGACCGCGGGTCCGTGGCCGTTCTACAATCCGACGATGGCGGTGAACCGCGACCTCGGTGCGATCGTCCTCGGGAAGTGGCCTCGTCCGCTCGGGTCCGTTCTCGACGGCCTCGCGGCCACGGGTGCATGGGGCGTTCGGATGGCCCTCGAAGCCGGTGTGGGCCATCTCACGCTTAACGATCGGTCGCGGGAGTCGACGCGGTTGATTCGCGAGAACCTTCGCCGAAACAAACTGGCCGCGGATGTCCACACGGGCGATCTGTCCGCGTACGTGCGTGAACGGCGGTACGATTTCGTGGACGTCGATCCGTTCGGGCCTCCGACTCCGTTCCTCGGCGCGGTGTTCGACGCCGCGAGCGAATCGTCCGGAGTCGGCATCACCGCGACGGACACAGCGGTCCTGTGCGGCACATACCCGAACGCATGCGAGAGACGGTACGGTGCGCGTTCGTTGCGCTGCGCGCAAGGCGCCGAGATCGGAATTCGTATCTTGCTGGGGTACTGTCAGTGCCTCGCTTCGGCGCGACGAAAACAGATTCGCCCGATCTTGGCTTTCTCCGCGGAACACTTCCTGCGCGTCTACGTGTCGCTCGTGCGAGACTCCGGTCCGGAGCCGATTGGGCATGTGTTCCGGGCCGGCGCCGGCCATCTAGTCTCCACATCCGGAGCGACTCGCGGTGCGGTCGGGCCGTTGTGGCTCGGTCCGCTCGGAGATGCCGCGGTCGTGCGCCGCCTTCAGCCTCTCTCGTGGAGCTCGGTCGCCTCCGCGAGGCTCCTCTCCCTCCTCAAATCGGAATCCGACATGCCGGCGTTCTTCATCACGACCGACGAACTCGCCTCGCGAGAGCGTCGCTCGCCACCGAGACTCGACCAATTCATCGATGGCCTGCGGGCGATCGGCTTTCGGGCCACGAGGACGCATTTCCATCCGCGCGGCGTCAAGACGGACGCCCCGCCGCAAGACTGTGCGCGCGTGTTCCGAGAACTCTCGCCTACCGGATCCACGGGTGATTCAGGGCCTGCCAGCTGAAGCCGAAAGAGGCCTCGCTGTCCATGGCATAATGGTAGAGGGTCGTGACCAGGATCCCGTGGACGACGGACC
>VBLR01000148.1 GCA_005878665.1 Methanobacteriota archaeon | reverse complement strand
CGCCGTGCGGACCGCGTCCGCTTGTCCCATCACGCCGCCGCCTTGCACGTTCACGTCGATGTCGATCGTGTCGACTTTCTTCCCCGCGAGCTTCAACGGCTCCAGGATTTTCAGGCGGCCCAACTCGAACGGATAGATTTCGACCGGCACGCTGTTGATCCGGACGACGCCGCGCCCCTTCGTGAGCGTCGCTCGGGCGACGGCCGTCTTGCGCTTTCCGCTCGCGACAATCGCCTTCATCGGGTCACCTCGAACTTGGACCCGAGGAGCTTGGAGATCTCGCCGAGGCTCATGAACGGTCCTTGGGGCGGCCGCTTCGCGACTTCGACGACCTCGAGAGGCTTGTCCTTGAACGCATCCGGGACGGAAAGATACACGCGGAGGCGTTTCAAGGCGTCCCGTCCGCGCGGCTGCTGATATGGCATCATGCGGGAGATCGTCCGCCGCAGGATGAGGTCGGGCCGCCGCGGATAGTTCGGCCCGATCCCACGCATCCGGCTCGCGGTGCTGCCCCGTTGATGCCGGGCTCGGTACTCTTGGAACACGACGCTTCGCTTGCCCGTGACGATCGCCTTCTCCGCGTTCACGATGACGATCTCTTCGCCGTTCAGGAGTCGTTTCGCGAGGATGGAGGCCAACCGGCCCACGACGTGCCCGGTCGCATCGATCGTCGGCATCGTCACCCCATGATCCGGACGCCGGATCCTTTCGGGTTCAGGGTTGCGAGTTCGACGAGGGTGATGGCGCGACCTCCGGCCGCTTCGATCTTCTTCTGGGCCGCGATGGATGTCCGGAACGCTGCGACCGTCACCGGAGTTGTGATTTCGCCGGTAGCCAACACAACGCCCGGCACGACGATCTGCTGGCCCTTCTCTGCGTACCGGCTGAGGCGGGACAGGTTGACTTCCGACCAGTTTTTCCGCGTTCGCTCGAGGCGCTCTGCGACGTCCCGCCAGATCGGCGCGTTCGTCTCGCGGTAAACCTCCCGGAGCCGCCGGACGACTTGCTCGAGGTGAGGGTTCGTTTTAGGGGTCTTGGCCATGGAAAATGGGCCTCGATGCGGCGCTGAAAGACCCGGCCGACTTAAACGTTTGGGTGCACACTCCATTGAAGCTGAGTTTCTACGAGGTGGTCCAAAGGTCGATGAACTCAGACGGCCTACCTCGGCAAAGGGTCGCAGATGGAGGGCCGACAGTCACCGCGTGCAGGCCGGCAAGGGCGGCGGTCATCCCCGGAAGTATTACTCTTTGGCACCAGCGCGATGGCAGTTGCCGCAGTGGCGTTCTTCCTCATCCTCCAGCCCTCCGCGCCTTGGCTCGAGACCATCCTGGAACTGATGGCCCTCGGCGGAATCGTCGGGGCCGGCACAGGTGTCCTCCTGCGACGGTGGAGGGACCGTGCAGTCGTTGGATTCCTAAACGCCTTCTTAGGCGTCACCATCGCCATTTATGTGGCGGGCCTCATCCTGGCTACGGTTCAACCGGGCGAGTACCTGTGGATCCTGGGCGTGTTGCTCGCCCTGCTCTTCGGAATCCCGGCGGGTCTTGCGGGAGTGGCCGGGGCAATTCTTGCCGGACTCGCGGCGTTCCGGCCCCGGCGAGACGTGGAGCGTGCGTTATAGCATCGCCTCGATCGTTCGCGGAGGTCTAAGGGCCATCTCTCACGCTGCGACGAAGTTGGTTTCGAAGGCCTCGGCGGCAAAACTATTAATATCAGGCGCTCCAGAATAATAGTGGGTGCCGGGACTCCGCGGGGTGGACGGGTCGTGATTCGTTTTGGACCGTCGGGAATCCCGCTGTCGTGCAAAGGCCGGACGCTGCGGGACGGGATCGAGGACATCCATAACCTCGGCCTCACGGCGATGGAAGTCCAGCTCGTCCGTGTGAACTTGAACGAGCGGTACGCGGGCGACGAGGACATCGGTCGGACCCCTCGGGAGATCCCCGGGGAGCTCGTCGTCCAGATCGGGCGGAAGGAAGACCGCAAAGAGGTCCTGATCTCCTCCCTCGAGGCCAAGATCGAGAAAGGGGACGTCCTCTACAGCCTCGCGTCCGGGATCGCGGGCGACTACCGGGAGCTCGAGGAGTTAGGAGACCTCGCCCGAGAAATGGACATCGAGCTTTCGCTGCACACGCCATACTATATGGACCTCGCGGATGCGGACGGGTTGGCCCAGAAGAGCGTGCAGAGCGTGATCTGGGGCGGGATGCTCGCGGCCGCGATGGGCGCGCCGATCGTCGTCACGCACCTCGGCATGTTCGGGGAGCTCGAGCCGAAAGAGGCGATGAACCGGATTGCGAAGAACCTGCGGCTCATCCGCGACGCCTACAAGAAGGCCAAGATCCGCTCCCGCCTGGGCATCGAGGCGAGCGGCCGCACCGAGGTCGTCGGCAGCCTGGACGAACTCCTCACCCTCGTCAAGAACGCGAAAGGCGTCCTGCCTGTGCTGAACTTCGCGCACGTGCACGCCCGTGGTTTCGGCCTGTTCAAACGGCCGGAAGACTTCGACGACGTGCTCGCGAAGGTCGAGAAAGTCTCGGACGGTGGGCACATCCACTCCCACTTCAGCGGCGTCGAGCATGCGGACGGCAACGAGTTGCGGTACACCCCGATCAAGAAGGGAGATCTTCGGTTCGAGCCGCTCGCCGAATGCCTGCTCGATGAGGACTACGACCTGACGATCGTGTCGTCATCCCCGCTGCTCGAGCACGACGCGATGTACATGAAGGTCATCTTGGAACGGGTCCTCGCCAAGCGCCTCATGCGGCCGACGAAGCCGGAGAAAGAGGAGAAGGAAGAGCGGGGGGCCAAGCGCCGGTGAAGCGCGGACCCGCTACAGCTTCCGATGTCACCACCGCGGTCGCGTCGACTGCGTATCTCCTCGAACATCTGGCGAAGATCCTCTCGGTGGACCGGTCGAAAGAGATCTCGGAGGCCGTGACGGTCCTGACGTCCGCGAAGAAGCTATTCGTGTACGGCGTTGGCCGCAGTGGACTCGCCGCGCGCGCCTTCGCGATGCGGATGGTCCAGCTGGGCATCGACTGCTATTTCATCGGAGAGACGATCACCCCGGTCGTCGGCGATGGCGATGCCGTCCTGATCGTGTCGAACACCGGTTCGACGATGAGTGCGATTCAAGTGGCGAACATCGCCCGGCGGGTCGGTGCGAAGGTGATCGCGGTCACCGGTCACCGCACGTCGAAGCTCGGACACGCGAGCAACGTCGTCCTCTTGATCCACTCGGACGGCGACGGGACCGAGACTCGCCTCGCGCCGCTCGGGACGCTGTTCGAAGATGCGACCGTCCTCTTGCTCGATGGAGTCGTCGCCCAGGTCATGGAACGACTCGGACAGACGGAGGCGGACATGCGGGGCCGCCATGCGATCATGGTCTGACCGGAGGGCGATGGGCGAATTCGCTCGCGCCCTCCGCTCGTTCGGGAAGGCCTATGTCGTCGCGGTCGTCGCCCTCGGAATCGTCGCGTACGTGGCGTCTCGCTTCTTGACGACGGATCCGATCGGCTTGTATCAACTCTTCCTCGTTTTCTTGGGCGTGGGATACGTGTTCGCCTCCATCCTGTCCTGGACCGGCTTCGGGAATCTGTATCGCTACTCCCCGACGCTGTTCATCGGATCACCCAGCTATCGAAAGGCCGTCGCGCACGGGGACATCCGCAAGGAGGGCCGGGACCGGCAGGCGCTCGCCGTCGGGATCTTGTTCGGCCTCGCGCTGCTCGGCTCGGGTGTGGCGCTGCTCGGATGGCTGTTCGCCGCCGGCATGGTCGCCATGGCGGCGGCCGTCGGGTACTCCTTGCGTTTCCTGGAGTCTCTCCCGGCGAGGTCCGCGTGATACCCGCGACTCTTTATCTTCGGGCCGGAATACGCGGTCGAAATGCCGGAGGACTTCGTCGTCACCCCCTGGGAAGTGAAGGGGTCCGTGGACTACGACCGGCTGGTGACCCAGTTCGGGACGGAGCGGATCACCCCAGAGATCCTGGAACGGATTCGGAAGGCGACGGGCGAGCTCCATCCCATGCTCCGACGCGGGGTCTTCTACAGCCACCGCGACCTGAATTGGATTCTGGACCGGTACGAGAAGGGGACGCCCTTCGCGCTGTACACGGGCCGCGGGCCCTCGAGCGGCATCCACATCGGGCACATGCTCCCCTGGTTCCTCACGAAGTGGATGCAGGAGAAGTTCCGCGCGAAGCTGTACTTCCAGATGACGGACGACGAGAAATTCCTCTTCAAGGACTTCGAGGACCTCGAGGACGCGACGAAGGTCGGCTACGAGAACATCCTCGACATCATCGCGATGGGCTTCGACCCGAAGCTCACCAAGATCTTCCTGGACACCGAGTACATCCACCACCTCTATCCGATCGCGGTCGAGGTCGCGAAGCGGATCACCTATTCGACGACGCAAGCCGTCTTCGGGTTTGAGAACGCAAACAACGTCGGCGAGATTTTCTACACGAGCATCCAGGCGGCCCCGGCGTTCCTCCCGACCGTCGAGGCGGGTAGGGAGGTGCCGGTTCTGATCCCGTGCGGCATCGACCAGGATCCCCACTTCCGGATCACGCGGGACGTCGCCCCGAAACTCGGGTATCCGAAGCCAGCTCTGATCCACAACAAGCTCCTCCCGAGCCTCCTCGGTCCGGGTGGCAAGATGTCCGCGTCCATCCCGGAATCGAGCATCTTCACGACGGACACGGAGACCCAAGCC
>VBLR01000147.1 GCA_005878665.1 Methanobacteriota archaeon | reverse complement strand
GCCGGGACCACGTCGATCGCGACATCGACGAGCTGCTCGAGAGCCTCAGTGAAGTCGAAGCGAGCGCGGCTCGGGACGCGCGGGCGATGGAGATGGAACCCGCGGGCATCCCGGAGGTCCCGACGATCGAGGCGACGGATCGGGAGATCGCGGTGCGCCGCTCCCGACTCATCCAGCGACAGAAGCTCCTAGGACGCTTCATCGTCGGGCCGGCCGCCGCCTCCGCGCTCATCCTCGGCCTATCCGGCATGATGCTGCCCGGCGCCGACACCTTCGCGCAAAATCCGCCGTACGTGTTGAACACCGCGCTCATCCTCGGCATCAGCTACAGCTGGATCGGGGTCGGCGCGTACATCGCGGCGACGGTTGCCGCGCTCGTCAGCCGAGGCGGCGGGAAGCGGAAGTAGTCGATGGGCCAGAAGGCGATCCTCAAGGCTCATGTTCGAAACGAGCACCCATCGGGGATGCCTTTATATATCGCAACAATCCTGCGACCCTATTGAAGGGAAAGGAGCATCGCAATGATCACGACCGTCGTCACCGTGACGTCGACCTTCCTCGCGGGTACCTTCGGCGCCGCCGCGGTCGCCGCCCTCATCCTCTTCCTGATCATGCGCGAGCTGACGAGCGCCCACGCGGAGGAATCGGGCAGCATGCGGTCGAAGATTCTGTCCCACACGCTCCTCGTGCCGATCAGCCCGCTCCTCGTGGTTTTCGCCTTCATCGTCGCGGTGAAGGTCCTCGAAGTCCTCTAGGTACTGCTCGGTTTAGCCCTCCGCGTCACGCCGTCCAGGGAGGCGAAAGCTACTTGGTGGAGTGGTGTTCCGGTTTGGACGCCGGTCTCAAAACAGTCAGCCTCGGGCCCGATTTGGCATGAGGCTCCGCGAGCCAACGGAGGGTCGTGAGGAGCCCTGGATCTAATCCGTGAGGACCTTCTAGGTGCTCCAAGGCGTCCAAGATCTCCAGCCAGGGGGTGTCGCTGCTAAGTCCCGTCCGGGAGGCCAGGACGGCCCGGATCGACTTCTCGACCGTCGGCCCTAAGAGACGTTCAACGGCCTGGTCGGCCGCGCTTCGCCTTCTTTCGCTCCGAGGGCGGTCCCCTGATCGCTCGGTCGAGCCTTTCGACTCACGGGCAGGGGAAGGGTTCCCGGCGGATGATGGGGTCCGCCTCCGTGTCGTTCGGTCGACGCTCCAACACGCGACGTCTGCGCGAGGCGACGCAAAACTGAGCCCCCTGAGAGGCCGCGATTGTCCCGAACAGCTCCGTCGGGGGTCAAGAGAGGTACGTGTACAATGGCCATCGCACGTATAACAAAGCGTTGGCCTCGTCACCCGTGCAAACGTCTTGGTCGCGTACCGAGATCGATCCGTTCTCTTGGACCGCGGATTCAGCGGATCGTTCAGCGGATCGGATCGTCGTGGATCGACCAATCCCGACGGGGCTCGATCGAAGGCGTCGCGACGTCGCCGTGGCTTTGCCTCCATCGGACGTAGGCCTCGGTCTCTCGATGGTTGATCGCGGCGAGCCTCTCCTCGTCGTCGCCGGAGATGATCACGCCGCGCATGTGACCGAGATCGCCGATCACATGTTGGATGTCGCGCATCAACACCGCCAAGCGCGAGGGCACTTCGGAGAGCCACGACTCCAGCCTCTTGTCGCTGGACTTCACGCTCTTGAAGATGCCCGCCGTGGCCGGGCCGGTCACGTTGAACAGCTTCTGCAGTTGCCGCTCCCGGAGGGCGGCCTCATCGTTGAACGTCCCGACCCCGTGGTAATACCGGTAGAGGTTCGAAGCCACCTGATCCGGCGCGCTGTCCAGGAGGCGGTGAAGCCCGCCGATGGCGAGAAACCGCTCCCACGCATCCACGGGGAACGTGTCGACGGACGAGGCCCACGTGCGCAATGCGTCCAGGCTCGGCTCCGAATTGACCCCTTGGCGGACCAGGGCCATCCTCCGATCGAGGCTCTCGAGATGCTGCGACAGCTCTTGATGGAGTTCCCATAGTGCAAAGCCGAAATGCCTGCGGACCTCGGCGCGACGGAGGGCTTGCTGGACGGTCTGTGTCAGGAAGACGACCTCCATCGCGACCGCGGTCGGAAGGATCAGCTCGACCGGGACGCCCGCGGCCCGCGACAGAGAGTAGGCGATCGGCGGCACGACGCAGACGGCCAGGATGAGCCATAACGGTAGACCGAGTACGCTCCCCCGCATCCGCGAACCGATTCATCGATGTGCCTTTAACCTTCCGGGCTCCTCGCTTGAGGGATTGACAAAAAGTGGACCATATCGGCCAAGGGTGTCGGATTTCACACGCCGAACGAAGCGCGCAAAACCAACCCGTTCGATGGTGTCGACACGTCCGCGTTGGGAAGCCGGCGATGGCGCGACGCTTTCCGTCGATTGCGATTCAGTTGTTGATAATCTTCTTCGAAAGTGACCGGTGATAATCTCACCGGATAACCGGCCCTTCGCTCTATATATGGACTCCCCGGCCTTCGCGCGTCGCTGATTTGGATGCTCCGCATGGGCGACCGAGGAGTTGGGGAAGGCCCTATCGATGAGGCTTTCGACGCCCGAATGAAACGGGCCGTCGCCGTCCTCCAGGCCCTGCTCGACTACTACCGCGTGAAGAAAGTCCCACCCATTGCGAGCATGGAGCGGATCGAAATCGAGGACGCGGCCCTCGCCGTGGCGGTCGGCGACTTCTGCCTCACGGACGTCGCGCTTCGATTGGATGCGCTCCGGTATGACCTCGACCCCGCGGGCGAACCGCTGACGGACGAGGACGGCTTCCCCGTGGAGTGATCTCGTCGACGTCTGGTTGATCGTCCCGACCTAAACAGTCATCCGTTGACGCTCGTATTCCGCGGCGAGCGTGGGCTGCATGGAACCCACCGAGGGCCACGTCAAGATTCTCGGCTTCGATCTGTTCTATCGCACGTACGGACGGCCGACGAAAGGGACTATCCTATGCTTGCACGGAGGGCCGGGGGCCACCCACGACTATCTGCTGTCTCTCGAGGACCTGGCCCAGTTCGGGTATCGCGTCGTCCTGATCGACCAGCTCGGTTGCGGGAAATCCGCACGGCCTCGGGGCACGGCCCTCTACACGATCGCGCACAACGTCGAGGAAGTCGAGGGTGTCCGCAAGGCGCTGCAACTCGGCAAGGTCCACCTCATGGGGTCGAGCTACGGAGGCGCGCTGGCGATTGCGACCGCGTTGAAGTACCAGCGGAACCTGAGGAGCCTGGTCATCACGGGAGGCCTCGCGAGCGTCCCGCTGACCGTCCGCGAGATGCGGCGACTCGTGAACCGCCTCCCGCCGAAGACCCGGGCGACCCTCGCGAAATACGAGGCGAGGGAGGACTACGAGAACCCCGAGTACCTGGCCGCCGTCGACGTGTTCTACCGGAGGCACGTGTGTCGCCTCCCCGTTTGGCCCCGTGAGGTCACGTACAGCTTCGAGCATCTGAGCCGACCGGTCTACTTCACGATGAACGGACCGAACGAGTTCACGATCATCGGCACGATCAGAGACTGGGATGTCACGGACCAACTGCCCACGATTCGGGTCCCGACCCTCGTGACCGTGGGACGATACGACGAGGTCACGCCCCGCGTGGCCGAGAGCATTCATCGGGGGATCCGCGGCTCCAAGCTCGTGCGGTTCGAGAAGAGCGCCCACTTGGCGATGTGGGAAGAGCGGTCCCATTACATCGGAGTCGTCCGCGATTTCTTGGACCGCGTCCGCTCCAAATGAAGGAGACCCCATGTCGTTTCCGCCGTTTCCAGGGGAGAGACGCCCGCGTCCGCGGATCGAGACCCTCGCCGACCTGGTGTTCGGCCTCTCCCTGTCGATCGGGGCGATCGGCCTCATCGCCAGTTCGCCGACCACGCAAGGCGAGATCAACAGCCACATCTTCGCCTTTGGATTCACGTTCTTGGTCCTGATCACGGCGTGGATCATCTACACGACGTACATGTCCGTCCTTCCCGGAGACACGAGGGCCGTCACGTTCCTCAATGTCAGCCTCCTCCTCTTGGTGGCCCTCGTCCCCTACTTGCTGAACAGCGTGGAGCTCGCGAACCCCTCGCTCAGCCCGGCCGAAGCGTCCGCGCTCGGGGCGTACGCATCGACGCTGTTCACCCTGGACCTCACCGGGATCTTGGTGATCCTCGCCGCGTTCGCG
>VBLR01000146.1 GCA_005878665.1 Methanobacteriota archaeon | reverse complement strand
GCCAAATTGTTTGTCCCCGTCGCCACCCCACGGGAGGCCGTCGACCGGGCCCTCGAGTACGCCCGCAAGGCCATCGCGACGGAGAAAGCCGGACCCGGCTTTCAGAAGTGATGCGTCTCCGGGATCGGCACAGTCACATTCGGGTCCGCAGGCTTAAGTGAGTCCGCGAGATTTCAGCCGCCGTGCGGCCCACCATCCGGCCCGCCGACGTTGGATCGTGGGGCGTGCCTCGGAAGTCCGCCGAACAACTCGCGGCCCGAATCGACGCGGCATCTCAACGTCACCCCGGACCGCTCGATGCACGCGAACAGGAACGGTTCTGGCTCAAGCTCCGCGCGTTGCTCCTGGCGAACCCGGACACGCGGTGGCGGTTCGCGGCCCATCTTGCTCTGTACCGGCTTGCGTACGATGGCCGTGAACCGACAGATGGTCCCGGGCCGGCCTGGATTCCGTCCAAGGCAGGTGTGCGATCATCGAACCTCGGGAAACTCATGACGGCACGTCGGCTCCGGTCTTTCGCCGACCTGCAGCGGTGGTCCGTGGACCGCCGGGAAGAATTCTGGGCGACGATGGTCCGCAAGCTCGGCATCGTCTTCCGAAGGAGGCCGACTCGAATTCTGAAGCAGCCCGCCGATCCGCGTCATCCGGAGTGGCTGCCCGGCGCGCGGATGAACATCGCCGAGAGCTGCTTCCGTGCGGGCGCGAACAAGACGGCGATCCTCTACGGACTCGAAGGATCCGACTCGGTGCGCAAGATGACGTACGGTGAACTCCGCCGGCTGAGCTCGCGGGTGGCCAACGGGCTGGACGAGCTCGGCTTGGATCGAGGTGAGAAGATCGCGTTGTTCCTGCCCATGAACCCGGAAGCGGTCGCGGCGTACCTCGGGATCGTGCTGTCGGGGCGGTGCGTGGTCGGCATTGCCGACGCCGCGGCCGCGCCGGAATTCCAGAAGCGGGCTCGCATCGCGGACGCGCACGCCGTCATCACGGTCGACTCGTACCTCCGCGACGGGAAGGAGCATGCGATTTACTCCAAAGTCGTCGAAGCCGACGGGCCGCGGGCGATCGTCATTCCGCGCACTGGACAGAAGACAGGCCTGCTCCGAGATCGTGACATCGCGTGGACGGACTTCCTCAGCGAGCGCGTTGCATACGACGCGGTCTCGTGTCGGCCCGGCGACCACACGAACATCCTGTTCTCGTCGGGGACCACGAAGGATCCGAAGGCCATCCCGTGGACCCACACGACGCCGATCAAGAGCGCCGCGGACGCGTACCTCCACCAAGACATCCGAGCGAGTGACGTGCTCGCCTGGCCGACGAGCTTCGGATGGATGATGGGACCCTGGCTGACCTATGCGAGCTTCGTGAACGGGGCCACGATGGCGTTGTACGTCGGGGCGACGACGGCCCGGCCGTTCGGGGAGTTCGTCGCCCGAGCTGGGGTCACGATGCTCGGCGTGGTGCCGAAACTCGTTCGGAACTGGAAGGCGGATCGGACAATGGAAGGGCTCGATTGGCACCGGATCCGGTTGTTCAGCTCCACCGCGGAGCCGTCCACGCCGGAGGAGATGCTATACCTGATGTTCCTCGCGGGGTACCGCCCCATCGTCGAATACTGCGGGGGAACGGAGATCGGCGGCGGCTACATCACCGGGTCCGTCGTACAGCCGTGCGCTCCATCGACGTTCACCACCCCCGCCCTCGGCCTGGACTTCGAGATCCTCGACGGAGGCCGCCCGGCCTCCCGCGGCGAATTGTTCCTCATCCCGCCATCGATCGGCCTCTCGACCGACTTGCTGAACTACGACAACGATGGAGAGTACTACGACGGCGTCCCAAAGGGCCGGCACGGAGAACGACTCCGGCGACACGGAGACCAGCTCGAGCGTCTCGGCGACGGCTACTATCGCCATCTCGGGCGGATCGACGACATGATCAACATCAACGGGGTGAAGACGAGCTCCGAGGAAATCCGGAGCGTCCTCCAGAACGACAACGTCTATGACTCGAAGCCGATCGCAGTGGACCTCGACGGGTCGGGACAGCACCGCCTCGTCGTGTACGTCGTCCCGCGGGATCGAACGCTCCTTGGGTCCGATGCGCTCCGTGCAGAACTCCGCCGCGAATTTCAGCGATCCATCAAGGAGAACCTGAATCCGCTGCTGGCCCACGTGGAGGACGTGGTCCTCGTGTCCGAACTCCCGCAAGCCGGACCAGGGAAGACGCGGACGATGAAGGAACTCCGGAAAGACTACGCGACCCGAACCGCACACGCCTGAGCGTCGGTCCGATTAGGGACGGTCCGTCGGCTCCCCGGGTGGCGGAGACTCAACCCCGGTGGGGCGCGGGCGTACGGGCCGTTCGAGCGCCCGGTTAATCGTGATCTGCGCGATACTGCTGTAGTACTTCGCGACGTGCTCCAGCGGTCGAAGGACGATCTGAAGCAAACCGTTCGAACGCGATGGGCCCGTTGTCTGGGCCCGGCGCGGCCGGGAGCCGGACCCGGCGACGGCCTGAATATCACGGGTCAAGGCAGCTTGTCGATCGAGGGCCTCGTTCGCCTTCGCCAGGTCGTTGGCGAAGAACGCCGTCATCGTCAGCTCAATCACTTCCTCGAGCTTTCCTTTCAGGTTTCCGATCGTCTTGGCGAATTCCCGCGGGATCCGGCGGGTCGGCTTGAGGAAGGGCCCGACCCCGGCCGCGAGTTCCTCCCACAAATCGCCGACATTCTCCAAGCCGACCGTGACCACTCGATCCCCGAGGAGGTGGCGAGGCTCTGTGACCCCGATGCGCCCCGAGATCGTGCGGTTCTGAGCCGCCAGGAGGAGCTGGCGCACGACGAGCCAGTACAGTCGGTCCACCTCGAGCTCCATTCGCGCGACCTCTTCGATGTTCCCTTTCACCTCGCCGGCAATCACGCCGAGCGCGAGCTTCTCCATTCGGGACGTGAGATAGTGCAGGCGTCGGAGGAGGCCGTCAATCGGGAAGCGCGTTGGCTCGACAAAATTCTCGATGGTGACGAACTTCGGCCCCTGGTTCACGATCGTGAGACCCGTGAGGCCCCGCACGGCTTCGTGAATCTCTTGCAACTGGCTCGGGGACAGCTCGTCCCGGCTCCGAACTCGGATCGTGTTGCATCCGACGATGTAGTTGCCCGTGATCATCCTCGTCAGCGCCTCGGGCCCGCTCCACTCGTTCGCGTCGATCGTCGCCTCCGCCGCGACCGGATACTCCTCGAGCGGACCGACGCGCACGCGGAGGCTCCCGTCGTCTTCGATCGCGAGGCTGACGAGGGCCCCCGGCCGGATGCCGTTCGACGATGCCCAGTCTTTCGGCAGCGATACGCCGAGACTCGAATACCCGAGCTTCTGGACCTTACGCGTTTCGAGCTCCATACGTATCGACACACATCCGTTGACGTAGATATGTGTTCGGGATGTATCCGCCCATACGACCGATGTCTCCCGCAGGCGGGACACGCATCCGGCCGTGTCGTCGGGCACGTCGACCGAGGTGTTCCAGACGCCGCCAATCGTTCCCAAACGGACCCGAACGGAAGCCGAAATGGAGGGGGACCAACGGACATTCGCCGGTGGGCACCGCACTCGGCCGGCCGCGGTCCGCTCGGCGACAGAGGCGGGCTCGGGATGCATCTGTCCGCTAACCCCGTCGTGTGAATGGACTGTTCCAAAAACCGCTTATCTTCTGGGGTTGATGACCCCGACATGGAGGTCGGCAGCGTCCGCGCGAGACCACGGGATGTCTTCGGAATCTCCGTGTTGCTCACGCTTCTTCTCGCGATCCTCCTCGCGATGTGGACCGTGGGACTCGAAGATCCCCATGGCCTTTCCCACGCAACTCCGGTCCGGGCAGCCGACGTCCCGAGCCTCGAGCCGCTGTACGGGGCCGTCCAGACACCCTGGCGAAGCTTGGACTGGTCCCCGGACGGTCGTCAGATCGCGCTGACGGGCGAGGCCGACGGGGTGACAATTGTGGAGGCCGCAACGGGCCAGGTCGCGGCTCACTGGAAAGTCCCGGCGTACACCAATGTCATCCGTTGGTCGCCGGACGGGAGCCACCTCGCCGTCGGAGGATGGACCGGCATCGTCGGACCGGGATGGGTTTACGTCTACACGGCGGAGGGTTTCCTGGAGCGAAGCTGGGAGGCGCACAGCCGCGAGGTGGGAGGCCTCGCATGGGCCCCGAACGGCACTTGGCTTGCGACAGCCGCGAACGCGCGGTTCGCGATCTGGGAAGCCGGGACCGGAGTCCTCGTCCGGCGCGTGCTCAACGCGTCCGTCTGGGGCGAGGCCGCGGACTGGTCACCGGATGGCCACTACCTCGCGTTCGATGCGGTCGGCGGGCCGTCCATCTACGACGCCATCACGGGCGGGCCCGTCTTCATCAGCCCGTCCAAGGAAACGTTGGATGTCCGGCCACCCGCGTGGTCCCACGCGGGAGACCGCATCGCATCCTCGAACTTAGTCGGATGCACCCGCGTTGTGACTCGGGACGGGACGAGCGTCTGGTCCTACGACATGCCGAGCTCCGGGTCGTGCGATGATACTTGGTTCACACGGCGGCCGTCCTGGAGTCCGTCCGACGACCTCCTCGCCGTTCCGACGTCCCCGGGAATCCGGGTCTTCGACGCCGCGACGGGGACGCTCCTTCGAGTGCTCGCCTTCCCGGTCGGCGACTATGGACCCTCTACGGTCATCGGCAACTACGCCCCTGGGGACTCGCGGGACATTGACGTCGA
>VBLR01000145.1 GCA_005878665.1 Methanobacteriota archaeon | reverse complement strand
CGCCGCGAACATCAGACCGATGATCGAGAGGACGCCGACCCACGCCCGAGACCTGCTTTGAGTGCCGATGCTTTCGCGATTCATTAGACCCCTCCCCGTACCAGGAGACTGGAACCCGAACCAGGATCGTTGGGGAGCGCATAGACCTTTGCTGCGTCCATTTCCCACCCGAAATGCCGACTGGCCCCATCGGTAACCGCGCGGTTTCGGTCCGGTTAGTGCAGGATAATCAATCATCGAGAGTGCGCGCGTCCCAGACTCGGAACTCAATCGTAGACACGGGTCGTAGCGTCTGCATCACGACCGGTTGGGCGACGAGGCGGTAGATGGCGGAGGACGTCGTGACCCACAGGAAGCCGTCCAGGCCCATCTCGACGTCCAGAATCCCGGACAGGGCGGTCAGCAGGACCGTTTCGTTCACGACTGACGTCCCATCTGCGGAGAGGGTCAGCTCTCGGAGGCGCGCATCGTTGTAAGCACCGAACATCAGGTGATTCCGCGATCCGGGGAGAAGGGACCCCGTGTAGAAGGCCGCGTTCGTCGGTGCGATCGGGGGCGTCCACCAGTCGAGCGGCAGGACCGGATTCGGACCGTCACGATTCGTGTTCGTGGGAGGGGGCGGCGGCGTCCCGCACGTCGCGGTCGGACCCCATCCGTAGTTGCTCCCGGCGGCGAGCCGGTTCACCTCGTCGTTGCATGTCGGCCCGTTCTCCGTGATGTAGGCGCGACCGGTCACCGGATGCCAGGCGATGCCGAACATGTTCCGGTGGCCGTACGTGTAGACGCGATTCTCCCAGGAAGGGTTGCCGTAGAACGGGTTGTCGGAAGCGGCGCTTCCGTCCGAGTTCATCCGCAGGACCTTCCCGAGGAGGCTCGTCGGATCTTGCGAATGAGACGGGTTCGCGTTCTCGCCGACGAGGGCCCACAGTTTCCCGTCGGGGCCGAAGGCAATCACGCCGCCGTTGTGGTTCGTCGCCGCGCTCAGCGGAGGCATCGACAGGATGACACGGTCGAAGGTCCCCACGTTTCCGTTCGCCGAGATGCGGACGATGCGATTGTAGATCGTCCCGTTCGCGACGTCGTTGTACGTCTGGTATGCGTACACATACGGGGCCGAAGGGAACCCCGGGTCAAGGGCGAGGCCGAGCAGGCCACGTTCGCCTGTGGTCGCCGTGTTCGTGAGCGTGTAGAACGACGTCGGCAGAAGTGCACCGCCCTCGATGATGCGGATGTTTCCCGTGTTCCGCTCCGCGAAGAAGATCCGGCCGTCCGATGCGAAGGCGAGGGCGATCGGCCACGCGAGGCCGGTCTGGACCGGCGAGAGCTGCACCGCGGGGTTGTTCGGGGTTCCACCGCCTCCCGGACGATTGGCCCAGTACCAGAGGGAGGTGAGGGTCCCCAGGACCGCGAGAGCCGCGATGACGACCGCCGCGATCATCAACCGGCTCCGCGGGTGCACGGAGGCGGAATGCCCCGCCTCCTAAAGCGGCTTGCGCAGGGGTCCATCACTCGGCGAGGGCGACGAGGCGGATCGGTGAGCCCGAGGTCCCTTGCAGGTTCAGGGGCAATGCCAACAGGAAGAAGGCGGAAGACCCGAGCGCCGATAGATTCGCGACGTTCTCGATCACCGGCACGTTCGCCGCGAGGAGCGCGTGATGCGCCGGATACGTCGCGTCGTCGGGGTGGTCGATGTTCGCCGTGTCGATGCCGACGAGGCCCACGCCCAAGTCCAGGAGCAGGTTCGCCGCCGCTCGCGTAAGGCCGGGATTCTCGAAGAGGTATGCGCGCGTGCCCCGATGCCGCTCCCACCAACCGGTGCGAAGGAGGATTGCGTCTCCGTTCCGGTAGGGGCGGGGCGCCGTGCGGATCGAAGACTGCAGGTGCGTCGGCAGAATCCGGCCTTTCTTCGGGAGGCCGCGGACGTCGAGGACGTGACCCGGCACGACGAATCGATCGAGCGGCATCTGATGGAGCTTGCGGCCTTTCGGTTCGAAATGGAACGGCGCATCGACGTGGGTGCCGGTGTGGCTGATCAGGAATAGGGATTCGGCGAAGAACCCGTGGACTTCCCGCGTGGTCCATTGCGTGAATGTCGGCGGCGGATACGCAGGGAACATCTGGGTGTCGGGCCCGATGGCCTGGGACAGGTCGACGACGCGAGAGAATCGGATGATCTGAGATTTCGAAACGATGATCTCCTCCCCGTGCGACGGAGGGCGCCGGATGGACTTAGCCGTTTCCTCGGGCGCACGCTTTTGCGACGAGACGGATTCCGGGGCCCTGTGCCGACGGATCGCCTGGAACGCGTGGCCTCCGAAATTGTCGCATGCCGCCAATGTCCGCGGCTCGTGCGATACCGCGAGCGAGTCGCCCGCACGAAACGCGCCGCCTTCCGCGATTGGGTGTACTGGGGTCGCCCCGTCCCCGGGTTCGGGGATCCGGATGCGAGCGTCCTGATTGTCGGCCTGGCGCCGGCGGCCCATGGAGGGAACCGCACCGGGCGCGCATTCACGGGAGACCGGAGCGGGGAATTCCTGTATCGGGCTCTGTACCGCGCCGGGTTTGCGAATCAACCCACCTCCGTTTCGAAGGACGATGGACTGGTCCTTCGGGATTGCTACATCGCCGCGGCGGTGCGGTGCGCCCCACCTCAGAACAAGCCGACGCGGATCGAGTTCGCCCGATGCCAGCCGTACCTCGAGCGCGAGGTGCCGTTATTGCGGAAGCTCCGCGTGGTCGTCGTCCTCGGTGCGGTCGCGATGCAGGCGTTCCTGCGCACGTGGCGTGCAACCGGCCACGAGGTCCTCTCACCCGCGCCGAAGTTTCGGCATGAGGGGACCTGGCGACTGCCGCCGATCACGTTGATCGCATCGTACCATCCGAGCCAGCGAAACACACAGACCGGCCTCCTCACGGAGTCGATGTTCGATCGCGTGTTCGAATCGGCGCAGACGGTCCTTCGGAATACCATCGGGGACCGCCCGGAGGCGCCCAGAAATCAACCTTGAATAAGGTTAACGCGTCTTCGTTTCGAGTCGAGGTCCAAAAAGGCTTTACATTCCCGCAGGCTCTCTAACTCATGGCGGAGCCGCGCAAGGTCATCATCCTCGGGGCCGCGGGCCGCGACTTCCACAATTTCAACGTCTACTTCCGCGACAATCCGGCGTACCGCGTCGTCGCGTTTACCGCGACGCAGATTCCGGGAATCGAGACCCGGAAGTATCCCGCGTCCCTCGCGGGGAAACTCTATCCGGATGGGATCCCGATTTTTCCCGAGGACGAGCTCCCCCGGCTCATCGAGACGTTCGATGCCCAGACGTGCGTCTTCGCCTACTCCGACGTCGACTACTCGTACATCGGGCACCGAATCGCCTTGGCGAACGCCCACGGCGCCGAATTCCTGCTCCTGGGTGCCGTGGAGACGATGCTGAAGGCGCAGGTGCCGGTCATCGCGGTGTGCGCGGTCCGCACCGGAAGCGGCAAGAGCCAGACCTCGCGCCGCGTCGCGGGGATCCTGCGGGCTCACGGGAAGAAGGTCGTCGTGGTCCGTCATCCGATGCCGTATGGCGATCTGGCATCCCAGGCGGTCGAGCGCTTCGCCACGTACCAGGACCTGGACAAGTACGAGACGACGATCGAGGAGCGAGAGGAATACGAACCTCACATCGACAAGGGGACCGTCGTCTACGCGGGCGTGGACTACGAGAAGATCTTGCGGCAAGCGGAGGGAGAGGCGGAGATCCTCCTGTGGGACGGCGGGAACAACGACACGCCGTTCCTCCAGCCCGACTTGCACATCGTCGTCGCCGACCCGTTGCGTCCGGGCCATGAGCTCTCGTACTATCCGGGCGAGACGAACGTCCGCATGGCGGACGTCATCGTGATCAACAAGGTCGACACCGCGACCCCGGAGAACGTGGAGCTCGTGAAGCAGAACATCCGGAGCGTGAATCCCGATGCGGTCATCATCGAGGCGGCCTCGCCAATTACCCCGGACGACAGCGTGCAGATCCGCGGGAAGAAGGTCCTCGCGATCGAGGACGGACCGACCCT
>VBLR01000144.1 GCA_005878665.1 Methanobacteriota archaeon | reverse complement strand
TGATGTCCTGCCCGGGGAACGCGTCCTGGTGCATCTGCGTCCGGAGATCGCCCGGGTCGACCGCGACGACGCCGACGCCCGCATCGCGCAATTCGTTTGCAAGGGTCTTGCTCACGAGCTCGAGCGCGGCCTTGCTGCTCCCGTAGCCGCCCCAACCCGGATATGCACCGCGCGCCGCGTCGCTCGTGACGTTCACGACGAGGCCCCGCGATTTCTGGAGGACCGGGAGGCATGCACGAATGAGTGCGAGCGGAGCGACGACGTTGACCTCGAACACCCGCCGCAGGACCTCGAGCGGGTAATCCACGAGCGCGGGGAACGGGGACGCACCGAGTTCGGACGCGTTGTTGACGAGGAGATCGAGACGACCGATGCGGCGGACCGCGTCTCCCAAGTCGCGTCTGTGTCGGTCCTGCGTCACATCGCCGGGCACGGCGCTGATCGACGCGCCGGTGGCCTGAAGGCGTTTCACGGCTTCGAGCAAAGGGACCTCGTGACGCGCCGTGAGGATCAGGGTCCAGCGTTGGCGCGCCAGGAACTCCGCGACGGTGTATCCGAGGCCGCGGCTCGCTCCGGTGATCAAGGCGACCCGGTCGGCTTGAGTCTGAGCGCCGGAATTCGAATGATGCGCCATGTCCGAACAAGGCCGTCCGCGATTTATCTCGCTTCTTGTTTACAAAATCTACAAACGCTCAATGCGCCTCGATACAATTCAGAAGCCGCAGTGCCTCTTTTATCGCCCGCCGCGGTTCCTCCACAATCGATGGCACTCGATGTGAGAGCCGCGAGGAATCACCTTGTCCAAGAGCTTCGGAAGGCGCCCAAAGCGTCGGGTCCTGCGGATCTTCAATCGTATGTCGGCTCTCCGGTGCCGGTCCTCGGCCTGAGCATGCCGACGATGCGCGCGATCCTGGTCGCATTCGCGAAAGATCATCGGACGCTGACCGCGGCGGAGGTGAACGCCCTCGCGGCCGCCCTCTGGGCCGACCCCCTGTTCGAGGAGAAGTCGCTCGCGATCCTCTTGCTGAGTCGATACGCGAAGATCCTCGACGACGATTCGTGGAAGCTCGCGGACCACTGGGTCGACGAGGCGACCGGTTGGGGACTGAGCGACGGTCTTGCCTCCGGCCCGATCGCGGGGATGGTGTACGCGAAGCCCGTCCGGTTTCGAGACATCCTTCGATGGACGCGCGCGAAGAGCATCTGGCGACGACGCGCATCGACGTACGCGCTCCACCGATTCGTCCGGGCGGCGGAACTCGACAAACCGTTCCAGCTCCTCGAGAAACTCTTGTACGACGACGAGTTCTGGGTGCAGCGCGCCGTCGGTACGTGGCTGCGCGAGTGCTGGAAGCAGGACCGCCGACGCACGGAAGCCTTTCTTCGCAACCACGTGCGCGGCCTTCCGAACGTCGTGATCACGGTCGCCACGGAGCGCGCGGCGAAGTCGTTCCGAGACGATCTTCGGAGGACTCGCGCCAATCGCGGGACCCGTTGACGATCGCACTCGTAGGCCGGCGGGTCGCAGATCCCGGGGTCTCTACTCTCCCTTCTTTCGGCGACGACGCCAGCGCACGCCGAAGAGTAAAAGACCTGCCGCGATTGCCACGCCGACGACAACGAACGTTGTGGAATCGGGGCCGGCAACGGCCGGGGTCGGAGCCAACGCGAGCTTCTCAACGGACACCTCTTGGAAGGGGCCAACCGTGACGGATTTCTCAGCGGGTTGATACCCCGCGGCGGACACGCGGAGGACGTAGCTCCCTGGCGGTACGGGCGACAGGACGAACTCTCCATACGAATTCGAGGTGGCCTGCGCGATCAGCGTCCCGGTGGCGAAGAGCCGTACCGTCGCATTCGCAATCGGGTGGGCGGGAGTGCCGTGCGCGGGAGCTTCGATGAGTCCGCCGCGGATGGACCCTGGCGCGTCCGTGATCGGGACGACGGTGAGGTTCACGTCGTACCCGGCGACGCCCTGCTCGTGTCCGACCTGGATGCGTGTGGAACCCTCGCCAATCAGGGAGGTCACGAGTCCGTTGTCGGTGCCGGCGAGAACCCATCCCGGTGGCCATCGGAACGTCACGACGGAGACGGCCCCCACTCGCGGACTCGGGACGTCCACCCGGACTCGGTGCGGCACGGTGTTGGGTGCGGAAAGGATGGCGGAGCCAGATCGGACGACCCCGAGATCGGCATCGGAGACCACGGGTCCTCCCCCCTGACCGACGGGCAGACCCCATGGACCCATCAGTACGGAGTTGCCGTCCACGCGAATGGTAGGGGCCGCGGCTGGATACAAGACCCTCCAGAACGCATACGTGGCGATTTCCGATTCCGTAAGCACCCCGTTCCCGTCACCCGTCACATCGGCGAAGAAGCGAGCGGACGGGGTGGCTCGGAAGGTTCGGCTCGACCGAGCCTCACCCCGGGTCCAGTCTGTGAATCCAATTTCGATCCCGTCCTCGAGGGGGCCTGCGGGGCTTGTCGAAATGCCCACGGTCCCCGAAGTCGGGAGGTGCACCGGGAGAAGTCCCTCCCATGTCGTGACCGGATCACAAATCCATGCCAGGACGACGTAGTCGACTTGCGGAAGGGACAGTCGGACATCGATTCCCACGGGGATCTCGATGCTCGCGTCGAAGGCGTTTGACGCGTTCCAGAATTCCAGGTTCGCGTTGAAGACGGCAGAGGGGGGACCCGTGACGCGAACGGTCACATCCACTGTGGGCACGGTCTGGAAATAGGTCGGATCCGGAATCGCATAGATGCCCTGCCACTCCAACACGTACGTCCAAAATCCATATCCCGTCACCAAAGCGACCTGCAGGGCCACAGACAGGTTCCCGGTGAAGGACCGCAATGTGATCCCGCTGAGGGGAATCACGACCATCGCGTCACCTCCGGACAGGTTCAGATACTTGTTCACCGGGCCGAACGCGTTCCCGCGGAGCGAGGTGAGGATGAACCAATAGACTCCGGGCACATCAACGTGAAGCGGGACACGGAGCAGGAGCTGGTTCGCAAGGGAATCGCCGTCATTGTCGAGGGCGACGAATGTGGGCGACCCTCGGAGGGTCACCGAGGCGACGGTGGGAGGTCCCTGGGACATCGTGTCCGCAGCAAGCCGGACCGGAAGAGGCGAGGCATCGCGGGAAGCGGCGTCCTCCGAGGACCGGGCCGAGGTCGCACGAACCGATGTGTCCGGTCCCGCGGGCAGGACGACCGCGGACATGATCGAGATGCCGCACAGAAGGAAGGCGAGCGAGATGGCCTTCAAGTGCACAAGGATCCCTCCGCGGCGTCTCCTTGGATGGACAGTTGTCCCTTACCGGATAAACATTCCCTGAGGGGCTCGACTTTTCGGGCGGAGAGGTCGCCAAGACACGCGTTCGGAGTGCAAGCTTATAGGAGAAACGCTCATTCATTGTGCCTAAGTGGTGGGCGATCTTGGAGCACCCCCTGATCCGCGAGGAAACCCTGAGGTGGTTCTGCGAGCAGGTTCTCACGAAGCTCGAGGTTCCGAAGGCCGACGCGCAGGTCGTGACAGACGTTCTGGTCCTCGCCGATCTCCGCGGGATCGACTCGCACGGCGTCGCGCGACTCGGCCGATACGTGGCTGGCTTGAAAGAGGGCTTCATGAAGCCGAAGGACGCGAGCCGCACCGTCCGGGAGACGAAAGCCACCGCGCTCGTCGACGGCGGACAGAGCCTCGGCCAGGTTGTTGGCAAGAGAGCGATGGACCTCGCGATCCGGAAGGCGAAGGACACCGCCGTCGGGATCGTCGCGGTCCGCAATTCGAATCACTACGGGATCGCGGGCTACTACAGCCTGATGGCGCTCGAGCACAATCTGATCGGCGTCAGCATGACGAACGCGGGTCCGCTCGTCGTCCCCACGTTCGGCCGCACCTCGATCCTCGGGACGAATCCGATCAGCCTCGCGGCGCCCGCGATGAAGGAGAAGGCGTTCGTCCTGGACATGGCGACGTCCACGGTGCCTCGCGGCAAGGTCGAAGTGTACAACCGACTCGGGCAATCGATGCCCCACGGATGGGCGGTGGACGAGACGGGCCGTAGCTCAACCGATCCCGCGCGGGTCCTGAACGCCCTCGCGAAGCGACTCGGCGGCGGCCTCTTGCCCCTCGGCGGCGAAGGCGAGGACCTCGGCGGTCACAAGGGATACGGCCTCGCCCTCATGGTCGACGTCCTCTGCGGCGTGCTGAGCGGCGCCGCGACGGGTTTGCAGGTCTACGCGGACGAGAAGAAACCGAACGTGGGGCACTTCTTCCTGGCCCTCGATCCGACGGCGTTCCGGCCCCTCGACGAGTTCCGGCGGGACATGGACCGACTCGTTCGCGAGCTGAAAGACAGCCCGAAGGCGCAGGGACAGGAGCGAATCTATGTGCATGGAGAGAAGAGCTTCGCGCGCATGGAGAAGTTCCGAAAGGAAGGGATCCCGCTGGACCCGAAAGTCGTCGACGGTCTCAAGAAGATCGGAACCGATCTCGGGATCGCTTGGTCGGCGTGATCCGACTCCGGGTCCGCCGTCCGAGACACGGGACCTCAAATTCCTCCTTGCCGAAAGACGTATTACCTGTCGCACACCATGGGGCGCACA
>VBLR01000143.1 GCA_005878665.1 Methanobacteriota archaeon | reverse complement strand
CGCGTTCACGTGGGTGTGGCACCGCGGACAAACTTTCTTGTCCGGTGCGAGTCCCGGTGTGACCGTCGCGGCTCCGACCGGAGGCAGGATTGCAGGGCCGGGAGGAGGAGTCGGTGGCGGTTCCGCCGGCACCTTCGGTTTCTTGCGGGCTCGGAGGAACGCGAAGAGGAGGAACAGGCCGAGGAGGATCGCAATTAGGACCGCGACGATGATTGCGAGCGGCGACTGCCGGGTCAGGCTGATGGTCCGCGTATCGCTCGCCTGGGCGCCGAACGGGTCTTCGACGTCCACGCGAACGACGACATCGGACACCGCGATGGCCGGAGTCGTCCAAAGGACGGACGTGTTGCCGACTCCGTTCGTTAGGATCGGAATCGTTTGGTTGCCGATGGTCACGTTGACCCACACGTGGAGGTACCGCGTGAGGAAGACGTCATCCGACATCGTCCAGGAAAGTGTGACCGCTCCCGCCGCCGGAAGCGCCTGCCCGTTCGTCGGCATCGTGATCCGGTTCGATCCCGATTGTGAAGTCGGACGGCTGGTTCGTGTCCGTGCAGCTCGCAACGCGTTCCAGGATTCGGCCCGGGCCGGGTGCGGGCGCGTCGCCCATGATCGTATTCCCCGGCTCCCACGTGAGCGAACCAAACGGGCTCGCATTGAACTCCACGCGGTCCACGATGATGTCGCGGCCGGATGCGGATGCATTCGTCCCTCCCGGATTCCGGTAGACGAGCTTCAGTGCATCTCCGGTCGGCCTTAGCCAGGTCGGCAGTGGGAGATCTTGCCGAATCGTCGACGCGGGGTTGAGGACGCCGCTCAGGGACAGGCTGGACCCATGGTAGGTGCCGGGTGCGTCGGTCTCGAGGTAGTACGCGGACAGGGAAACCGCTCCGGCGGTGGGATTGCATAGGTAGGCGAACTGGTTCCCACCGCGGGCGGGCTGGGTCACGAGGCCTTCGATCTTCAAAGGCTGCGGCGTCGTTGTACTTGAGCCGACGTGCAAGTCCATCATCTGGACCGTGCCGGGAGACCACGGCACCGTCTCGCGGAAGACTTCCGTTGCCGTCGTGAAATCTCCCGCCGCGTAGATCACCGGATCCCCGAGGTTCGCGCCTTCTAGGACCGCCGGCGTGTCGGAGACGTTCGCGTTGTTCTTCGAATTGCCCGAGATGAGGACCGAGTACGTTCCTGCGCCGTTCTGGACCTGCGAATCGTCTGAGTAATCGACCCCATCGACGAACGCGCGGATCGGCGTCTTGACCGGAAGGAATGCGCCCGCCCGGTCAAACGCCTGACCCTGCGTGCGCATCGAAATCGGCAGAGGCGCGGCGGCGGGAAACGTCAAGAAGAGAGCTGCGCCCACAATGGCGATGGTGAGGAGGCACGCGAACATCCGAACGCGGCCCGTCATTCCCACACCACCGAAGGGAGAAGCGGTCCGCGCCACAAGGTTCGCGTTACTTAATGTTTCCGCGGACGAATCCTGACTCGATGGTCCGAGAAAGAGTTTAATGAACCCGGACGTTCGTCGCCTCGCAGGCCCGGCATGGCGGAGATTGTCGAGTGCGTTCCGAATTTCTCCGAGGGCCGCCGCAAGGAGGTGGTCGATGCAATCGCCCAGGCAATTGCGTCGGTGCCCGGTGTGCGGGTCCTCGATCGGCAGATGGACGCGGACCACAATCGATCCGTGATCACGTTCGTCGGCGACCGTACCGCGGTCGCACAGGCGGCGTTCCGCGGTGCGCAGAAAGCCGTGGAACTGATCGACATGAGCATGCATCACGGGGAACACCCCCGGGTCGGAGCGCTCGACGTCCTCCCGTTCGTCCCCATTGCGGGAGTCACGATGGACGACTGCGTCGCCCTCGCCCGTTCCGTCGGCAAGCGGATCGCGGATGAGCTCCAGGTCCCCGTCTACCTGTACGAGGCCGCCGCGACCCGCCTGGATCGCCGGGCCCTCCCGGATGTCCGGCGTGGCGAGTACGAGGGCTTGAAGACCGAGATCGAGACGAACCCGGATCGAACGCCCGACTTCGGGCCACGCCGCCTCCATCCGACCGCGGGGGCGTGCATCGTCGGCGCGCGACCGGTCCTCATCGCTTGGAACGTGAACCTCCGAACCGCGGACATCCGCGTCGCGAAGCGCATCGCGAAGGCCATCCGAGAGAGCGACGGAGGGCTGCCGGCCGTGCGGGCCAAGGGATTCGAGCTCGCGGACCGCGGGCTCGTACAGGTGTCGATGAACATGGTGGATTACCGCAAGACGTCGCTCGTCCAGGCGTACGAAGCGATTCGCTCCCTTGCGGCAAAAGAAGGCGTCGAGATCGCGGAGAGCGAAATCGTCGGCCTCGTGCCTCTCGATGCCCTCATCGACGGAGCGACCCAATACTTCAAGCTCGCTCGGTTCCATCGCGAGCAAATCCTGGAGACCCGCCTGTGGGAATGAAGGACCGCACGCTGGAGGAATTCCTGGCTGCGGTGGCCGCGCCCACGCCGACGCCGGGCGGAGGAAGCGTGTCGGCCCTCGCGGGGGCGTTGTCCGTTGCGCTAAGTCGGATGGTCGCCGGCCTCGCGCGCGGCAAGAAAGGATACGAGAGCGTCGAGTCGGAACTCGTGCAGCTCGAAGGACGGGCGAAGAAGACGCAGGCCCGTCTCGAGGCGCTGATCGACGAGGACGCGAAAGCGTACGACGCCGTCATGGCCGCGATGCGGTTGCCGAAGTCAACGGACCAGGAGAAGGCCGCCCGTGTGGAGGCGATGCAACACGCCTATCGAAGGGCGACGGAAGTCCCCCTCGAGACGATGGAACGATGCATCGAGGCGCTCGAGCTCGCGGAAGCCGCGGTCAAGAAAGGGAACCGCGGGGCCGTCACCGATGCGGCCGTCGCAGTCCTCCTGGCGGAGTCGGCGATCCGAGGGGCCAGTTTGAATTGCTCAATCAACCTCGCATCGATCCGCGACGAAGCGTTCCGCACCCAAGCCGAAGCCCGTGTGGAGAATCTCTTAAAACGCGCCGACGAGATCGGCCATGAGGCCATGGCGGTCGTGACGAGCCGCCTTTGAGGCACCGCCACCCGCAGACCGACCGAACCGTTTCACGCCCGCCGTTGGGAAAGGCTCAAGTCGGGAGAGAAGGTATCTTGGAATCCACATGGAGCGCATCAAGGCGGCGCGGGGCCCCACATTGCGGTGCAAGGGCTGGCGGCAGGAGGCGATCCTCCGCATGCTCGAGAACAACCTCGAGAACGCGGAGAAGCCGGACGAGCTCATCATCTACGGGGGAACCGGCAAAGCGGCTCGGAACTGGGACGCGTTCCACCGGATTGTCGAGACGCTCCGGAGCCTCGGTGACGACGAGACGCTGATCGTGCAGAGTGGAAAGCCGGTGGCGGTCTTCAAGACACACCGGGACGCGCCGCGGGTGCTGATCGCGAATGCGCATCTCGTGCCGAAATGGTCGAACTGGGAGACGTTCCACGAGCTCGAGACGCTGGGCCTCACGATGTATGGTCAAATGACGGCCGGCGGATGGTCGTACATCGGATCCCAAGGGATCGTCCAGGGCACCTACGAGACATTCGCGGCGTGCGCGCGGACGCATTTCGGCGGCTCCCTGAAAAGCCGACTCGTCCTGACGGGCGGGATGGGCGGTATGGGGGGCGCTCAGCCCCTGGCGGTCAAGATGAACGAAGGCGTGTGCCTCGACGTGGAAGTCGACGAAGCCCGGATTCGGCGGCGGGTGACGAACGGCTATTGCGACCGGATCGTCTTCGAGCTCGACGAAGCCCTGGAGATGGCCCACGACGCGAAGGCGAGCGGAACGCCGTTGTCGATCGGCCTGGTCGGGAATTGTGCCGAGATCCATCCCGAACTTGTGAAGCGTCGGATCCGGCCCGATGTCGTGACGGACCAGACGAGCGCGCACGACCCGCTCGGGGGATACATCCCGCGCGGGCTTTCCGTCCCAGACGCAGACGCGTTGCGCTCGAAGGATCCGAAGGAATACGTGCGTCGCTCGCGCGAGTCGATCGCCATCCACGTCCGGGCGATGCTCGACTTCCTCCGGGCCGGGAGCGTCGTGTTCGACTACGGGAACAACATCCGCGGCCAGGCGAAAGAGGCCGGCGTCGAGGACGCATTCGCCTTTAAGGGATTCGTCCCGCTCTTCATCCGGCCCCTCTTCGCGGAGGGCCGTGGGCCGTTCCGATGGGTCGCGGTGACGGGAAACCCGGAAGACATCATCAAGACGGACAGCGTGGTCCTGCGGGAGTTCCCACGGGACGAGACGCTCGCCCGGTGGATCCGCCTCGCGGAGAAGTACCTCCCGTGGGAAGGCCTCCCCGCCCGCGTATGCTGGCTCGGATTCGGAGAGCGTGCGCAGTTTGGCAGAGCGATCAACCGCATGGTGGCGTCCGGCGAGCTCAGCGGGCCGATCGTCATCACGCGAGACCACCTTGACGCGGGGTCGGTGGCCTCTCCCTACCGAGAGACGGAAGGGATGCGCGACGGATCCGACGCGATCGCCGACTGGCCGTTGCTGAATGCGCTCCTGAACACCGCGGCGGGCGCGGACCTGGTCGCCATCCACAACGGCGGCGGCGTCGGCATCGGGTATTCGACCCATGCGGGCGCCCTGGTCGTGTGCGACGGCACCGAGGACGCGGAACGCCGGATCGGACGCGTCCTGACGACGGACCCGGGAATGGGCGTGGTCCGCCATGCGGACGCCGGGTACGAGGACGCCATCCGCTTCGCGGACGAGCATGGCATCCGGATGCCCTCCCGCGAGTGATGTCATGGTGGCGGGTGCCCATCCCTCGGTGGCGGTGGACGGAATCGTCCTCCAAAACGGCAAGCTCGTCGCGGTCCGTCGCAAGAACGAACCGTACCGAGGGATGCCTGCGCTCCCGGGCGGCTTCGTCGAACTCGGCGAGACGACGGTCGAGGCGGTCGTCCGCGAGGTCCACGAAGAGACCGGTCTCGAGACGCGCGTGAAGCGGCTCGTCGGAGTCTTCTCGGATCCGAAGCGAGACCCCCGCGGCCACGTCATCTCGATCGTGTACGAGCTCGAGGCTACAGGCGGGCGCCTGGAAGCCGGCAGCGACGCTGCGGCGATTGAACGGGTCAACCTCTCCGCCGTCCCGGTGATGGCGTTCGATCACAACGAGATCGTGCGGGTGTGGCGCGGGCTCTAGAGTTCCGCCCGCGGCGCGGACCATGCCTTTTTCGCGGTACCCGGAATCCATCCGAGGAGGACGAGCATCAGGGATGCGGACACGAGCAGGGCCAGACCGACTTGGCTTGTCTC
>VBLR01000129.1:20958-22429 GCA_005878665.1 Methanobacteriota archaeon | reverse complement strand
GGCCCCAATTCCATCATGATCGCGAACGGAGCGGGGTTGGCCCGGTGCCCTTTGAGCTGCCCCTCACGCAGCGTTGGACCGCGGCCGAGGGTGGCAATCCGGTCCGCTGGACATCGCCGGTGATCGATCGGCATACAGCCTACGTGACGGATGCGGATGGGAATCTCCTCGCTCTCGACCTGGGAAGCGGGGAAATCAAGTGGCGGGACAGCCTTGGGTCGACAGGTTGCCCGCGATTTGGGTATTGCGTCTCGGGCACTCCGCTGGTGGTTTACGGCAACCTATACGTGACGTTCGTCACGGGCACCGGGTCCACGATGACTCTGTTCTCCATTGACCCGGCAGACGGGTCGGTGAATTGGAGAGTGGACGATTCGTTCTTCCCATCTTTCTTCTTTAACGGCGCGTCGAGCACGCCCACGGCCGCCGCAGGGACCATTTATTGGACGAACGACGGATCGGGCAAAATGCTGGCATCGAAGGCCTCGACCGGGGCAGAGCTCTGGACGTACCAACTGCCCGATGTCGCGTACCAGGGGCCCGCGTATAGCGCGGGGATGGTATTCAGCGGCGACGGAAGCGGGGACCTTGTCGGCCTAGACGCCTTCTCCGGCACGGTCATCTGGCAGGCTCGTCTGAACGGGGCGATCGTCATGGCTCCCACCGTGTCGAACGGCATCCTGTACGTGGGCGACACGTCGGGACTCATGTATGCGTTTGATGCGCTTTCCGGAGCGACTAGATGGACAAGCACCCAGCTCGGCGTTCTCTTCGATTCGTCGACGCCCGCGATCGCCGCGGGCAAGATTTTCGTCGCAACGTTCGACATTTTCACGGGCACGATGTATGCCCTCGACGAGGCGACGGGTAGCGTCGTATGGGCGTATCCGTTGCCTGCCCCGGTCGGGTCGTCCCCTGCCTACAACAACGGGACCGTGTTCCTAAGTTCCTGGGACGGTAACCTGTATGCTTGGGACGCTGGAACGGGAGGACTGATCAATACTTGGCTCCTCGCGCCGGTTGGGAGCACCTCATCCGTCGCTTTGGCGGACGGCTACCTAGTCGTTGGCGATGAATCCGGCAAGATTACCGGCTTCAGCTTCGTTGGCGCCGGTGAAGTGTCGAGTGTCGCGCCGACGCCCTCAACAACGACCGTCTCTGTGACGACTGGGTCGCTCTTCCACGCGGATGCCTTCGATCGGTACGGGAACCGCGTCGGAGGTCAGTCGTTCTCGTGGGATTCGCAGGCCGACCTGGGAACGATCGTCCCCATTTCGCTTTCAGGGGACCTGATGGTGTACGTCGCGGGCGCCACGGCGGGGATCGATACCCTCCAAGTGACGGGCTCCGGCCACAGCGGGACCGCGACGGTGAACATCGTGCCGGGCGCCCTCGATCATGTGGATGTCCTGCCGGGCGTCGCGAGCATCGTCGCGGGGACGACAATGACGTTTACCGCGCAGGCCAAAGA
>VBLR01000129.1:0-20855 GCA_005878665.1 Methanobacteriota archaeon | reverse complement strand
CCCGAGGACGGCAACCTCGATTGTCGAGATCGCGCCCGCCGCCCTCGAAGCGCTCGAGGTGACTCCATCGCCGATTACAGTCGCTGCCGGCGGGACACTACTCCTGAATGCCGCCGGCCTCGACCGGTACGGAAACGAGGTCTCCGGCCTCAGCGTGTCGTGGGCTACCACCCTTGGCTCCGTGACGCCCACGGGAATTGGATCGGCAACCGCGGTCCTGTCAGGTGGGTTCTCGGCTGGGTCGGGCACCCTCTCGGTCGCTTCCGGCGGCGTGAGCCTCACGGTCGCTGTCACCGTTACACCCGGACCGGCGAATCGGATCGACGTTTCTCCGACGCCGGCGACGGTCGTCGCGGGCGGCACGCTCACCTTCACCGGCACGCCGCGCGATCTCTTCGGGAACGCGATCTCAGGCCTCGCTCTGTCATGGTCCGCGAGCTCCTCACTCGGAACGATCACATCGACCGGCGTGCTGACCGCCGCGACGGCGGTCGGGACGGGGACCGTGACGGTCACGGCGGGTTCCGCGTCTACGACGGTCTCAGTGACGATCGTCCCGGCGGCCCCGGCTCGGATCGTCGTGAGCCCCACGAGCCTGTCCGTGCCCGCGGGATCGACGTCGACCCTTGTCGCGTCCCTCCAAGACACGAACGGGAACGTGATCTCCGCCGGGACGTTGTCATGGTCCGGAGGCCTCCCCCTCTCTTCGGACGGCCGCATCGTACAGTATTCCGCGCCGACGACGACCGGGACGGACACGCTGACCGTCTCGCAAGGAGGCGTCTCGTCCACGGTCGACGTCACGATCGTCGCGGGCCCCGCCTCGGCCGTTGCGATCTCCGGATCCGCGAGCGTCGCGGCCGGCGCGACCACGACGTTCACCGCGAGCTTGACCGATGCGTACGGCAACGTCGTGTCCGGCGCCACCGTCTCGTGGTCCGCATCGCGCGGGACGATCACCGCGGCCGGCGTCCTCACCGCTCCGACAGAGGCCGGAAGCGTCGTCGTGATTGCTTCAGCGGCGGGTCGACAGGCGTCCTTGACCGTCGACGTGACCGCGGCGGCCCTGGACCACCTCGCCCCGTCCGCAACCACGATTAACCTCCTGACGGGGGGCGGGACGCTCTTGACCGTGTCCGGCGTGGACGCCTACGGCAACGACGTGTCCGGCGTTACGTATGCATGGTCGACGACCATCGGCAGCGTGACTCCGGCGGCGAACGGGAACAGCGCGTCGTTCTCGGCGGGCGATTCCGGGGGCTCCGGGACCATCACGATCTCGGCCGGAGGCAAGACCGCGACAGTCGCGGTCAGCGTCGCGGAGAGCTCCTTGCCGATCGCACGCCAGGCGACGACGACGACGTCGCTGGTCTTCCTGATCGTGGCGATCCTCGCCATCGCGGCGAGCATCCTCATGTTGGGCCGGGCACGCGCCGCGCGGAGGGAACTCGACGAGATGCGCAAGGGCGGCGCACCGCCGCCACCGTAGAGACGACCGGGAGGGCACCAGCCCTCCCACTTTCTTATTCGCTTCTAATTAGGGCTGGTGCGCGGAACCGGGAATTCCGGACTGAGCTACGCCCGCTGCCCTTCGCCCGCCGGAGCGGATGACCCATCAGTCCTTCTTCTCGCTCTTCTCGCCCTTCTTCGCGGCCTCGTCCTTCGATTCCGGCGTCTCGATCTTCATCGCGTCGGGGCCGCCGGGCTGCGTCCGGAGGATCGGCATCGGATCGTACAACTTCTCGGGCCACTCGCGGCGCTCGACGCGCATGCCGCAGTGCGGACAGTTCTTGGCGTCCAGGTGCTCCTCGTTCCGGGTGAAGAGGACCTTGCCGTCGCAGTACGGGCAGTGCAGGGTCCGCGGCTTGCGCATGATCCGTTTCGCGAAGACGGAGATCCGGCCGTCGCGGAGCTCGGGCGCCATCCGTCGGAGACCAAAGCGAGGGCCGTTATGAAACTTCCGACGCGATGACGCCCCGGGGAGGGTCGCATAAGGTCAAATGGAGCGGAGGCCATCGTACGGCCGTCGATGCAGGAACTCCGCTTGCGGCCCTACCACGATCTCGAAGGCGCGATCTTCCGTCCCGAGGCGGGCTGGTTGATCCCGGCCGGCTACGGCTCGATCGAGAAAGAGGTTCGCGCGGTCCGTCGGCGGTCCGGGATGATCGATTGGAGCGACCGCGCGAAGGTCCGGCTCACCGGTTCGGAGCGCGTGCCGTTCCTCGATGGACTCGTCACCGCCGACCTGAAGATCCTCACGCCCGGGATGTCGGTGTATGCGCTCTTGCTTAACGAGAAGAGCCGGGTGCTCGGCGACCTCCGGGTGTACGTGTTCGCGGACTCGCTTGTATTGGACATCGAGGCGGCGCAGAAAGACACGATCCTCCAGCTCCTGGAGAAAGCGCGCGTGAGCGACGACGTCGAGTTCAACGACCTGGGATCGGCCGGGCACATCGAGGTGCACGGGCCGGCGGCAGGCGACCTCGTCGCGGGTGTCCTGACCGCGGATCCCCGCGCACTTCAGCAGGACGCCTTCATGACCTCCGCAGTCGATAAATCCCACGAAGGCCACGTCGGCCGAGTCCGCGGGCTGGGGGAAGTCGGCTTCGCCATCTGGTCCCCCGGATCGAGCCTCAGGGAACTCTGGGACGCGCTATCACGGCGGGATGTGACGCCGATCGGGCGCGACTCCTTCGAGGTTCTGCGCATCGAGGTAGGCACGCCGCGGTTCGGTATGGAGATGGGCGAAGACACGCTCGCGCTAGAAGTCGCACCGGACTTTGCCCTGAGCTTCACGAAGGGATGCTACGTCGGCCAGGAAATCGTGGCGCGCGGAACGTACGTAGGCCAGGTGCGCCGCAAGCTGTTCGGCCTGCGCGTGGACGCGGACGTCCCGCCGGTCCATGGGGACAAGGTCTCGAAAGGGACCCGCGAGGTCGGCAAGGTGACGAGCGGCACCTGGTCCCCGACGACCGGGTGGGTGATCGCGCTCGCTCTCCTGCGGGTGGACGCGGTCTCCCCGAAAGACACGCTCTTCATCGACCGCGGCGGCTGGGACCTGCGGGCTCAATTCCACCCGCTTCCATTTGCGAGAGGCTCAGCATAGCCCGACGTTTTTGGGCCCGTTCGCAACTTGGACACCGGAAGGGCCATCCTTAACGGTCGTCGAGGACTGCGCCGTCCCTAGTTCGCTCGGACACGTTCCCCGCCCTCCGTCCGACTACTTGGAAGACGTTTGCGATATTCCAGAACTCGGGACTTAGGCCAACCAACCGCTTGCCAACCTTCTGGGCAACCGTGTACGGTCGGATTGGTGGCTTCAACGACCAAGTTAGTCCATTCTGATCGAGTAGGGACCTCAGCCTGTTCCACGAGATCGCATAGACGTCATACTTCGTTCCAAGATTCAGGAGACGGACGTACCGGTTTGCCCAAGGCCGGGGCAGCCAAGAGACGAGTGGAAGCGGTAGACCGTAATGGCCCTCAAGCGGCCACCACTTGTTGTTCGTAGAGAGATAGTACACCCCGTCGGGTTCGAGGTGTCGGGCGATTACAGATACGAGCGCGTTCGGATTTTCGACATGCTCTAGGACATAGTCGCACAAGACAATGTCAAAGCGGCCCTCTTGTAGCTCGGTTGCCGAGCCCTCGCGGAAGGTGACATTTGAGGCGTGCTCCCGTTCCGCCCAATCTCGAGCCCTCTGGACATAGGCTGGTTCGATGTCGATGCCGAGGACGGAATGGACGATTCTAGCGGCTGGGATGGAGATCGTTCCTAAGCCGCTCCCGAGGTCGAGCAGTCGGCATTCGCCCAGAGGCTTTTGTAGCTCCGGGTACAACAACGAGAGCAGGTCCTCGACGTATTGAGACCGGATCAAACGCCGGCGTTCGATTCGTTCGCTCCCCCACGTGGCGCCCACGGCGTTCCCTCGGTCCGTCCTGTCGCTCTTCAGATTCTGGGAATGGTACTTCAACCGGACAACGGTCTCTTAGGTATTACTTGCGGCTCCTCCACGAGTCAGGCGAGAGATGAGCGGGGAGTGCGAAGAATGCATTTGCCTCGACGTCGTCACGGCGGGAAGGCCTCGCAACGAGAGCGGGGCGTGTACCAAAAAGGCTTAAGGGAAGTTCGTAAATCGCCCGATGCAGCCCGAACATAGCTAGCGTGGAGGAGATCCGTCGTGGGGGAGGCCGTAGGCTTACTACCAATCCTAAACGAGGTTGGCTCGATCCGTCTTGTGATCGATGGGACGTTATCCTCCGGAGCCATTGATCGGTTGCTCGTCGTGGATGATGGGTCCACTGACGGAACACTCGATGAATTGAAAGGGGCCCAGGTTCGGTGGCCTCAGCTGGACCTCGAGCTGCGGTCGGACCAAAGAGGACTCGGTTCCGCCCTCCTCCACGGGTTTCGCGAGGCCGTCCAGCGTTACCCGTTCGACCGGCTGGTCGTCCTCGACGGAGACCTCAGCCACGACCCGGGGGCCATCCCGGACCTCCTCGCGTCTCCTTATGACCTCGTCGTCGGGTCGCGCTACGTTCGGGAAGGACGAATCGAGAACTGGAACGCGTCGCGCCGGTTAATCAGTTTCGTTGCGAATTCCGTCGCCCGCTGCCTATTGCGGCTCCCAGTTAAGGATGTCACCTCTGGCTTCCGGGTGTACCGCAGACCATTGGTCGAGATGATTATCGATCATGCCGCCTGTGGGGGGTACGAATTCCAGGTCGAAACGATTTGGCTCGCCGCGTTGCATCGGTACTCCATCGCCGAAGTCCCTATCGCCTTCATAGAACGAAAGGTGGGAGAGAGTAAGCTCGCCACCCCGGAAGAAGCCTGGAAGTTTGCCCGGTTCGTTATGTCGAAGGCCTTTATCCACCCGAGGTCGAAGACCCCAGGAGTCATTTCATCGCGAGCGGGGCGGTCCTCTTGAGCGTGAGCGTTGGCATCTGTGTCCATAATGAGGAGAAGAACATTACGAATGTCGTGGGCGCTGTCCTACGCGAGCCGATTGTGGACGAACTCATCCTCGTTGCCAGCGGCTGCACTGATTCGACCGTGGAGAGGCTGCAACCGTTCCGGGACGATGGACGACTGCAGGTCATCGTGGAGCCGACTCGAACCGGGAAGACCTCGGCCTTTAACATCGTCCTCGCCGTCTATCGAGGGGATTTCCTGGTATCGCTCCCCGGTGACGTCGTCCCGACCACCGGTTCAATCGCAACACTCGTGGAGTCCTTCCGCGACGGTGTCGGTGTTGTTGGAGGATTGCCGATCCCGGCAAACGGTCGGGAGACAATCATGGATCGCGTCGCAATGCTCGCTTGGGCGTATCATAATGCGGCGCTGCTTGAGCTGGAGAGGCGAGGCAGGCTCGGCCATGTGAGCGGGGAAATTTTCGCGATCCGTCGAGGGGTTGTCGAACATCTTCCACCGGAAATCGTACTTGACGACGCTGGACTTGCCCTCGCCGCTTTGCAAGCCGGATATCGGATTTCGATTGAACCGCGGGCCAATGTGGTGATGAGAGGTGCGCGGACGCCGAAAGACTTCCTGATTCAACGAAGGCGGAACATCGTGGGCCATCGGCAGCTCAATAGGCAACGTCGCGGCTATGGCGGACCGCCTTCCTTGACGTTCTCCAACGGCCTCGCGGATTCGATCCAGGCTCTCGCATCGGTGTTGCGTGAATCGCCCGGATTGATTGTCGCGTTGCCCCCTTCAATCGTTCTCGAAGGATTGAGTCGGATTCTCGCCTGGGTCGACTGGCATAAGGGGAGGACCCATCGCATCTGGGAAATCGCGGCGTCCACGAAAGGCCCCTGACTAGGCCCGACCATGTCCGCAGCGGATTTCGTACATGGGGTGGTTAGCTGGCTCAACCGAAACCGACGCTACGTTCTCGCAATGGCGCTCCAGCTCGCCTTGTTCCCGTTCGGCCATTGGTATGACACACGGATCTTCTTCGGGACAGGGGCAGGTGTCGCGGATGGCCTTTCCCCCTACGTCCGGTACGACCTAATCGACTACTACAATTCCCCGAGTCTCGTTGGCATCGTCTCTGGAATCGGGTATCCCCCGCCATGGGCGCTTTTCCTGGCAGTGACCTACTACTTTGCATATCTTCCGACGGGGAGCCCCTTTGTGATGAACCTCGCGATTAAGTTGCCGATTATCGCGGGGAATCTCGCCTTGGCGCGTTTCGTTACGGCCAAGCTTCAGAGCGAAGGCTGCGATTCAGTCACGGCATCTCGCGCGGAATTGCTAGTGCTGTTCAACCCGTTCCTCCTGTACACAAGCGTTTTCTGGAACATGTTTGACACCCTCGTCGCGCTATTCGTGTTGGTCTCGCTCCACTTCCTCGACAAGGATCGACCGGTCGCGGCCGGCCTCGCCCTGGGATTTTCGATTGCGCTGAAGCATTTAGCATTGCCGCTAATCCCCCTCGCTTGGCTTTGGATCGCGAGACGCCCGTTCCCGCGAGAGGGTCGAGTGCACCAATTTGCGACATTCACTTCGGCCCTGTTGGGCATCGGAATCGCCTTGGTGATTCTACCTTTCTATGTGTTTGGTTGGTCTGTGTCCGGGTTCTCCGCTGCTGTCAGCTATCAGACCATGGTGTCCGGTGGCTTCACCATTTACAATACGATTCCACTCGACTTGGGGTCTCCTTCGGTTCTATCGGTCCTTGGTTATCTCCCGTTCATCGCCGTGATCGGGGGTTATATCGTCCTCCGAAGCAGGCCGCTCAAGGACTTTCGGGACCTCACGGAGTTCGCTCTCATTATCCTGATTGTCTTCATGACCACCCGCACGTTTCTCGCGGAACAGAATCTTGCTATGATCTTTCCTCTCATTCTCTTTCCGGAACTTCTCAGCAACCGTGGCCTCCGAGTAGCTAACCGATTTTGGAATCTGTTTCTCATTTACACGTTGTGGAATTCGATTCCGATTCAGTTTTCGTTCCTGATATTTCCGAATGCATTTGACCTTACTGCGGCGATTACGACTTCCTTCCCGTTCGGCCTCATCCGACAGGTGTTCCTCTTCGGCTGTGCAATTCTGTGGCTGCTCCTCGGATGGAATTACATCGTGAGGCATGCATGAGGATTGCCTACTTGCTTCCTCATGGGTGGCGCTTCGCGAGCTGGTCGCTCTCCGATGTAATGGAGCGCTATCACTTTTCTAAACACATTGCCTCCGCGATGGCCGAGCTCGGCCACGAAGTCACGCTTATCTTTCTCCACGAGTCGGTCCGGACCCGTACGGTTGTTCAGACCCAGCCGTTTCGGATTGAAATTTTTCCCGTAACTTTCACGATTCCCCTGTTCAGATTCGGCGGGGACTTCTCCCTGCCCCTCATTAGGGAGGTACGGAGGCTCGATGTTGATGTCCTGCACTTGCATGGTTGCTTCTACGAAACCCTTCCTTGGCTCGTAAGGGAAGCCAACGTGCCTACCTTGCTGCAATGGCACGGAGGACGGTTGACACCTCTGCATAGTGCGGCGTTCCGTCCAGCATTTCGCAAGTCACGCCGAATTATCATTCCTTTTGCTGCAGTCCGATCCCTTTTCCCTCGGATAGCATCGAGCACTAGGAAATTCGCCGTGGTTCCGCTCCCGGTACGGCCCGAATTCCTTACAGCTTCTCCCAAGTCCCAATATGGGCGTGGAGTCCCGCGGCTGCTGTATGTCGGCCGCATCCCCTGGCCGAGTCGGAATCTCGGGGATCGACGACTCGACCTCTTCCTTCGAATCCTAGGCCGTATGGGAGCGGGTAGTTTCTTCCTCGATGTGGCGGGTGACGGGCCGGGACGATCTCTCTGCGAGAAAATCGCGCGCGAAGAAGGAATCGCGGACGCGGTTAGTTTTCACGGTTACCTAGGGCTTGCCGAGATCCTCGCTCTTTACAAGAATTCCGACCTGACTGTCGTGCCATTTTGTCTTCAGGACCTTACCGGGACCTGGGTCGCCCAGATCCAAGAGAGCCTCGCAGTAGGGACTCCTGCGGTGGCGTTCTCCCCCAACAATACATATTCGGAACACGACATAGGGTGGCGGATCTCTGCTGACCCGGTAGAGGGCACCAATCAACTAAAGAATATCCTCTCTCGCCCTGGGCTCGTTGAAGTAAAGGGCAGGAAAGGGCCGTCTCTTGTCCATAGCCAGTGTGACGAACACAAGGTCTCCCGACAGCTTGAGGCTGTTTACCAGGCAACCGAGACGTAGGGGAGGTCACAGTCTTGCCCAGTAGCCAATTCGGACAAGTAAGCCCGATAACGTGGCTTATCCATGAGATAGATCCGCAGAGCGTCCTTGACATCGGGCCCGGATTCGGGAAGTACGGTTTCATCTCGCGGGAGTACCTCGAGCTCTGGTTCCGGACAACGGACTATGCCAAGCGGACCCGACGGATTGACGCGATTGAGGTCTTTGAACCGTACGTGACCCCGCTCTTGCGATCGATCTACGACGAAGTGCACGTCGGCGATGCGATTGATATCCTCCCGGAACTGCCAGTGTACGATCTGGTCCTGCTCATCGATGTCCTTGAACATATGGATAAGGCGAATGGAACTCGGCTCATTACCTCCGCACTCGAGAAGGGCACTTTGGTCATAGTATCGACCCCGAAAAACCCTGCTCCCCAAGGTGTGCACTTTGGGAACGTTCACGAGCGGCACACATCCGCTTGGACGAAGCGGGAACTCAACGCTTTCACTCCGGCGCTCTTCCTTCACGAACCGCAAAGCTTGATCGCTCTACTTTCGAGTTCGAAAGACAGGATCATCGAAATGCAACCAACGATTCTCTTCATGAACGTGTACCACAACATGCCGGTCCCTGTCCGTCGCCTGCTCTCGCTTCGCCTCGCATCTCATCCTCACTAGCCCGCCCCTGTCGCATCGACCCGATTGTTGGAACCCCTGAGGGATTCCCGTGGCTTCCGTTGTTGTCGGGTTGACTGACGCCCTGTCGCTAGAGCCATATAGCTTGGCCCCGATTGCTCCCTCCATGTGTCGAATGATGGGGGTCGTCAGCCAAGGCCCCGTCTACTACGACTTGTTCGAGGAGTTCGCAGACCTCGCCTCGAAGGGGATGTGCCCGATTGGCGCTCCGGACGAACGCGGGCACAAGGACGGCTGGGGCCTCGCCTGCTTCCAGAACGGTGAACTTAAGATGCACATCCGGGATGCGGGGTGTGCCGCGGACGCATCGAAGTATTACGGTACCGCCTGGAAGATCGCGAAGCTGAATATCGAGCGAGCTCCTGGGCAGTCGCTGATTGTGATGGGCCACTTGCGGAGGGCAAGCGTATCAGGACTCGTTGCTCAGAAATATTCCCACCCCTTCAGCGAGGTGCGCGATGGCGTGACTTGGGCGTTCCAGCACAATGGGTCGCTCGTTAACGATACGGGTCACGAAGGGAAAATTGACTCTCAGGTTTTGTTTGAATTACTGCTACAGAATCTGGACAGCCAAGCCGACGGGTCCGTCGCTCGGGCAACCCGTGCGATGAGGAAGGCGGCCATCGAGGAGTACGGCGGCTTCACGGGCCTAAACTTCATCCTTTCCGATGGACGGAGTCTCTATGTCTACCGAGATTTCCAAACAAACGGACAGTACTACACTCTGTACCTCGACAACTTTGAGGAAATGATTG
Source organism: Methanobacteriota archaeon (assembly GCA_005878665.1). GTDB lineage: Archaea > Thermoplasmatota > Thermoplasmata > RBG-16-68-12 > RBG-16-68-12 > RBG-16-68-12. The sequence continues at coordinate 11,194 of VBLR01000129.1, read as the reverse complement.
TCGCTTGCTCTGAACCGATTTTGGCGATGAAAGCAGAACCATTGCCGCGTGGCGTCCTGCACACCATCACCCCCGATCTTCAAGTCCACCACACCACCATCGGGTGAGACCATCGAGCGCCGGCCGGACCGAAACGCGTGCACCGGTAGATATTCGGTTGATCCATGAACCACCGAGAGTTCGTTACGAAATTCTGAAAAGCGCGCCGTTCCTTCTCCCGCTGCCTTCGGCGTCGCGATTCATGTCCCGATTTCCTAGATCCGAGGATCCCAACATCGCTCGCGTCAGTGGCGTGATGCCGGTCCACAATGAAGCGGAGGTCCTGCAGGAGGTTCTCGATTCTGTCGCCCGACAGACTCGCCCCGTCGATGAGTTAGTCATCGTGTTCGATCGCTGCACCGATGGCTCTCGGGAGGTTGCTCTTCGTCTACCGCACGAGGAGATTACTGTCGACTTGGGCAATACAGGTGCGGCGGTGCGTGTCGGCCTCGATAGAGCCCGATACTCCACGGTCGTGCTCTTCGATGGAAACACACGCGTTCCTCCCGACTATGTGGAGGGTCTCCTCAAAGGGTATGCCGCGACGAACGCGGACATCCTCGAATGGCATGGAGGTCTCATGCTTCTGCCGAATCGCACGATTGAGAGATTTGGTCCTCCGACGGACAAGGCGCTCTGGACCCTAGAGTTCTTCCTCCGCGTTCAGGCCAGAGGAGGGAAGGTTGTTCATCTTAAGGGCCCGTTCGTGCGGCTGAAACCGTCGCCGTTGCACCGAAATTTTCGATACGGCATCGATTACGCGGAGCTCAGTTGGCAATACGCCCTTCCACCGTTCTTCCGGGTGGGCACGAAAAGCGGGTTGGTGCAGGACATCGTCGCGACAGCGGGAACGCTCGCTGGTCACGTGAGAAGCCACCGCCTCGTCGACGCGATTGCCGGTTTGATCAGCGAGGTCAGGCTGCGTGACGTCGACGAAACCTAAAGAGACTGTGATCACCCAGACCTCGTAGAATCGGGAGACGGGCTGTCTTCGCATCGACTTGTTCGAAGAGTTCCATCACCCCCGGGAACCTTCGAGTCAGGCGATTCATGTACGCGGGTGGAAGGACCACCGGGAGCCCGCGCAGATCAACGAGCTTAAAAAACGGATTGAAGACTCGATTGACGTCGTGAACCGTTCGGGCAATTATCGACGTGTTGACCTGACCCACCTTGTGACGGGTGATGGGAGCAAGTCTCCGGCCTGCCATTGAAGGGTGAAGCGTCCCTATAGCGAGCAACCCTTCCGCCGCACAGATCCGATTCATCAAGGCGGCGAGGAAGAAGCCGCCGGGCTTGATGTAGAGTGCGAGGGCCTCGGAAACGAGCTCAAGGTTAGTTTCATATGAAAGCGCGAAGCTCGAATAAGCGCCGTCGAAGGGCAGAGTCTCAATCGTGGAGACAAGAGCTCCGATCTCCCGGGCGTACCCTTTGAGAAACTTCACGCGGACTCCGAACGGCGCCCGGTTCGCTTTCGATCGTGCCTGGTTCAGCATTCCTTCGGATGGATCGACCGCTACTACCCGACATCCGCGTTTCGCAAGCTCGAGCGCCTCATCGCCAGTTCCACATCCGATCTCCAGGAGGTTGTCGCCCGGGCTGAACGTCCTCCGCTCTTCATCCATCATTTGACTTCGCATGTAGGCATTGATTTTGTTCTCGATCAAGACTGCGTCGTACCGGGAGGCGTAGCGGTCGTAGGCGAGGCTTGATTCGATCAACCCGAGCTGGCTGCGTTCGGTCATCGACGGCATCACTTCCGGATCAGTGAGACGAGGTAGATCGATCCGAGGCTTCTAAGGCCTGGCGCCGTGCCCACGCGATTCTCAATCCGTTCTAGGCCCAGGATCGCCGGATGTATCAAGCGCGCCAGGTCGACCAAGTTCCACGGGGGGGTGATCACCTGAATTCCCCTTTGGTGCGCGCGTTCGAACCCCGGACGGAACGCGCCAACGAATTCGCGAGGGGTCAGGAATCTCGTCGGGACCACGTAGGACTTTCCTTCGCCTTCTCGGGACACCGGGATTGGGACCTCATGTCCGAGTTTCCTGAAAGCCTTTCGCGGCTTCAAGACGATTGGGTAGAACAGCAACTCGAACAACGAAAGTCGATTTGCGGCCGTGAGGACCGCGACCGATCCCGGCGCCATGGAGCGGTAGAGTCCTCGGGCCACGGATTCTAGATCCGGCTCCAAGTTGAGAACAGCCCCGTTCGAGAATGCACCGTCGTAGGGTCCACCCTCGGACGCTGCGGTTGCGGCACTTTGGCAGCGGACGGATACGAGATCACTCAGATTTTCACGAAGGACGCGGGCTCGGGTCGCGGCAATCATCGCGGGAGAGACATCCGTCGCGTCTACAAGGACGCCCCTCTGAGCCAGGGCCACCGCATCTCGACCGGTGCCGCAACCCAGTTCAAGGATCCGATTTCCAGGGCGGAACACCTTGAGAGCGGCCTCGATGCTAAATCGGCGGACCGTCTCGCTGATCTCGTTGCGTCCCTCGACATCATCGTATGACGACGCTATGAGGTCGTACCCTCGGGCAACGTGATCGTAAAAGGCAGGAGTCGGAACGAATCCGGGTCGTGTAGTCCGCGGGTTCGCCATGACAGATTTCGATTCGGACATGCCCGCCTCACGGCATCACACGGAACACGAAAATTGCATGCGTGCCGGCCTGGATGCCTCCAGCATCAAACAGTAGGGCGAAGTCCGGGGTGCTAGTACCGTTCTGCAATTCTGGAAAAAGGGACCGAAGTCGGTAGTAGGGGACACCCATGTAGATAACGTACCCGACATTCGTCTTGAGAAAGGTCAGTGCCTGCGAACGATTGTCCGGGAGCCAGCGAGAGCCGAGGATCCGATCCGGTGGATAGCCGCTGAAATAGGCTGCGATCGGCGATTCGCTAATCAGGATTTTCCCGGCCGGGAGGGGGAGTGTGCTCGTATAGATCCCCGCGCGCTCGAGGGGTTCCATCGCCACGCTGGCGGGGAATCCGGGTCCCCAGAACGCGGCGGAACTGGGCAGCAGAGTGAGTCCCACGAGAACAAGCGCGAAGCAAGCTATCGCGGTGGTCTGTTGAGCGCTCCTGAACCCGAATCGGCGCGGACCCCGGAGCGCGCGCAATGCGTCGACCAATCCAACCGCTCCAAAGATACTCAGGAAGGGGACGCTGATGACCACGTAGCGGTAGCTCGGGTTCCCAAACTGCACCACGGTGTACAACACGATGAACGCCCACAGTGAGAGAACGATCCAGGCCCCGAAATCGCGTTTGACGGTCCAGACGGCATAGACGCCCCCGAGCAGCAGCACCAGCGGGAAAAAGGACGCATACCCCGTCCACCAGCGGGTCAGCAGGGTCGTCGGAGTAGGTTGGGTGCCGACAGAGAGCTGATATTGGATGTCGGTCGAAGTCTGGCGGATCACGATGCTGGGCAAGAATCCCCATTGGCTCGAGTACACGAAATATCCTACCATCAGCACTATTGCGGGAAGGAGGGCGAGGAGCAAGGGACGGCGAGGCCGGACGGAGCCAATGAGGACAACGTAGATCGTCATCAAACACACGATTAACCAGGCTTCGTATCTTGTCATCACAGCGAGCGCGAAGGCCGCGGAACCGATCCAGATTCGGTTTGTTGTCAGTCGGGTTGTTTGGAAAAGCATTGCGTAGCCAACAAGGACCAGGAGGGATGCTAGGGTCTCAGCCGTTGCCCATCCGCTGACCACAATATCGATGAAGTTGAAAGAGAAAAAGCCCGTCGCGGCAAGTGCAATCGTCCGTCCCCGCTCCCGTGAGACGAGGAAGACGGCCAACGCGGTTAGCCCAGATAGCGCGATGTTGGCGTCTTTTAGCGCGTCCATTGATTGCAAGCCGCCCATCTCGAGCACGGCGGCGGCGAAGAAATGATACAGGGGCAGCCAGTTCCCTTGTGTCATCATAGAGTGACGGTCCCAATACTGACCGGTCTGAACCAGATTAGCCGAGATCCACCAGTTTTGGTAACCATCTTCGAACGGATCGAGGAACGCAGCGAAGTGGATCCGGATCACCGTCGAAGCGGCGAAGACTCCGAGAAGGACGACAGCCTCAACTAGGTGGGCCGGTTGCCGCAACCACTGAGCAAGCCGGAGCGACGCTCCCTGAAGTTTGGGTTCCTTGGGGCCGCCTTGCATCTCCGCTGGACCACTCAGCGGGCTCACCCGAGGGTTCCGTGGGGCGTCTTCGAGCTGGACCATTCCTGCCGGCGGAACGCTAGCAGGAACGCGACGAGCCAGTGGAACCCGAAGATGTAGAATGCCGGCAGGTATCGGAGGTCGCGCTTATGACCCGTTCGAACTAAGATGGCCGCCATCGTGGCGTAGGCACTGATCCAAAGGGAGAGCCACAGCACAGCCGGTGGGTACCAATACGTGAAGGACCAAGGCAGCAGGTAGTACAGCAGGGTGATGACAGTCGAGGCGTACCACGCTCCGTTGGCAACCGGCGCAATCAGGTACATCATGTCGCTGAAGCCCATCCAGGTACGCCATCGTTTCGCCAAGATCTCCATGTGACCCCGTTGCCACCGGCTCCGCTGCCTGAGCAACAGTTTCCAGGAGGGCGGCTTCTCATCCAGTGCCACGATGTCGGGTTTGTACTCAATTCGGGCCTTTGCGACGACGAGCTTGCAATACAGGTCGTAGTCCTCGACGAGCTCATTGTCCCATCCGGCGACCCGCTCCAAGATTGAGCGCCGAAAGAAGACCCCGGTACCCGCTATCGGGCAGGGCATGCTCAACGCATTCCGTCCTCCCCAGAAAAGATATGAGAAGATCCGGTACTCGACCGCCTGCAGCTGCGTCAAGAGGGTCGCTCTCTCATTCTTAGTCTCGATTTGGCCTTGGAGAACGTCCGTGGCTGGCTCGGTAATGAAGTACGCCACGGCGCGACGGACGAGTTGCTTGTCCGGAATTCGATTGTCCGCGTCGAATTGCGCGATGATGTCGCCCTTCGCCTGAGCCAGTCCGAAGTTCAACGCGAGGGCCTTTCCGAAGTCGCGGCTTCGAAGTTCGAGCACTCTCAATCGCGAATCTCGGAGGCCTTCCATCACCTGAACGGTGGCGTCCGAGCAGTTGTGGGCGACGACAATGACTTCGAGGTGTGGGTAGTCTTGGGCGAGGAGGTCACAAACAAGATCCTTTACAACCGCCTCCTCGTTGTGCGCGGGGACCAAAACAGACACCGTCGGCGACCGGATTTCAATCGAGTTGGGGTCGAGAGCCTTCGGCGAGAAGCGAAGCGAGACAAATCCGAAGACGAGCCAAAGGATTGCGAGGGAGAAGATAATCGCACTGAGGAAGATCGTAACCGGGGTCAGGTTCAGTAAAACCGGACGCCCGGCCTTCGCCGCAAAGGTCGCGAGTCCAAAATCACGAGCCAAGGCACCAATCATGAGAGCTAGGATCGCGAGGGCGTAGCTGAGGATGACAACGAACAGTAGGAAGTCCCTACGCGTTCGGATGCCCAACCGAGCAAGCGTTTCCGCCATCCGGCGGCGCCTGCTCAGAAAAGGGTGGATCAATCCTGGAACACCTCGTAAGGGTACTTCACGCGCTGGAGAAACTGAAGACGTTCCATCGCGCGCGCGTCCCGTCGCCCGAGCCAATGGACAAGGGAATAGGTCGCATGAGTTGCCGCCCGAGAACACCGGTCAGCAATACGCAGGAGTCGCTCGTGTTGACCGATCCATCGGACCAGCTTTCCGAATGTACTGGGCTGCGGCATCGGGAGTAAGCTTCCCGAGAATTCCCGAAGCTGCGGGAAGAAAGCATCGACCCACGGGTTGGCCCTGATGGCATTGTGGAAATGGTTCTCGCCAAGGAGGGGTTTGCACCGAAGAAGTTCGAACGCCAGTCCTGGATCCTGTCGAACGAAGGGATGGGATTGAGCTCGAGTCCAGACGACGTTGATGCAGATGAGTTTGCGAAAACCAAACCTCTGGCGATGGCGGACTGTCGCCCGCAGCCCGACGATCAGGGCGATTGCATAAGCGAGGTACTTCGTGCCATCCTGGACGAAGAGGTCGATGTCAATGTCATCTCTGAGCGCATATCCGCCCGATGCGACGGATCCTGAGAGCGCAACGCAATCGACCAGCGGGCAGTTGCGGACCATTGCTTCCGCGAACTCTTCCGCGATTGTCCGAGCGAAGCCGTTCAGGGCCCGGTGGCTCTCGACGCGATTACGTGACTCTTCCAGAAGGCGTTCGTTTCCCTGGAGGAATGCGAAACCGTCCTCGAGGACGACCTCGTCGGTAGCTTCAACCGATTGCAGCAAGTCGGATACTGGAACGGAACCGCCAATGAGGTCGCGAGAAAGCGCTTCGATTGTGGGGGCGTATCCCCACTCGTGCATGACTTTCAGTGTGCGAACCGCCCGGGACCCAGCATCGTCTGGCGCCGAGGCCAAATGCGAATCGAGAAGCCTGTTCCAACCTCCCCGAGCGAGAATAGGTTACTATTTGAATAGTATTAATCTTTTGCCGAATCCGGCAGGCTTGCGGAGAGCAGGTCCGAAAGGAGCAAGAGCCGATGCACCCGCTCCTTCAACGGCGGATATCGGCTGAAGATCCCTCGTCCGGCGCCGCCAAGTATGCTCAGTCCCCAGGTCGCCTTCGCGGGCGTCCCCCGATTCGCTATTTTCACCAGCGCGGAGGCGAGTGCGGCGGGCTTGCCCGTCGACCGGCCGCCCATTTCATCCGCCAGGTATTCCCGTTCACGATGAACCGCAGGGTCGAAGAACTTGCTGAACGGATCAAAGAACAGGATGCGAGACAAGACGCGCGAGAATACCTTGAACTCGGCGTCGTGGTGCTTCAGATGCATGAGCTCGTGAGCGATGACGGTCTCGATCTCGTCCTTCTCGAGAAGCTCCAGAAGCCCTCGGGAAACGAGAATGGTGCGTCTCCTTCCCCCGACGGCCATGGCGATTGCGTCGTCCGATTCGACGACGCGGACTCGAACCCGTGGCACCCCCTCGAACTCCCCCACGAGGTCCACGTATTGCTGAAGCCACGCCTCCCGCAGGTTTGCGTTGCGGGGAGAGAACTTCCGGATCACGGCGTCGTTGCCGTAGCGCCAGACCAGGAGCGAGATGACGGAAGACGCCGCCAGGCCGCCCACCACCGCTCCGAAAACCGCCAGGGGCACTCCGTTCCGAGCGTACGCGACCATCCGCGCTTGTGAGACACAAAGTGCGAAGCTGGCCGCGACGAACGCCCAGAAGAAGATTGAGAGGGCATACAAACCAGTCAGAAGGCTCACGCGGAGTTTCGCATTCCGAGCGTTCGTAAGGAACACGTACAGGAGCGTTCCGAACGAAGCGCCGCAGACCGCGAGAACCGACAGCGAGAGCGGCGAGAGCCAGTATGTCTGAAGCGCCTCGCCAACCAGTTCGATCGGGCTAGCCATCCCGTTTCTCCTTGACGCGACGCTTTTCGACTTGGGCCCTCAGCGAGGTCAACTGAGACTCAGGCAAGGACCCCGGATTATCGAGCAGATACGACACCGCTTCGCCGCCAAACGTATCGACGACGCGATCGATCATCGCCGCCATCGCCCTGCGGTACGCGCGTCCCTCCTTGACCCGGTAATACACCTTCTTCTCACTTTCCTTCCGGACCGCGACGAGGTCCTTGTCGACCAGGCGATAGAGAGTCGTCGTGACACTGGTGTACGCAACGTCTCTCGACCTACGGGCCTCCTCGTAGATCGCTCCGGAAGTCGCGGATCCGAGATTTCGAACGGCCCGCAGGACCGCCAGCTCAAGCTCGCCAAGTTCCATTCTTTTGACTATAAGGATAGTAATCTAGTTAAGTCTTGTCCTATCGCGGACGACTTCGCGTGTTTGCTAGGCGAGTGCCGATGCCTGGGTTGCGAGTTCGGAGAACCTCTTGGCCAGGATGTCGAGCGATGCCAGCAGGACCGCCTTCGCGCTCAGAGATCCATCCGTCTCGAACTCCATGACGATCCGCGTCGGGTCGTTCGCGGCCTTCACCGAATCGACCTTGTATTGATCCATGAACTTCTTGCAGGTCTCACAGTCCGACGAGAGCTCGAGGGTCTCTTCCTCCTCCGTCGACGTGGACTGCATGTGGCTTTCGCAGAACGGGACATTCGGATCGAGCGCGTCCAGCGTCTTGCTGCCGGCCTTCAGGATCGGATAGTACCGGTATCCCACGCCGTGCGTCGATTGCCATTTCGCGTGGTCCTTCCCCGAGCCCAGGACCGCGGTCGCGTAGATCAGCATCGCCTGCCCGTCCCCGAGCTTGACGATCGGGATCTTCGAGTCTTTCGGTCGCAACTTCGCGTCTCCAATCGGCTCCAGGTCCGCGGACGTGACGACGCCGGGGCCACGCTTGTTCACGGAGTAGATGATCGTGCAGTTCGGGCATCCTTCCCCGTGGCAGGTCGGGCAGTCTTCCCGGCGGTTGTATAGCGCAAGGTCCGTGGGAATCGGGACGAGGCCGAGGCGGTGCGCGATCATCTCGTCGAACAGGGGGCCGACGCTCTCGTACTCCTTCCCGTCGTCCGCGCGGATCGGCCCCAGGTGGAATTCCACGTCCTCGATCGCCATCTTCGGGACGTCGGAGACGAGCACCCGCCGAAGTGCGTTCGCGTATGAGGGCTCCGTCTCGTCGAGCAAAAGCCGCATGGATTCGTCGGCCTTCGCGAGGACCGTGACCTTCATCTAGACCCGCCTCCCCCGTCGGCCACCTTTCGCCTTCGTACCATCGTGGGGCACCGGCGTGACCTCTTCGATGCGACCGATCCGCAGGCCGGCCCGCGACAACGCACGGATCGCGGCCTGGGCACCCGGTCCCGGAGACTTCGATTTGTTCCCGCCGGGAGCGCGCACCCGCACGTGGATCGAGTCGATGCCCTTCTCCTTCGCGGCATCGGCCACGCGCTCGGCGGCCTTCATCGCGGCGTACGGCGACGCCTCGTCTTTCGCGGCTTTCACGACCATGCCGCCCGTCGCCTTTGTGATCGTCTCGGATCCGGTGACGTCTGTGAGCGTGATGATGATGTTGTTGTACGACGCGTAGATGTGGGCGATCCCCCAGCGTGGCATGTCAGCCCTCCTTCGGCGCGGAATCCGGTTTAGGCGCGCCGGGCTCGTCGCCGGAGAGATCCGGTCCTTCCTCGTCTTCCCCGCCCTCCGCGGCGGGCGGCGTCGGGATCTGCCCGGTCTGCCGGACGGGGTGGAGGTCGCTCGAGATCGCGGAGCGCTCGTCGTAGGCGATGCCGTTCTCCTCCGTGCGGCTCACGAGGATCCCGGGGATCGTCACCCGACGTCCCGCGATCGAGACATGCCCATGGACGATGAACTGACGCGCCTGCCGCGGCGTGAAGGCGAGGCCCTTCAGGAACGTGAGCGTCTGGAGACGCCGCGACAAGATCGCCTCGACGTCGAGGGCGAGGACGTCGTCCAGGGTGGTGCCTTCGAGCGGCAGGAGTCCGAGCCGGCCGAGTCGCCGCAAGAGCTGTTCCCGCTCCTTCTCCGCCTGCTTGTCTCCGGTGCGCACGCGCGCTTGGAGCTCGCGGGCGCGCTGCCGGAACCGCCGCAAGACGTACTGGGAGCGCCACAACTCCTTCTTGTTCTTCAGGCCGTATTTCTTCAAGAGTTCATTCTCCGCCTTGATGCGTTCGGCCTCCCACGGATGTGACGGCCGTTCGAACTTCGCCCGGGAGAACTTCGGATCGCCCAACGACTCACTCCTTCTTCTCCGCCGGTTTCTTCTCTTCCTTCTTCTCTTCCTTCTTGGGAGCGGCTTCCTCGGCCTTCTTGGCCTTGGCGGCCTCGAGGGCGGCCTTCTTCGTCACCCCGACGGTCAGGCCCGTTCGGCCGTTCGACCGCGTGCGTTGCCCGCGGACCTTCTGGCCCGTCTCATGGCGGACGCCCTTGTACGACCGGATCATCTTCATCAGGTTGATGTCGTCCCGCAGCCGGACTTCGACCTCCGCCCCGACGAGGTGCAGGTCGAGGCCGGACTCCCAATCTTTCGGGCGGTTCACCATCCAGGGCGGGAAGAGTTCGCCGAGATTGCCCAGGGTCGCCTCGATCTTGTCCGTCTGCTCCTCCGAGAGATTGCCGAGCCGCTCGGCGCGCGGCACGCCCGCTAGGTCGGCGACCGCCTCGGACACGCGGATCCCGACGCCGGGGATGGCCGTGAGGGCGTACCCGACCGACCGGGTCCCGTCCAGGTCCGTGTTCGCCATGCGGACGATGTAGCGGAAGTCCTCTTTCACGCCCTCGAGTTTCTTCGGCGCCCGCGGGGCCTTCGGCTCTTCCTTCGCTTCCTCCTTCTTCTTCGAGGGGCGCCCTGGCTTCTCCGGCGTCGCGGGGGCGGGCGGGCCTTCGGGTTCGGGTGTGGGCTTTTCGTCCGGCATCGGGTTCCCTGAGAGAGAGGTGCTCCAAACTCTGAGCGCTATTTAAGGTTAGGGAGCGTCAGGTTGGGCCGCCGCCTCCTGAGACCATCCGCCCTCGTACCGCGTCACGAGGCCCAGCTCGTCCACATCGATGTCGGTTGCGAAGTTGCCGCTCGCGTACCGATAGCGGTTCGCAGCCGTCCGCGTGTATCGTTGATGCAACGGCTCGACCGTCAACCCGGGGAACCGGACCCACGCCGCGGTGACGTCGGCCTCTCCGCCGACGGTCAGGTTCAGACGTCGGATCGGAATCGTGTTCGTCGAGGGCGAGACTTCCAGATCGATGTCCGTGCAACCCCGGAGGCGGGGATCCTCCTCGCCTTCGAGCCACCAACTTCCGCCGTCCCGGACGGTCACGTGAAGTTCCCGCTGCGCGCCCACCCGATCCAAGGAGATTTCCGCGGCGAGCGTACGCCACGCCGGATCGCACGCAATCCGGTACCGGACGTGGGCCGGCTTGTGATCCAACATGCCGACGACCTGTCCCTCCAGGTGCCAGCCGCCTTCGTCGCTCGAGAGCAGGAAACTCTCGGTCCCCATCGGTTCGTGGCGGCGCCACAGGACCGCCCGTCGGGCCGTGCGAATCTCCCGGGACTTGGACGCCCTACCATTCCCCAGAGACTTCCGCATCGCGAGCGCGTGGTCCTCGAAGCCGACCGCACGGTAGAACCACTGCG
>VBLR01000128.1 GCA_005878665.1 Methanobacteriota archaeon | reverse complement strand
CCGATCGAGAAGCGAACCAAGCCGTCCGTGATGCCCTGCTTCTCCCGTTGATCCTTGGGCACGCTCGCGTGGGTCATCGAGGCCGGGTGTTCGATCAAGGACTCGACGCCGCCGAGGCTCTCCGCCGGCACAATGACTTCGAGACGTTTCAGCCGCTCGACGACCCGGGACGGATCGCGGACCTCGAAGCTGAGCATGCCGCCGAAGCGACGCATCTGTTTCTTCGCGATGGCGTGACCGGGGTCGTCGGGGAGCCCGGGATAGTGGACCTTCGCGACGGCCTTCTGCGATTTCAAGAATTTCGCGATTGCTTCTGCGTTGTCGCAATGCCTCTCCATACGGACGGCGAGCGTCTTGATCCCGCGCAGCGTGAGCCAACAGTCGAACGCGCTCGGGACCGCGCCCAACGCGTTCTGAGAGAACTTGAGCCTCTCATGGAGATCCTCCCGGTTCATCACGAGGGCGCCGCCGAGGAGATCCGCATGCCCGCCGATGTATTTCGTCGTGCTATGGACGACGAGATCGACTCCGAGGGACAGGGGATTCTGCAGGGCCGGCGACGCGAACGTGTTGTCGCACACGCTGATCGCATCGTGCGCCTTCGCGATGACCGCCAGCTCCCGCAGGTCGACGACTTTCATCAGGGGGTTCGTCGGGGACTCCGTCCAGAGCATCCGGGTCTCCGGTCGGAATGCGTCCTCGGCATCGACGAGGTCTCGGAGGTCGACGAATGTCGAGTCGATTCCGTAGTTGCTCATGATTCGCGTGAAGATGCGATAGACGCCGCCATAGCAATCGTCCGTCACGACGACGTGGTCTCCTTTCTTCAGGAGGGTGAGGGACGTCGTGATGGCCCCCATGCCGCTCGAGAACGAGAGGGCGTACTTCGCGCCCTCCAGGCCAGCGAGGCTGTCCTGCAGCGCGTTCCGCGTCGGGTTCGCTCCGCGCGCGTATGCATACTCGTCCTGGGTCTTCCGGGAGTAGGTCGAGGTCAGGTACAACGGCGGGGTCACCGCGCCGGTTCGAGGATCCGGTTCCTGCCCGACATGGATGGCCTTCGTGGCAAAGCGCATGGGATCGCCGGGGACGGAGTCGCGGGCCCGCCGTAAATAGGCTTGCTACGCGCGCCCGGCGAGGTACTCGATGACGTCGATCCGGGTGATGATCCCTTCGAGGCGGTTCTCCTTGCCGATGACGACCGCCGGGTTCCCGCGCATCAGCAATTTGTAGACCTGCTCGAGGTCCGCCCCCGGCTCGACGATGGGGAACGGTTTCTCCATCACCTTGGCGACGTAATCGTCGTACATCTTCGGGTTCTCGAGGAGCGCCTTCATCAAGATCTCCTCCCGCAAGCTCCCCACGAGGATGCCCGTGTCCATCACCGGGAGCTGCGACACGTTGTACTGGCGCATCATGTCGGCCGCCTCCCGCACCTTCGCCGCGATATCGATCGTGATGACGCCGGGAATCGTTCGCTCTTTCGCCCGGAGGATCGTCATGAGTGGCGCGACGGGTTCTTCCAGGTAGCCTTGCTCCTTCAACCACTCCTCGTTGTGCGCCTTCGACAGGTAGCGCTCCCCGGTGTCGGGCAGCAGGACGACCATCACGTCGCCCGAGCCGAGTGTCTCTCCGATCCGTCGCGCCGCAACGACCGCGGCACCGCTCGAACTGCCGGCAAGGATCCCTTCCTCGCGGGCGAGGCGGCGCGTCATCAGGTACGATTCCTTGTCGCCCACCTTGACGATCTCGTCGATCGTGTCGAACCAGGTGGACTCCGGGACGAAGTCCTCTCCGATTCCTTCGATCTTGTACGTGTGGGCCTTCATCGTCTCCTTCTTGTAGAAGTAGTCCTTCAAGATCGATCCGAGCGGGTCCACCCCGATCACCTGGACCTTCGAATTCTTCTCTTTGAGGAACTTGCCCACGCCGCTGATCGTGCCGCCGGTGCCCATCCCGCAGACGAAGTGCGTGACCGTTCCGTCCGTATCTCGCCAAATCTCCGGACCCGTCGTCTCGTAATGGGCTCGGGGATTCGCCTGGTTCGCATATTGGTTGGGCAGGATCGAGTTCGGGGTGTCTCGATGGATCCGCTCGGCGACCCGGTAGTATGAATCCGGGTGCTCCGGCGGGACCGCGGTCGGCGTCACCACGACGCGGGCCCCGAGAGCTTTCAGGAGATCGATCTTCTCGCGGCTCATCTTGTCCGGCATCGTGAAGACCGTCCGGTAGCCTTTGATCGCGGCGACCATCGCCAGCCCGAGGCCCGTGTTCCCGCTCGTCGGCTCGATGATCGTACCCCCCGGTCTCAATAGCCCCTTCGCCTCGGCGTCCTCGATCATCTTCTCGCCGATCCGGTCTTTCACACTTCCGCCCGGGTTCATCATCTCGAGTTTCGCAAGCGCGAGACAGGGGACGCCCGCCATGATCTTCGGCAGCTTCACCAAGGGCGTGTTCCCGATCGTGTCGAGGATGCTCTCGAAATAGCGCATTTTCTAGGCCGGCTCCATCAACGAGTTCGATGAAAGGATGGTCGCTATAAGAACGTGCGCGGGTCGTTCAACGTCGGGCATCCGTCGAAGACCGATTCGGTTCGTCCACTTCGAAATCCCTCCGGTGTGGAACGGAACGGTCCATGTGGCACGTCATTCGAGAGTGCCGGGGGAGGGAGTCGAACCCTCTGGAAACCGATCTGCAGTCGGTCACATTAGCCGCTCTGTCACCCCGGCGTCGCCCGCTCAACCGACGCGGCGTAATTGAAACTTTGGAGACGCAATTTCGGGACCGCGCGCCGAACCTGGGTGGGGCGACGTCATGCGGAGTTCGAACGTCGTCTGCTAAACTATTAGTGTCAACTCTCCGTTCCATCCGCCATTCCTGCCGGGGAGGGAGCGGTATCGAGTCTGAGGCGGACGCGGAAGGAGAAAGCGTCGATGTCCGCCTCGCTTCGGAGTCGGCTCCACGACGGCCTTGGGGCCGCATCACGGCGGTTGTGGTCGTTGCTCTCGTGGCGATCACCGCCATCTCAATCGCGGTTCGGCAGCCGAACCGGGCGCCATCGATCACCGACGTAAGCGTGAGCAGCGAGACCGCGACGACGGCGCCGCCCACCACGTTGACGTTCACGGGTCAGGCAACCGACCCGGACGGAGATGTGCTCTCCTACACATGGGACTTCGGGGACGGCGGGACGGCATCCGGAACTCAGGTGACCCACGCCTACGGCGTCCCCGGATGGTACCTCGCGCTCCTGACCGTCAGCGATGGAAAGAACGGGGTCACAACGAGTGACGATCAGCTCCTCTTCGTGCACGCCCTATCCGCTCCGGCCGACGGCCGGATGCCGCCGAGCCCGCCGACCGGCTGCGCCATCCGCTGCGTCGGTTCGACAGGACTCGCGGTGCTCGCGGCGAACCGGTCGACCGCCCCCGCTGACTCGGATGTCCGTTTCAGCGGAAATGGTTCGTGGGCGTACGTCTGGTCGTGGAACAACGCCTCGAACACCTCCCGCGGCGGGACGTACACCGCGGTGAGTGCAGCGGAAGACGCATCCCTGTTCTCGCTCGTCTACTCCTGGGGGGACGGGACCGCGAACACGACCGGTACGGCGCTTCAAGTCGGCCAAGCGACACACCGATTCGTGTCTCCGGGGAATTACTTCGTTCGCTTGACCGTGACTTCGGATCTCTGGAACCGATCCTCGGGCTACACCGTGCGGGTCCTCGCCAGTGCCCCACCGGTGCAGCTGAAGTATCCCGACATCTTCGGCTCGGCGATCGCGGGAGAGCCGGATTCCCTGGATCCGGTCGTCGACAATGAGTCGGCAGGCGGCGAGGTCCTTCAGAATCTGTATGAAACCCTCGTGTCGGTCCCGGCCGACAGCGAAAGCGTGGCCCCTCTCGTCCCCCGTCTCGCCATCGAGGTTCCGTCGACCACGAACAACGGCACCTCGGCCGACGGGAGGAACTACACCTTCACCTTGCGTCAGAATGTGACGTTCCATGACAGGAGCCAGCTGGCCGTACGCGATGTCGCGTTTTCGTTCCGGCGCATGCTCGCGATCCACCCGCCCGACGGACCATCCCGAATCCTCGAGCGCCTCCTGACGAACTCGATCAGCGCATTCGCGGGCGCGGATTGCAATCCGTCGATCGCGGGCACGCAAAACTGCACGATCGGGGACTGGGTGAACGCGACGTTCCCGGTGCGGGCCACGGTTCCGGCGTACATGAGCGCGGCCTTGCCTTCGGAACCTTCGTGGGATACGACCGCGCTGAACATCTCGACGGCATGGGCCGTGAGCAATTCGACGGTCCTGCCGACCGGCAACAACTCCGTGGTGTTCCACCTCCTGCGTCCGTACCCCGCCTTCTTGCCGATCCTCGCTTCGACCGTCGGTTCGATCCTCTCGGAGTCGTGCCTCAGGATCAACGGAGGCGTCCGGTGGGGAGCCCCCAATTCCAATCTGGCCCGCGGGGCGGATTGCGGAAGTGGACCGTTCACCCTGACCGCGTGGTCCGCGAACCAAGCCATCGTCTTGACGCGGTTCGACCAATATTGGCGCGGCCCCGCGAAGGTCCCGACGGTCCACATCCTACCCGTGCGCGATGTCATGAGCCGTGAGTTCTTGCTCCTCGCCGGAGACGTGGACTCCGCCGCCATTGACCGGGACCACCAGTGGGACGTGATGAACGCAGACGGGACGCCGAAATCGCCGACCTTGCGGATCGCGAAGGACCGACCCGAGTTCGCCGTCTCGTTTTTCGGGTACAACCAGAACGTCACCATCGCGGTCGCGGCCGCGCTCGGTCCGATTTCCGTCCCGCCGGCCTTCTTCGCGGACGTGCACGTTCGCCGGGCGTTCACGTACGCATTCGATTACGGTGCCTTCGTGGTGAACGTGACCCACGACGCCGGCTTGCAACCCCGCGGCCCGATCCCGCTCGGCCTCCCGGGGTATAACGCCAGCATTCCCCTCTTCCCGTTCGATCTGGCGCGGGCGGCCACGGAGCTGAACGCCACGCCGTACTGGTTGTCCGGATTCAATCTCACGTTGTACTACCGCGCGGGGAACGATTACGAAGAACACGGATGCAGGCTGCTGGCCAACGGCCTCGAGGCGTTGCACTCACAGAAAGGTTCGCCCGGGGCGATCTCGGTGGGCGTTCGATCCCTGACCCCTGCGGCATACATCGGGGCCTTGCGCGCCGGAGGTCTCCCCCTCGCCCTGTTCTCGTGGGCGCCGCGGTTCGCGGATCCCCTGGACTCCGTCGCGCCGTTCCTTCGCCGAGGCAGCGCGTTTCCGACATGGATCGGATACGGCAACGCCACGTTGGACGCCCTCATCGACGCAGCGGCGAGCGAGTTGAACGAGACGACGCGGATCCAGGACTTCCTCGACCTGACTGCCCGCGCGGTTCTCGACGATGTGCCATATCTCTGGGTCTTCCAGGGGACGAGCTTTCACGTCGAGCGCGCGTGGGTCAGCGGCTACTACTTCAACCCGATGCTCCAGGGATTGGATTACTATCCGTTGTCCAAGGGTTAGACGCTCTGCGACGCCCGCTCCAAACCCGACGATTCATTCCCGACGACATTCGGTTGACACTTTATCGAACGGTCTCGCCGAATCTATATATGCGGGTAAGGGCTGGCGCGTCGGATGGCGGATCTGAAGACGATTACCGACACGGTCCATGGGACGATCCGCCTCGATCCGCTGACCCTCGACCTCCTCGAAACGCTCGAGCTCCAGCGACTCAATTCGATTCGTCAGCTCGGCCTCACGTATCTCGTGTTTCCCGGGGCGAATCATTCGCGCGTCGAACACTGCCTCGGGGTGGGGCACGTCGCGGGGGAGATGGCGCGAGCCCTCGGGCTGCCGGAGGACGAACGAAAACTCGTCCAGGCCGCGGGCCTTCTCCATGATGTCGGCCACGGGCCGTTCTCTCATACCCTCGAGCACGTCCTGAGCCGCGAGCTCGCGGTGGATCATATGCACCTCACGCAGGGCATCATCACGGGCCACGACGACAATGTGTCCCCCGAGGATCGGCACGCCTTCCGAGACGTCAAGCGGATTCCCGAGGTTCTCGAGGAACATGGGGTGGATCCCGCGGCGGTTGCCGCGCTCATCCGCGGACCCTCGGAGAAAGGAACGAGCCTCCTCGTGCCCGGAAGCCGGAAGGAATCGAAGCGCTACTTGGCGCAGATCATCCACAGCCCGATGGACGCCGACCAGATCGACTACCTGATGCGGGATGCGCACTACACCGGCGCCACCCACGGGACGATCGACTTCTCCCGCCTCCTTCAGACGCTCCGGAGCCACCGAGGCGAGCTCGCGCTGGACCGCAAAGGCCTCCCGGCCCTGGAAGGCATGCTCGTCGCGCGGGGCCTCATGTACTCGTCCGTGTACTTCCACAAGACGGTGCGCATCGCCGAAGAGATGCTCGCGCGCGCCGTGGAGCGATCCGATGCGCCGATCGCGGACATCCAGAAGATGGTGGACCACGAGCTGCTGAACTGGCTCGTGCATCAAGGACCGCTCCAGCGAGAGATCGCGTTGCGCCTGAAGTATCGCAAGCTCTACAAGCGCGTGCTCGCGTCGGATCGGGACGACCTGACCGACGCGACGCGGGCCGTGCTCGCATCGTTCAAGGATCCGGACGAGCGCCGGCGCGTGGAGGACCGCATCGCACGACGAGCGGGCGTGAAACCGGGTCAGGTCATCGTCGATGTCCCGCTTCCCGAACTCCTCCTGAGCGAACCCCGGATTGCAAAGACCGAAGTCCCGATCCTCGACGACGATGGCGTGAAGCCCTTTTCGAAAGTGAGTCCTCTCGGCCGTGCTCTCCAGGTGCGCCAGGTCGTCGACTGGGTCGTCATGGTCGCGGCGCCGGCCGAGGCCGTCGACGCGGTCCGGAAAGCGTCGAAGTCTGCACTCTTCGAGTGAATTTGCTCCGGCGGACCGCGATTCGCGCGCGTTTGTCAACGCGGCGGACGTTCGTCCGACAACTTTTAAATAGCGTCCGCCGGATACGCGGCCATCTTGCGGGATGGGATGAACTCGCAGGCTCTGCAGGTGTCGCAATGAACTCGATGTTAGAGGACGTTCTCGCCCGGGAAGGGAGTGCCCCCGCATTTGAAGACAGCCGGGTCGACGCCGAGCTCGAAGAGATGCTCAGCAAGATGCGGACGAATATCAAGATCATCGGCCTCGGAGGCGGCGGATGCAACACGATCGGCCGGGTCTACAACGAGGGAATCGTCGGGGCCGAGCTGTTCGCATGCAACACGGATGCGCAACACTTGCTCCACATCGCGGCCCCGAAGAAGGTCCTCCTCGGTCGACGCATCACAAAGGGCCTCGGGGCCGGTGCGTTGCCGCAGATTGGCGAGGAAGCGGCCCGGGAGGCCGAAGAAGAGTTGCGGGCCATCGTCCAAGGAGCGGACATCGTCTTCGTGACGTGCGGCCTCGGCGGCGGCACGGGCACGGGCAGCTGCGGTTACGTTGCGCGGCTTGCGAAGGAGATGGGCGCCCTGACAATCGCGGTCGTCACCTTGCCGTTCCGAGGAGAAGGAAAGCTCCGGATGGAGAGCGCGGAATGGGGGCTCGAGCGACTCCGCGACGCCGCCGACACCGTGATCACGATCCCGAACGACAAGTTGCTCGACCTCGTGCCGAGGCAGTCGTTGAACCTCGCCTTCAAGTTCGCCGACGAGGTCCTGATGCGATCGATCAAGGGACTCACCGAGATCATCACGAAGCCCGGCCTTGTAAACCTCGACTTCAACGATGTCAAGACGATCATGAAAGGCGGCGGGGTCGCGATGATCGGCCTGGGCGAGAGCCAGGCGGTCGGCGACAACCGCGCCGTCGAGGCGATCGAGGAGGCCATCAACTCGCCCCTTCTCGAGGTCGATGTCTCGACCGCCCACGGCGTTCTGATCAACGTCACGGGCGGCAACGACATGACGATCTCCGAAGCGGAACGCGTCGCCGAGGTCGTCCAGTCGAAAGTCTCTCCCACGGCGCGGATCATCTGGGGCGCGACGGTCGATGCGTCACTCGAACACACGCTGCGCGTCATGCTCGTCGCGACCGGCGTCAAGTCCAAACAGATCGTCGGGCGACGAGACCCGTCGGAGGAGAAGGCCCGCGTCGGCGTCGACGTGATCCGCTGAGGATTGCTCCGTGGAGACTCCACGGGACGGGAGGAGGAAGGCGCAATCCCGGAAACATTTATTAATCCTCCTCCTTTACGTGAATGTCGCGGTTGCTTCATTCGCTTCCTCGGGCAGCCGGAGGCCGAAAAATGGATTCCATTGTCAGGGAAGTGGTGAGTCGCTCGGGCGTTCAGCCGCGGCTTCCTGAGTCCCCCATGCAAAGGGTTGGCGTCGACGCGGAAGACGCCGAACTCGAGCGGATCCTCGCGAGCCTCCGGACGAATATCAAGATCGTCGGAGTTGGGGGCGGCGGCTGCAACACGATCGACCGCCTCGTCGAATCCGGCATCGTCGGAGCAGAGTTGTTCGCCGCGAACACGGACGCCCAGCATCTCCTCATCATCCGATCCCCGCACAAGCTCCTCCTGGGCCGCCGCGTGACGCGAGGCCTCGGAGCCGGCGCGCTCCCCCAAGTCGGCGAGGAGTCTGCCCGCGAGGCCGCGGACGAACTGCGGTCCGTCGTCCAGGGTGCGGACATGGTGTTCATCACCTGCGGCCTCGGAGGCGGCACCGGCACGGGCGGCGCCCCGGTCCTCGCGCAGCTGTCGAAGGAGGCGGGCGCCCTGACGATCGCGATCTGCACGTTCCCGTTCCGGGCCGAGGGCGCCATCCGGGCGGAGAATGCGGAGTATGGCCTCGAGAAGCTCCGGAACTTCGCGGACACCGTCGTCGTGATCCCGAATGACAAACTCCTTGAACTCGTCCCGCGTCTGGCCCTGAATGCGGCGTTCAAGGTCGCGGACGATGTGCTGATGCGAGGCATCAAAGGGATCACGGAGGTCATCACGAAGCCCGGCCTCGTGAACCTCGACTTCAACGACATCAAGACGATCATGAAGGGTGGTGGGGTCGCGATGATCGGCCTCGGCGAGTCCGATCGAGACAACCGCGCGGAGGAGGCGATCGAAGAGGCGATCAACTCGCCCCTGATCGACGTCGACATCAGCGCCGCGACCGGAGCCCTCGTGAATGTCACGGGCGGGAACGACATGAGCGTGGCCGAGGCGGAGAAGGTCGCCGAGATCGTCCAGGGTCGGATCGCCCCGAACGCGCGGATCATCTGGGGCGCCGCGGTCGATCCGAGCCTCGAGCACAAGCTCCGGGTCATGCTCATCCTGACCGGCGTGCGGTCCAAGCAGATCCTCGGGCCGGGGGAGCACGTGCGTGCCCACGGCGGGGTCGACATCGTACGGTGAGGCTGATGGCGGACATCGTGGACAAGAGCTGGGAGGTGCAACGGCGGATCGAGGAGCGCGCGAAGCGCCTCGGGAAAGGCCGTTACGGTCGCGTCCTGAAGATGGCGCGCAGGCCCACGCCGGACGAGTACTCTAAAGTCGTGCTCATCACCGGAATCGGGATCGCGGCGATCGGAGCCCTCGGCTTCCTGATCTACCTGATCATGCGATACGGGCCCGGCCTCTTCCACGGGATCTTCGGGTTCGTGGGGCGGTAATCGAATGGGACTCCTCGACGATCTATCGAGGCGCGAGGCGAAGGCGGAGCCCAAGCAGGAGCCGCCCGCGGTCGGCCACTACGCGGTCAAGCTGGACCTGAAAGAGGAGAAGGTCTCCCTCACCGCGGGTCAGACGAAAGAATACCCGGTCATCGTCACGAACACGGGGACCGAGGATGATACGATCCGGATCAAAGTGGACCTCGTCTACAACTCCGAGCTTCCGGACCCGCCGGAGTGGACCGTCAAATTGTACGGCGTCGAAGAGAAAGTGTGGGACGTCACCTTCACGAAGGTCACGGAGAAGGAGTTCCGGCTGATCGCCGACGGCCAACGGGAGGTCACGTTGACCGTCACCTGTCCGAAAGGCGCGCGCTACGGGGACCGGTTGAACGTCGTCGTCAACGCGATTTCGAAGGGCGATCCGGGGGCGTTCGACGCGAAGACCCTGAGCTTCAGCGCGCGGCAAGCGGTCCTCGCGGTGAAGTCGTCGATCGGTCACGAACGCGCGGTGGCCGACGCGATCTACGCGCGGGCCAAGGCGAAAGACGTCGGTGTGTTCTCGATCCTCGTGCCGGCGAACTTCCGTGGATACGTGTACGTCGAGAGCATGAATCCGGACCGCTTGGAAGAGGTCGTGCGCGGTCTCCGACGGGCGCGCGGCGTCGTGAAAGGTGAGGGAGAGTCGACGGGAATCGCGTTCTCGGAGATCGAGGCATACCTCACCCCGAAGCCGATCGTCAGCGGGATTATGGAGGGCGACATCGTTGAGCTGGTCGCCGGCCCGTTCAAGGGCGAGAAGGCTCGGGTCATGAAGATCGACGAGACCAAGGAAGAGATCACTGTCGAGCTGTTCGAAGCGATGGTCCGGATCCCCGTAACCGTTCGTGGCGACAGCGTGCGGGTCCTCCAGAAGGAAGAGGAGAAGTGAGTCAGGCCGTCGGCATCGGCTGGCCGTTCTTCTGGTCGCTAACCTTATTTAGGGTTAATTTTGTCACAATTGCCAGAGGATTCGCCGTGGCCGTCTCCAGCGTAAGTTCTGCGCTTTCCAAGAATACGTAGCTCAAGGGCGGAAGGCACTCAATGATTCCGGTCGAAATGTTTATGGTGGCCCGTTCTCTCGGGCCGGCTCACTCAGGTTCCGACGATGGTTGAGAAGCTCAATGTGCTGGTCGATGGCGGCAAGGCCACCCCCGGACCTCCGTTGGGACCGGCGCTCGGTCCGCTCGGCCTCAACATCGTCGAGATCATCAAAGCGATCAACGAGAAGACGAAAAGCTTCGAAGGGATGAAGGTCCCCGTCACCCTGATTGTCGACCCGAAATCGAAAGCCTTCACGATCGAGGTCGGGACACCGCCGACGTCCGCGTTGATTGTCAAGGAGCTGAAGGTCGAGAAAGGATCCGGCGATCCGGGCAAGACGCGCGTTGGGAACCTCTCCCTCGCGCAGGCGGGCAAGATCGCGAACATGAAAGCGGACGCCATGCAAGGGAAATCCCTGAAGGCGCGCGTCCTCGAGGTCGTGGGCACGTGCGTCTCGATGGGCGTCACGGTCGAAGGGAAACCCGCGAAAGAGCTCTCGAAAGAAATCCAGGCCGGAAAGTACGACAAGCAGTTCGCGGGCTGAGGTCAGCGGGCCTTCGGAAACGCTTTGCGCTCGCGGGGCGTCGGCGTCGACAGGTCCAAGAGCATCGCTTCGAGCTGGATCCTCACGAAGTCCATATCGCCGATCCACAGCCCCTGGAGTTTGTCGGTCGCGAGCTCCCCATCGCGGTAGAACGAGTTCAGGATGAAAACCTCCTGGTCGCTCGGGAATACATAGGTGTGGGCGAGCCTCGTCGCAGAGAGGGGCCGCGCGGGGAAGTGGAACTGGACGCGCATGTTCCGTCCGAGGAGACTTCCCAGCTCCGCGAGATCTCCCCGATTCGCCTCGTTCAGGACGACTCGCACCCCTCGATGGGACCGGCCGAGCGCGTCGAAGAGGAGCCGGAGGATCTCGGGGGCCACGGGGAACGGACTCACGCACAGGATCTGTCCACTGCTCGAGAGGACGACCTCGCGGAGCTTGCGTCCGATCGACTCCGTGCCTTTGTAGATCCAGAGATCGGTCTCGGTTTCCCGAGCCTTGGGCGGAGGGCTTTCCTTCAACCCGCCAACCATCTCGGCGGCGGCGACGAGATCATCGCCTTTGGACTGGCGTGCCTCTTCCGCGACAATTCGAGGCGCGCGCGCCCGATACCGGTTCGGTCGTTCCCGCGACACCTCGATCCAGCCTTTGGTTTGGAGCGATTGGAGGATCCGATACACCGCTGGATACTGGACTCCGAGGAGTTGGCTGACCTGCTGGGCGGTCGCGACCCCGTTCTGGAGCAGGCTGGTGTACGCGCGAGACTCCTTTCCGGTCAGTCCGAGGGTCTCGAGGGCCCGCGCGACGTCCTCCTCCCGCACGGACCGGGCTAGGGGAGATTGCTACAAAAGGGTTATGCAGTTATCATCGTCCGGCTGATAATTCACCGTCGACGGAGCTGGAGGGAAGCCGAGTGGCGGCGTTCATCTGCGGCGAAGCTCGCCTTCTCCGGCCGCACTCTCCCGTAGATTGGTCCACAGCTGCACGTCCGCAAAGCCTTATTAGGGCCACGCTCTTTGGCCGCCTCTCCTCTGCAGGAGGCCTCGCGGCTGCACACACTGCAGGAGGCGACTTTCCTTGGCGGACAAGCACTCGGTCGAGACAATCAAGAAGCTTCTGGAGGCCGCCAAGCCCCGCGCGTTCAAAGAGTCCGTCGAAGTCGCCGTGAACCTTCGCGACGTTGATCTTTCCGTCCCGAAGAATCGCGTCGAAGAGGATGTCGTCCTGCCCAAAGGACGTGGGAAACCGATTCGCGTGTGCGTCTTCGCGTCGGGAGAACTCGCCCTGAAGGCGAGGAACGTCGCGGACCTCGTGATCCAGCCGCAAGAGATCGAGGAGTACGCCAGCGACAAGCGCAAGGCAAGGGGCCTCGCGACGTCGTACGACTTCTTCATTGCCGAGGCCCCGCTGATGCCCGTGATCGGCAAGCGCCTCGGCGTCGTCCTCGGGCCGCGCGGGAGGATGCCTCGGCCCGTGCCGCCGACGGCGGACCCGACGAACCTGATCAGCTCCTTGCGAAACACGGTCCGCGTCCGGAGCCGCGACAAGCGGACGTTCCACGCGGCGATCGGGACCCGGGACATGCCCCCGGAGGATCTCGCGGAGAATCTGGATGCCCTCATGCGCCGGGTCGTGGGCAAGCTCGAGCGAGGACGCTTCAATATTCAGTCGGCCTACGTGAAGACGACGATGGGCCCGGCGGTGAAGTATCTCTGAGATGGTCTGATGGCGCACGTCGCTCCCTACAAGAAGCAACTCGTCGAGACGCTCGCGACCCGCTGCGCCCAGGCCCGCGTCGTCGGGATCGCCAACATCCACGGGATCCCCGCGCCTCAGTTCCAGGACATCCGAAAGAAGCTCTCCGGACGCGCGACGATCACGGTCGCGAAGAACAACCTTCTGCGCCTCGCCTTGCAGCAGGCGAGCGAGAAGAAGCCGGCCCTGGTCCAGCTGAGCGAAACAATCCAGGGGCAGACCGCCGTGGTGACGGCGGACATCAATCCGTTCCGGCTCTTCAAGGAACTCGAGGCGACGAAGACGCGCGCCCCCGCTCGAGGAGGCGAGGTCGCGCCGGAGGACCTTTGGGTCCGCGCGGGCGAAACGCCGTTCAAGCCCGGCCCCGTCGTCGGCGAACTCCAGAAGGCCGGGATTCCCGCAGCGATTGAACGCGGAAAGGTCGTCATCCGCCAAGACAAGCTCATGGTGAAAGCGGGTCAGCGAATCCCGAGGGACGTCGCCCAACAGCTCGCACGGCTCGAAATTTTCCCCCTTGTTGTCGGACTCGACCTGCAGGGCGCCTACGAGGAAGGCACCGTGTTCCGTCGGGACGCGCTCGCCGTCGACGACACGGTCGTCCGTGGACAGATCGCCCAAGCTTGGCGGGAGGCTCTCGCACTGGCCCTCGGGATCGCGTACCCGACGAAGGAAACGATTCGCCCGCTCCTCGCAAAGGCCCACACGCAAGCCCTCGGGCTCGCGGTGGAATCCGAATTCCCGACGAAAGAGTCGATCAAACTACTCCTGGCGAAAGCTCACACTCAGATGCTCGCCCTTGTGGCACGCGCGCCCGGCGCGGCCGACGAGGCAATTCGCACGACGACCGGGTGATCAAACGCAAGGAGGTGACGACAGATGGAATATGTGTACGGGGCGTTGGTCCTGCACGCCGCCGGCAAGCCCGTGAACGAGGAGAACCTGAAGAAGGTCCTCACGGCGGCCGGCGTGAAGGTCGACGAGACCCGCGTGAAGGCCCTGACCGCCGCGCTGGAAGGCGTGAACATCGACGAGGCCCTCAAGGCCGCCGTCGCGATGCCGACCGCCGCTCCTGCGGCAGCGCCTCCCGCCGAAAAGAAGGAAGAGAAGAAGAAAGAGGAGAAAAAGGAAGAAGAGAAGGTCTCCGAGGAAGAGGCGGCCGCGGGCCTGGGCGCGCTCTTCGGCTAGGCCGAAGGCCGCCCTGCCCTGTTTCCATTTCTTCCGGCGCGAGCGGGAGCACTCTCCGGTCAGGCCGCGCCTTTCTTCGCGGCTTCCTGTGCTTTCTTGCTCCGTTCTTTGGCGGTCAGGCCGGTGGCCTTCTCGAGGAAGGCGTTATACGCTTTGATCGTGTCCGTCGCGATGTGATCCGCGACACCCGCCTTCATCGTCGTGTCGACGAAGAGTTTCTTCCCATCGGTCCATGCGACCATCTTCTCGAGGGCCCCGTATGACACGAGGACTTTCGCGCCGTCCGTTCCGACGTCGCCAAATACACTCGCGGCGATCTTTCGCAGGCCGTCGCCCTCGAGGACCTTCGCGGTTCCTCTCTTCAGCTCGTAGTCGCGCATCCGGATCGCGACTCCCGAACCTCGGACCTCGGATGAACGTTACGCTTCGAGTACCGCAAGCGGATCGGACGAGGTCAGCATGAACGGCTGGGTCTCCCAGTACGCGCGCCACACCTCCTGACAGGCGCACGACAGGTCGGCGAAATCCTCCCGGAGGCCGAGCGAGAATTCTTCGATCGCGTTCACGACCCCGCGGTCGCAGGTTCCGCAATTGTGCGCGCCGCGGACCATGCCGCCTGCGGTCGGGTGGCTCTTCACGTGGGCTTTCAGGTCTCGCGTCCGCTCGAGGACCTCCACGACGGACCAGAGCCATGGAGGGCGGTATTCGCCCCGACGAAACAGGCGGTCGACGATCGTGCGGCTCTGGACGTTCACCGGATTGAAGGAGACCGTATCGCTGAACGGGTCCGCCTCGTGTCCCGACCGGACCGCGTCTTCAATCGCCTCCCGCTCCGTCAAGAAGGGAGGTTTGATCAGGAGATACGTCTTCACCGTCGCGCCGACCTCGCGGGCCACCGACGCGGCCCGTGCATGCTCCTTCAGGCCCCACACTTTGTTCACGGAGTACTTGAGGACATTCTCGTTCGTCGACTCAAGACCCAACGCGATCTCGAGTTCGTCCACGAAGGGCATCGCGTGCTCGAGCTGGTCGCGGCGCAACAGGTGGGCGAGCGTCTCGACGATGACCTTGTCGCAGCGGTCGCCGAGTTCCTTCAGGATTCGCTCCCGGACGTCGGGAGAGACCTCGTGGTCGTCGAAGAAGTTCCCGGACGTGTAGACTTTCACCATAGGCTGCCCCTGATGTTTCTTCAGGACGACGTCGAGCTGATGGCTGATGTCTGCCGGAGCGACTTCCTGTGCGACATCGTTCACGTAGCCGCACATCGAGCAACCACTCGCGCGCGCCCAGTAACACCCGCGGGTGCGGAAGATGATGACCCACGCGTCGACGACTTTGCCATGGAGGAGATCTTTCTCGGTCCACGTGGAGATGTACTCCCGCGGGTCGAACTCGCGGGGGCGTCGTTCGTCCTTCACGACCTGCTGGAGCCGCATGGCCCGGCGCCGAACGTCCCGGCCGGGAAAAACCTTTGCGGCTCAGCGCCGGTCGCGTACCGCCGACAAGCCCATGATCGCGCCGAGCGCCACGAAGACGAACGCGAAGAACCGGAGGCCGAACGCGAGGTCCGGTGTAACCACGATCCCCGTGGTGTACGAGAGCGCTCCGGGCAAGTCCACCAGGAGTTCGTACACCACGAACAGGAGAATGCCGAACCCCACGAGGCCGATCCCGCTCCCCGGGCTCCGGTGGCGATGCGTGATCGCGGTCGTCGAGTATGCGGTCGCGTAGGAGACCGGTTTCGCGATCTCCGCCGGCTTGGAGGCCCTGACCGCGACGGCCTCGGGCTTCGGGAGATCTGCGGGCGCGTACCGTCGGCAGGAATCGCACCACCATCGTTCGTATTGCCCGATCCAACGCAGCGCGGCGCCGCAGGTCGGGCATGCGAACTTCGACTCGCTCAGAGGCGCGTATGCCCGGCAATGGTAGCAGTACCACCGTCGGTATCGAGCGATATACGTGAGCTCGCGGCCGCACGTCGGACACGGATGGAGCGCCCGCGTCGGCTCGATGGCGGGAGCGACGGAAATAGCCTGCTGAGTTTCGGAGACCGAGACAAACACCGGCGTCTCAACCGGTTCCACAACGGGTTCCTGCAAGGGACGGGTTTCGGCGGTCTCAGTTGGGACCGCCTGAGGGGAGTCACTCACGGGCTCTTCTCCCATCGGTTCTTCTTCGACGGACGGGGCTTCGACGGTCTCCTTCATACCCGGCGAGGACTCTTGCTCCACCTCGGCGGCGGGCTCGGCGACGACCGGTTCGGTTTGCACCGCGGTCTCCTCTTCGCCCTGTTGCGGTTCGGCCTCGCCTTCGAGGTTATCCAGATAGCTCAGTAAACGTTCGCGGAGTTGCTCTTTCGTCCCCGTCGGATCGAGATCATACGCCTTGCAGAGATCCATGAGCGCGGGCTTCTTCGCCTGGAAGACCTTGAGACGAACGATCGGCGGTCTCGGGCGTGGTCCCGGCGCTTCCTCGTGAGGAGGCTCCTCTTCCACGATCTCCTCGGGCTGTCGAGTGGGTGCTGTCGTCGCTGCGGTCGCGGTCACCGCGGGCTCCGCGGCCTCCTCGACCTCGGGCTCCTTCTTGACCTCGACTTCCTTCCCGGCCTCGATCGGTTTTTCGGTCTCCACCGTTTTCTGGGGCTCCGCCGCGATGACCGCGGGCTCGCTCGCTTCGGGTGCGGGTCGGACGTCGACGGGCAAGGTGGCTTCAAGCGATTGCAGGACCGCATCGTCCGGAGGGTACGCGTTGCATCGGTAGCAGTAGTATCGGTTGTACTGGCCTACGTACGACAGGATGCCCCGGCAAGTCGGACAGATCTTTGCGTCTCGATCACCGTAGCCGTCCGGCGCATAGTTTCCGCAGACGTAGCAGTAGTACCGCTGGTACTGCTCAAGAAAAGAGACCTCTCTACCGCAGGTTGGACAAGGAAGACTGATCACGCAGCGGTGCGGAGGCCGAGTGGCGCGAATAAAGGCTTTTCCATGATTTCCAAAAATGAGACTCTTCGCGTCATTCGACTCGGACGCGCCCGGAAACCCTTTTACCGAAAGGCACAATGGGCTCCGCGCGCCACCATAGCTCAGTCGGTAGAGCAGCCGCCTTGTAAGCGGCAGGTCGGGAGTTCAATTCTCCCTGGTGGCTCTGTCACGAACTTGGGGTCAAGGCAAGCGTCGCCGCCTCCGATTGGTTCAACCGCGGCGGCCGGGTGTGCGTCGCAGGCGGTTCATGGCATAAACAATTACGCCAATGGCAGTCACGATTATGATCGGAGTCGAAACGCTCGCGAGGAGAAGGAGTATCTGCGTCTGGGTGGATACCGGGTTGGTCCCTATTGGCGGCGGTGGCACAGCGGTAACCGAAACCAGGCGGGACTTGCTCGTGGTGAGGCCGCCCGAGTCGATTGCTCGCACGACGACCGTGTAGTCGCCCGCAGAGCCGAAGGTGTGTGTCGCGGTCTTCGTCGTGGACCAAGAGGTGTCCCACGTGCCATCGCCGTTCCAGTCCCACCGGACCTGGATCGCGCTCGGTTGGTCGTGGTCGTCACTCACTTGTGCGTTGAAGGTGAACACGGTGGTCGTGTCGCCGGACGTCGGAGTCCAGGTGAAGTCCACCGAAGGCGGTGCATTCGGAGGCGGGGGAGGCGGCGGTGTGGCGGTCACCTGGACCACGTGGGACTGCGTCGCGGTGAGGCCGCCGGAGTCGATCGCTTGCACGACGACGGTCTTGTTGCCCGTCGAACTGTACGATTGTGTCGCGGTCTTCGTCGTGAACCATCCGGTATCCCACGTCCCGTCGCCCGTCCAGTCCCAGCGGACTTGGATCGCGCTGGGCGGATCCCGGTCGTCACTCACCTGTGCGGTGAACGTGAATACGGTGCTCGTGTCGCCCGATGTCGGCGTCCAAACGAAATCTGCGGTGGGCGGAGCATTCGGGAGAAGCAGCGGCCCCACGAGACGGTAGCTGGTGAGGTTGGTGGCATTGGTACGCGGCTGCGTGACGTCGACGAAACCGACTCCGGCAGCGGTCGTCGCGAAAGACGCGTTCACGGTGGTCGTACCGTTCATCGCACTGAGGTTAT
>VBLR01000142.1 GCA_005878665.1 Methanobacteriota archaeon | reverse complement strand
CGCCTGGTGAAGGAAATGAAATTCTGTACCGCCTGCGGGGGACAACTCGTCGCCCGAGGGGACGGCAAGCTCACGTGCGTGCGCTGCGGCGCGGTCTACTAATCACGGAAAGCCGCCGCGGATCCAGAGGATGTTGAACGCCACCATCGCGAAGTAGCTCGAGGTCAGCACAGCGCCCGAACGGGATGTGATCCGCCATCCCCCGAGCATCAGGGCGAGGAGGAGGAACGACGTGAAGACCATCGCTCCGACGACCGGGAGGAGCAATTCGACGGAATGAGAAGCGGGTCGCAGGATCCCGATCATCCCGAGGGTGAGGAGCGTCGTGACGACGCTCGCGCCGATACCTTCGCCCAGCACAAGGTCCGTGTAGCCGAGGCGGGTCGCGTGCCACGCGGCCGCGATGTCGGGCAACGACGTGCCGAGCGCGACGACCGTGATGCCGATGAACCACGGATTCAAGCCCAACGCGTTCGAGAGCCCGATCGCGCCTTGGACGAGGAACTGGGCGCCCATGACGGACCAGAGGATGCCGAAGACGAGCCATTTGAGGCCCGCTCGGACGACGACCTTCCGGCCGAAGATCCAACCCGTAAAGGCGAGGCCAATCTCCAGGTCCACCATCCGCTCCTGAATCTCCTCCGCGGCTCCAGTCCGCTGGGAGATCGCGAGGTTCAGGGCGTACGGCACGAACAACGCGATGAGGGCGACGCCCTCGTACTGCGTCAGGTTTCCATCGAGCAGCAAGGTCGAGGCGACCACGGTGACGATCGCCAGGAAGACCGCATCCCGGAGCACAATCTCTCGCGACGTCTTGATCGGCCGCACGAGCGCGCTCACGCCGATGACGAACGCGACCGTGACGACCGTCGAGGCGAGCGCGTTGCCCAGGGCGATGTCGGGACTCCCCTCTCCCGCGGCGATGCCGCTGACCAGCAGCTCCGGGAGCGCGGAGAGCGTGGAGACGAACAACGCGCCGACGACAAAACGGCTCCGCCCGATCCGTCCCGCGATCCGCGTTGCATTGTCGGTCAGGAATTTGGCGCCCTGGTTGAGTAGGACGAAGCCTATGGCAATCGCGCCCAACCAGAGGAGCAGTGCATCCAGCATCCTCGGTCGGCCCTTCTGACGGGGCCCGATGGGCGGTGGAGATATCAAAGTTCGTCGGACCGAGACCCGGCAGTTGACAAACCGATAGCGCCGCGGGATTTATTACGGGGATTCTCTTGGCGGCCCCCATGGCCTTCACTCGAACGGCGACAATCGCGGCAAGCCCGGAGCGTGTGTTCTCGGTCCTTTCCGACGTCGCGGCCGCACCACGGTGGATGCCCGCGATTCAGCGCATCGAGTCGGTCACCCCGGGTCCGTTCCGCCTGGGCACGTCGTGGCAGGAGACCCGCAAGGCCGGGAACCGGGTGATGCAGTCGACGCTCCGCGTCTCAACGTTCGAGCCGCCAGGGAAGCTCGGCCTGCATGTGGAATCCAAGGCGATGAAAGGCGACCTCAGCTTCCGCCTCACCCCGAAATCCTCCGGGACAGAGGTCACGTACGAAGCGCAGATGTGGGGAAAAGGCCTCATGCGCTTGATGACCGGCACGATGAACCGGATGATGGCCGCGGAAGACAACGACATCCTCGACCGCCTGAAGACGCAAGTGGAGAGCCGTCGGACGTAGGCTCGTCTCCGTCATTCACGTGACGATCTCATCGAGCCGGCCGCTGTCGATGCCCCGCCGGATCTCCATGGCAATCCGTCGTCCCGTGCTCATCGGGCGCCGCCAGAGCGAGTTCCCGTACGAGTGGCCGAGCGACATGTGGACGTTCGTCCCGCCCCCGATCCGAGGGGCCACGTCGTAGACCCAGAACTTGAGGTCCTTGTCGACCGCGGTCTGGAGGGTGAACGGCCCGATGATCCCCGGTCGGAAGTGCTCCTGCGTCGCGCGAACGTATCGATCGGCGATGTCGAAGACCGCGCCGAGGCTCGATTCCCGGAGGGTCGCGCTGTTGTGCCCCACGACGACGTACTCGGGAATGCGCTGGGCCTCGTCGAGCGTCATCTGCTGATCCGCCGGGAGGCGCACGTGGCCGTCCAGGGACGTCTCGAACCGCCAGTCGACCCCGAGGAGTTCGAGCTTCTCTCCCTGCCCTTCGATCGGGGAATAGAAGAAATCGAAGTTGAAGATCGGCCCGATGATGTATCGCTCGATCCGAGACTTGGCCAGGTCCCTCGTCGAGATGACGCCCTGTTTGAGGAGCGCCCCGGACTTCGCCTTGTATTCCTTGTAGCTCGCCGCGGTGAAGAATCCCCGCTCGAGCTTCTTGACCTTGTGATGCAACTTGACGATGACGAGACCATCGATGTCCTTCGGGTCGTCGATTTTCTCCGGCGCCGGAAGCCCGGCTTTCTCGAGGATCCAGTAGTAGCTGCGTTCTTCGTCCCGCTCCTCCGTCCGCAGGAGGTTCCGACTCCCGAAGAGGGGGACCCGGAACGTCCGTTCGATCTCGTCGAGGTCGCAGTACGAGGTGAAGGAGCGATTCGGGATGAAGACCGCGTTCGCCTTGCGAAGACGGTCCTGCATTTTCTCGTTCAAGACCTCTTGAAACTTCGAGAGGACGATCGCCTCGTCGACCATCCCTCGGACCGCGTGGCCTTCCTTGTCCCGCAGCGCGCGAAAGTAGCGGGCGTACGGAGTCGCCCGGCCTTTCTCGCAAATCACCAGGGTCGGGAATCCCTCTTCGACCGCCCCATCGCACACGTCGAGGGCCGAATGCGAGCCAATCGTCGCGATTCGGAGGGCGGACGGATTGTATGTTTCCAGGACTCTCAGGATCGCTTCCCGGCCGACGATCGTCCCCGTCCCCTCCCGGTGCGGCCCCATGGTACCTCCGAGTTTAATCCTTTGGGAGAGCGCGAGGAAAGACCCCAGAGGAACGTCTTTATCGGCCGATTCACTTCGAGCCATGTTGGACGCACGACTGGTCAGAGCGTGGGGACGGCGCGTCGGAGACGACGGGATTGTCGTCCGTCGGGCCCTGCGGCAGGGGCTCGACCCGGACGGGATCGGGAATCCGGGGAACCTCGCGACGGGATTGCCGTGACGGAGTTCTCAGCTCGAACGCGTGCGGCAAACCTCGAGCGGATGCGGAAGGAATCGTTCGACGTCCTTGTGGTCGGTGGCGGAGTCGTCGGCGCCGCAGTCGCGCGAGACGTCGCGTGTCGCGGCTTCGCAACGGCCCTCGTCGATCGGGGCGACTTCGCCTCCGGGACGAGCGGCAAGACGTCGCGGCTGGTCCATGGGGGGCTCCGATACCTGAGGAACTATCGGTTCGGCCTCGTCCGGCGCGCCGTCCTAGAACGGGACCTCTTGCTCCGGAACGCGCCGGGGCTCGTCCACCCGCTGCCGTTCCTAATCCCGGCGTACGCGGACCACGGTCCGAGCCGGACGGCCCTCCGTTTCGGCCTGTTCCTGTACGATCTCTTGTCGAAGGAAAAGACGCTGCCTCGCCGATCTTGGCTCTCGGCCGAGGAGGCCCGGGAGCGAGAGCCACGGATCGCAGAACAAGGACTCGCGGGGGCAGGACTCTACTACGACGCGTGGACCGACGACTCGCGCCTCGTGCTCGCGATCGTGCAAGATGCTGCTGCGGCGGGAGCAATCGTCGCGAACCATGTCGAAGTGGAGGGCCTCGTCCGCCAGGGAGGTCGGGTCGCGGGCGCGCGACTCCGGGATTCGATTGCAGGTGCCTCCTTCGGGGTCTCCGCGCGGTTCGCGGTGAACGCGACCGGCGTATGGCTCGACCACGTGCGAAACCCCAGACGGGGTCCAACAATCCGGCCGACGAAGGGGATCCACATCTTCGTCCCGCGAGCGAAGATCGGGAACCGCTCCGCCCTCGCGCTCAGCGCGAAGCGTGATGGCCGGATCGTCTTCGTACTTCCTTGGGGAGCCTTGACCCTGGTAGGCACGACCGACACAGATTTCCGCGGCGACCCGGACTGGGTCGTCCCGGACTCCGAAGACGTTGCCTATCTCCTAGAGACGGTGAATGCGGCCTTCCCGGACGCCCATCTGGGCCCTGCCGACGTTGTAAGCGCCTTCGCAGGCCTGCGTCCCCTCCTCCGAAAAGGCGGAGCGGAGAAATCGGAATCGGACATTTCCAGGGATCATGCGATATTCGGGGACCCTGACGGCCTCATCTCGGTGACGGGCGGCAAGCTGACGACGCATCGGATCATGGCCCAAGAGGTTGGCGGGCTCCTCGCGCTCCGACTCCGTCGCCCGCGGTCGAACGCCACGCGGAATCGTCCTCTTGGCCCTCCCGTCAGTCCGCTCGATGAGTTCACGGGCCTTGGTTTCGACGAGGAGACGGCTCTTCATCTCCAAGGTCGCTTCGCGCCGGAACAAGTGCGCCGGTTCCTCGGCGCACCGTCCGCCCGGGAACGAATCGTCCGGTCGACCTCGCACACATGGGCGGAGGTGGACATCGCGATGAATGAAGAGATGGCCATGACCCTCGAGGACGTATTGGTCCGCCGGCTGGGTCTCTTCTACGAGTCGTTGGACCAAGGAGTGCGCGCTGCAACGATGGTGGCGGAACGGATGGGAAAGGTCCTGGGCTGGGATTCCCAGAGGATGGCCCTCGAGATCCGCGCGTACGGAGACCTCGTCCGCGCCCATCAGGCGTTTCGGGCCGAGTATCGCCACTGACACGAGAGGGGG
Source organism: Methanobacteriota archaeon (assembly GCA_005878665.1). Lineage (GTDB taxonomy): Archaea > Thermoplasmatota > Thermoplasmata > RBG-16-68-12 > RBG-16-68-12 > RBG-16-68-12. The sequence goes on along the minus strand of VBLR01000142.1, from coordinate 254 downwards.
GAAACTGTCGCTTCGTCGGCCGTCACGCCTTGCGGTCCGCGGTCTTGCCGACGGCGTAGTCGATCCTCGCCGCATAGGAAGGATAGCCCCGGGCAGATTCGAACTGCCGTCGCGAGGTCTCTCCTCGGCGTGTTCGGCCGATCCAGAGCCTCGAATCACTGGCCCGCGACCGCATCGCGGTCACGATTGGCCGCTAGACCACGGGGCTTTAATCGCGATTCAACGGAGAGGGCGTATATTGACTTTTCTTACTG
>VBLR01000127.1 GCA_005878665.1 Methanobacteriota archaeon | reverse complement strand
CCCTCGGCGCGGGAACACATCGACGTCGCCCGAGACGACGACGTCCATACCGTCCTCGAGGTCAAATCCGAGCATCTCGGCGTCTTCGCGGAAGAGGGTGCACGAGATCTGGGCCGTCGCGTCCTTCAGCGTGAAGAACACGTGACCGGACGGCGCGCGCTGCAGGTTGCTCACCTCGCCGCGCACCAGGATCCGGGAGAGGATCGGGTTCGCCCGGACCGTGTCCCGGATTACACGGGCGAGTTGGGTGACCGTCAGAGCTTCCGGTACGCCCGGTCGGCTTTCGCAGGTGACGGCGAGTGGATCCATGTTCCCCTCTCGGCGCACCCGTGACGGGAGGTATCAACCGACCGTGGGGAGATGGCCGAAAGTGTTTCGGATGCGTCGGCGCCCACGGATGGCCCTCAGGTGTCAAGGGCCTGCGGCCGAGAACGACCGTCACCGAGCGACCAGCTCGCTCGCACGGAGAAGCGCGTGCAGGCGAACGCCGACCTCGGCGAGGAGAATGGCCCCGCCCTCTTCTCGGTCCACGACGCACACGCAATTCTCAATGACCGCGCCGTGCTCTCGCAGCCGATCGATCGCGCCCCGCAGAGTGCCGCCGGTCGTCACGACGTCCTCGACGAACAACACGAGATCGCCTCGGTTCAGTTCCCCTTCGAAGTCGTGCCTCGTGCCGTGCTCCTTCGCGGCCTTGCGCACGATCACGTACGGCGTGTCGCTCGCGAGGCTGACGGCGGCGGCGATCGGAACGGCACCGAGTTCGACCCCCGCGATTCGGCTCGCGCCGCGGACGTACGGAGCCATCGCCTCCGCGATCGTCCGCAGGAGATCCGGCCGGGTAATCGCCCTCTTGATATCCACGTAGTACGACGAGGTCTTGCCGGACGCGAGGGTGAACGTCCCGAACTGGAGGGCTCCGCACGCCTTGAGCGCGGAGACGAAGGCCGGCCGGTCGAGCTTACCAGGGCTCCCGTTTCTGGCCGATCCGAAATCCGATGACATTCACGGCCCGATGCAGGGCGGGCGTGATAAGGATGATGGCAACGAGACCGAGGAACGCATCACCGGAGAAGAAGCGCGGGACGGACCACTCGTGAATCGTCAGACTCATGAGCAGCGCACCGACGACGAAATCGTACTGGTCGAGGACGGGGGCTTTCGCGCCGCGCGGCTTGTGCATCCGCCGCTTGAAGAACGCGCCCGCGAGATCTCCGAGGAGCGCGCCGAAGGCGAGGACCGCGGAGGCTGCGAACGCCAAGCCATACGATCCGGAGGACCACGTGGAATCCGGCGCGAAGAGGTTGAAGGGCACCGTCAAGAGGAGTCCCAGCAACGCCCCCGACAGCGTGCCGCCCACGAGGCCCCGCCACGTCTTGCCATCGCCGAAGAGCCGCTGGCCATCCCGGAGGGTTCGGCCGAAATCGATCGGCGTGCCCCCGCCGAAGACGACCGCCATCGGGTTCGCGACGAACGCGGGGAGGAAGAACCAGAGGGCCTGCGGGATCGCCTCGAGGACCACGGAAATCGCCGAAGGCGACGTCCGTGGATATAGGTAACCCCACCGGACGCCCAATTCGATCCCGAGTTATCTACCTCTGTTCAGAGGTAGGATTTGGCGGGGCGGGGCGCGATTCCGACGTGCTTGGCCCCACCCCGAGGCCGCTACGGCGAGCGGAACGTGACCGTCAACTTCGGCGGATTCGTGGATTCGCTCGAACGGTAATCGACCCCGTCGGCCGAGTTGGACCAGATCAAGAGGCCGTAGTTCGCGTCCCCATTGACCCAGTTCTGCACGATGGCGGTGATGTCCAGCTTGATGACGCCCAGCGGGGCCGCAAACGAGAGGCCGGTCCCCTTCGTGCCCGGCGAGCCGGGAGTGGCGAAACCGTTCCACGTCGCGCCGGATTCCGTCCAGCCTTCCGTCATCTGGTAGAGGAACTGCGTCCCGCCCGGATTCGTGATTTCGATTTGCAGGATTGCGGACACGACCACGGACCCCGGCTTCACTTGTCCAGCATTGGAACCGATGACGTTCGGGAATCGGATCAAGGCCTTGCAGACGGTGGCAGGGGTCACCTTGCAGCCCGAGGCATCGACGAACAAAGCCAAGCCCGTGCCGAAGTTCGAGTCCGGCGTGCCGCCCAAGATGTACGTGTCGTCCGTCTCGCTGTACGCGCCGCCGTCCCCCTTTTGGAATGTCAGGGTGGCCGGGCCAGAGGGCGGAGCGGCCGTCGTCCACATGACCGCGTGCTGACCGCTATAACTGCCGTCGGGAGTGGCCGACCCCACGACGTCGCCCGCCTCGTTGAGGTCAAGGTCATTCGCTCCGCTCGAGAACGACGGGGGGAATCCGTCCGGAAGAACCGTGATGGTCCTGTCCGTTTCCGAGATGAAGGGGCCGCCCGTGGAGTTGGGGTCAACGGCTCCTACCCCGACGACCTGGCCGAGATTGTTGATCCCGAGCGCGTTGCCCTGAGCGTCCGGAGCCAGAAGGGCGGTCCACGTGCCATTTTCCCAAAGGTAGGCGCGACTTGGCCCCTCGTACGAGCTACCTCGCCAGGCGGCGATTTGGCCGGCGTCATTGATGTCGTTGGCGATGGACTCCTCGACACCAACGCAGCCCGAGGTGTTCGTGAGGTCCCTGAACAGCCCATTCTCCCACAGCCAAGCGCGCTTGTCGCAGGCGTGAAGTTCAATGCTGTCGCTCCAGCCGATGATTTGGCCTTTGTTGTTGAGGCCCGTGACCCTCATGGTGCGGGGGCTGTAGGGGTCCGCGTACGCCCCGCCGTCCCCGAGGTCCGTCGTGACACCATCCTGCCAGAGGAACACGTGAGTCTCCCACTCATAGGGTGAATTGCCGGTATAGACGTAGTACAAACCCGCGACTTGACCTACGTCGTTGATCGCCATGGCCTGACTGGACTTGCCCCCAACGCCGAGGTCCCTTATTGCACCGTCTTCCCAGAGGAAGGCTCGGTCATAAGCCGAGGCGTTCCTGATCCATCCGACGACTTGGCCGGCCTCGTTAATGTCCGTCGCCATCGTGCCCACGTCGGGGTCGCCCAGATTTCCGAGGTCCGTCATCACGCCGTTGTCCCAGAGGAAGCTTCGGGCACCTAGGGACCCGAAGTCAGAGGAGTCCCGGACGCTCCAACCGATGACTTGTCCCGCGTCGTTCAGCTTCACGCCGGTGCTATAGGTATCCCCGGGGAGCGTTCCGAGGTCGACGATGGTGAATGCCGGAGCAGAATCGGAATCGGCCGTCCAGAGGACGGCTCGGGACCCGGAGGCGTCCTGGCTCGAGCCGACGATTTCGCCCGCGTCATTGATGTCATCGGCCTGACTCTGGAGATGGCCCGGCAACGTGCCGAGGTCCTGCATCCCCCCGGCCTGCCAGAGAAACGCGTGATAGATGGAATAGTCGAGGGTCTGGCTCCGACCGACAACTTGGCCCGCCTCGCTCAGACCGAGGGCATAGCTCTGGTAGTCACAGCATCCGGGGAGGTTTCCGAGGTCCGTCAATCCGCCGTCCTCCCAAAGCCAGCCTCTGACCGGGGCACCATGACGCCCGTCGCCCGAGCCGACGATCTGGCCCGCGTCGTTGATGTCTCCCGGGCTCTCGCGTGCGACCGGGGTCCACACGCCGGCCTCCCATCGCCAAGCCCCGTCGCCACCATCGCTATCCCGGCTCGTGCCGACGACCTGGCCTCCATTGTTGATCGCCTCCGGCAGGAACGTGAGCCAGCCTCCGCCCGGGACTCCGAGGTCGGTCATCATCCCGTCGTCCCAGAGGAACGCGTGGGTTCCGTTGTCGCCCGAACTGTAGCCCACGACTTGGCCCTGGTCGTTGATGCCCTGCGCGACGCTGGACGAATCGCCCGGCAGCACCCCAAGGTCAATCATGGTCCCGGCCTCCCACATGACCGCGTGCGAGAGACCGAAGGTAGTCGCGCTCGTCCCCACCACCCAGCCCGCGTCGTTGACATCTTGAGCGGTACTGAAGCCGCCACCGAGCGTCCCGAGGTCCGTCATCACGCCGGCCTCCCAGAGGAAGGCGTGCCACTCTGTGGACCCCGCAACATTGATCTGGCTCGAGCCGACGACCTGGCCTGCGTCGTTGATCGCCGATGCGGTACTACTGGATCCGCCCGGCAGCGTGCCGAGGTCGATGATCATGAACTCTGAAGGGGGAGACGATGGTGGTGCGGTGAACTGCACGGTCAGGGCCGGCGGACTCGCGGACTCGCTCGACTCGTAGTCGACCCCGTCCGAGTTCGACGAGGCCAGGAGAACCCCCTCGTTCGGCTCGCCGCCCACCCAATGCTGCACGATTGAGGTGATGTCGATGGAGAAAAGGCCGAGGCTCCTCGGGGAGATCACAGAATCCTGAGGCTTCGTCCCCGGCATCCCCGCGGGACTAAAGCTGTTCCAGGTCGCGCTGTCCTCTCGCCATGACTCCGTAACCTGGTACACGTCTTGGGTCCAGCCTTTGTTCGTGATCACGAGATCCAGGTTGGCGCTCTCGATCGTGGAGCCGGGCGGCACCTGGCCGGAATTCGGGCCGATGAAATTGGGGAATTTGATCAGCGTCTTGCACACGGCCGTCGAGGAGATCTTGCACCCCGCTCCGTCAACGAGCAGCTTCGAATTCGTCCCGAAATTCGTGCCTGGGGCGCCGCTGCTAATGTAGGTGTCGTCCGTCTCGCTGTAGGGCCCGCCGTCGCCATCGCGGAAGGTGGCCGGGGCCACAGAGGCGGTCAGGCCGAGGTCATCGGGCGAGTCGATCGCGACGGCCGAGGGTCGAGAGAAAATCGTCGGCGTGAAGGCTCCAATCGCCGCGACGAGAACTAATACGGCCAGAAAGGCAGGGCCCGTCCAGGACGTCCGCACGCTCGGGAAACGACAGGGCACGAGAAACCCCTCCAAGGGAAAGGCAATCGGCGTTCCGGGGATAAGCGGCGGCATCCGTTTGTGCTACACCAGATATCGAATCTTCAGGCCGAGGCGGTCCGCGCCTCTCGCTTCGGAACGGAGGACGCGCGTCCGCGTTCGGCCGCGGAGGTCAATCACGCAGTTCGCTCGAGCCGGGCGATCCGGGCGTCGAGGTCCTGCCGCACGCGCCGGTGATACGCGAGCAACTTTCGCGCGGCGTCGCGCTTCGACCCGGAATCCCGAGCCGGGCCCACGTAGTCCTCGCGGCGTCGGCTTCGGCCGCTGTCCTGCTCGTAATGCCAGAAGTACAGGTACTCGTTCCCGTCGATCCGACGCACCCGGAGACCGCAGCCGACTCGCATCTCGATCCTCCGATTTCTACCTCTGTTTAGAGGTAAGTCAGAGGTCCCGATGAACCTTTCGGTGGGGTTCCCCAAACCGTGCCGCGGCCCGCCCTTTCAGGGTTGATAATCTCCGCGGCACTCCTTTATAGCGCGCGCTTGCTCGTTCCGCGGTCGTTTATGGACCGCTTGAAGACCTACGTCGAGGGCTTCGACGAGGCGCTCGGCGGCGGCATCCCGCGCGGCTCGCTGGTCCTCGTCACCGGCACGCCGGGCACGATGAAGACCGCCCTGACCTTCTCGATCCTGTACGAGAACGTGAAGGCCGGCTCGAAGGCCCTCTACATCACGTTGGAGGAGAGCCAGGAAGATCTTCGGGCGGCGATGACGGACCTGGGCATGACCGGCCTGGACGACATGGAACTGTACATCCTCGACGTCGGCCGGATCCGGCTGGAGCACAAGGATGAGGAGCTGTCGAAGAACTGGCTCGACGTCCTCCAGAAGTACATCGACCAACGGGTGCGGGTGAACGCGTTCGACCTGGTCGCCCTCGACAGCCTCGCGGCGCTATACAGCCTGAGTCGCCTCAACAACCCGCGTCGAGAACTGTTCCACTTCTTTGGGTTCCTGAGGTCCCTCCAGGCGACGTGCTTCCTGATTTCCGAGGTCCCGTCCGGGAACGACGGCAAGCTGTCGTCGTTCGAAGAGGAGTTCCTGGCCGACGGGATCCTGTCCCTGGGGCAGGTCGAGAAAGGCGAGACGGACATGCAGCTGCGCCTCCGGTGCGTGAAGATGCGCCGCGCGCGGCACGAGCGCGGTTATTACGCTCTGAATCGAAACGACGGCCGCTTCCAGATCACCCGCGCGACATCAGAGTGAGGTCTTCTGGAGGAGCTTGAGGAGCGCCTCGGCGTACTTCCCCGCGAGCGTCTCGTTGCCGAACGTCTTCGTCGCCGCGGCCTTGTTCTCCTCGATTGCCTCGACCGTCTTCACGAGCACCTGCACGACGTCCTTCCCGGGCGCCCGCCGGAACAGGGCGGCGATCGACGCGCCTTCCCCCGTCATGATGACGAGCCGGCCGACCGGAAGATGCAGGACGTACGTGCCTTTCGCCCGCCGCTCGGATTCCCGTCGGATCATCTCCGCGACCTCGGGCTGGTCGAGGTACGCCGTCTCGCCGGCCTTCGCGAGCGTCTCGCGGCCTTTTCGCAGGATCACGAGGGCGAGCGCGTTCGACTCCTTGTGCCCCGCGGCGAGCTCGGACCAGAACGCCGCCTGGAGGGAGAGGGCTCGCAGCCGCCGCCGGAGGGCCGTCATCGCCGCCCGGTCCTGGCTTCGCACGAGTTCCTTCAGGGTCGCCTCGACCTCTTTCGCCTCTTTCGGGTGCAAGAGATGCCGGAACGTCTGGAACTCCTGGCTCAGCGCGTCCAGCTCGGGCGGGGAACGCGGCCGTGACGGGGCCACGGGTGCCGGCATCTCGCTCGGGGAATCGTTCGTGGACGGGTCGCTCGCGGACAAGGATGGAACCTCTTGTTCGATCAGGTCGACGGCCTCGGCCAAGCTCTTGTCGGGGTGGCGCAGCATCGCTTCCATGACGACCTTGCCATGCCCCTCGAGCTCCCAGCGGAGCAGCTTGAGGGCTGCGTCATCCCGCTTGGCCATCCCTTCTCGCCGGGCGCAATGGACCGCGGCTACAAAAGCATTCCTTCCCAATCCGCGGATTTTGACGAATCGTTGTCACCAATGAATATCTCGCTCGATAACGAGGACGCCATCGCTTTATAACGAAGACCTCGTCGTGCGGCCTACGATGGACATTGAGGTCCCCCTTCTCCAGACGTATGTCGATGGTCTCGACCGCGCCCTCGGGGGCGGCATCCCGCGAGGCAGCACGGTCCTCGTCGCCGGCACGCCGGGGACGATGAAGACCTCCCTCATCCTGTGGATGATGCACGAGAACGCACGCCTGAACGGCGTCAAGTCCCTGTATGTGAGCCTGGAACAGGACATGGACAGCCTGAAGGCCGGCGCCATGCGGATGGGGATGAAGAACCTCCACGAGGCGAGCGTGTACATTCTGGACATGGGCCAGCTCCGTCGCGGGCTGCAGCGCTCGGAGTCCTCGAAAGACTGGTTCACGATCCTCCTCGAGATCATCAAGGAGGCCGTGAGTGCGAGCGGCTACGGCGTGCTCGCCCTCGACAGCCTCGAGGCGCTGTACGCGCTCTCGGAAATCAAGACGCCGCGGCGAGAAATGTTCCACTTCCTCTCCTCGATCAAGGAGCTCGGCCTCACGACTTTCCTCATTGCGGAGCAACCGTTCGGCTCGACGCGACTCGCCCAGTGGGGGGAGGACTTCCTCGCCGATGGCATCCTGAACCTTCGGCAGGTCGAGGTCGGCGAGACGGACGTCCAGCTGCGTCTGCGGTGCATCAAGATGCGCTGGATGAACCACGACCACAACGCGCTGGCGCTGAACCACGATGGCCAGAAGTTCTTCGTGACGCACGTGATCTCGAAGAAGAAGTAAGAGGCGCCGCCGACTAAATCGGGTTGATCGGTGGAGCTGGCGGACTTGGGGCGCCCATTCCGGCCGGGATGCCCGGCGGCGTCAAAGAAGGAGGGATCTCCCCTTTGTTGATGCGCGACCAAGCGAGGTAGTTGGCCGCGGCGAACAACAGCGCCGGCACGACGCTGAGTAGGGACAGAGGCGAGGTCGGCACATCGAACGCGCGGCCGATTTTCGTCGGATCGTACTGACCACCCGAAAACACTACGCTCGCCGCATGATCTGCAATACCCGGAATCGACGGCAAGATCACGAGCAATATCACGAGCTCGACACCGAGGGCCACGGCGTATCCAATCCACAGAACAATCCGGCCGGGTTTCTTTTGCAGCGCGTACGTGAACAGGACCGCAGACACGAGATATACCATCGTTCCGATCGAAGCGACGATTAGCCCGTTCGTGAGGCCGTCACGCACCGCGGCTGCGAATTGCGCCTGCGTGGGGGAGGGGCCTATCGAAAAGACGGCGGTGAATCCAGCGACAACCGCTCCGCCAACTGCGATAACGACCCCCACAATGAAGACGACGACAGACAGGATCACGTTTCGGCTATGAGCCGAGCCGAAAGCTTTGCGTCCCAAAATGGCCAAGATGGCTGCGACGATGAAAAGGACAAACCCGACGATATTCAAGAAGAACGGAATCCAGTAAATGAGCGAACCAATCAGTGCCAGAAGGAGCGCCCACTTCATCCGCTCGACTTGCCGACGGCGATCCGTTACCAGTGGGGAGGGGCCGTACGCGTAAGGGGAGTAGCCCGGGGATGCCGGATACGTACCAACCGGAGGTATCCCAGTCGGGGGCGCAGCCCGGGTGGCCGGCCCCGCGGCTGCCATCGAACTCCCGCAATTCACGCAGAACGCAACGCCCGGCTGATTCGTGAACCCGCACTTCGGACAGACAGCAGAGGCAGCCAAAACGGACCCCCTCCGTGCAAGGAACATCCGATTTCCGCAAAAGACTTTCGCCCTGGGGAAAGGGTTTTCAGGTTCGGCGGTCCTAGAACCGCCGTGGTCGCGCCCGGATCGATCGATCGCTGGATCTCATTCGAGCTCGGCCGGCTGAACGCCGGACTGGTCGTCGAGAAGAAGAGCCTGGCTCGTCTCCTCGCGGAGCCCGAGCCGGCGTGCCGCACGCGGGAGGGGGACCCGCACCCGTTCGACCGGGCGGGCCTCGACCGCCTCGCGGCCGCGCTCACCCGGGAAGAGGCGGACGACCTCCGACTGCCTCTCACCCTGCTCGTCTCCGGGGATTCGGACAGCGCCTATCTCACGGACGAACTAGGCGCCAAGGCCCTGCGGGCCGTCGAGAAGTTCGATCGGGCGTTCCCCTTCCGGGACGGGCGGATGGCCCTCCCACAGTCGCTCGCGGTGGATCTCGTCCGGCGCCACGGCGGCGCCGTTCAGCTGGCCTTCGCCTGAGGCCTATTTCGGCGCCTCGGGCTTTTCCTTGCGGGATGCCCAGAAATCTTCGGGGACGTCGTCGTAGATGGACCCCATCTTCTCGGCCTCTTCTTTCGCCTTTTGGGCCTCGACCAGCTCGGCGATCCGCTCTTTCCGGAACATCCAGTAGTGGATCCGCCACTCCCGCCCGTCGTAGAGGGTCGTCTCCTCCCTCTCCGTCGTCAGAATGCCGGAGTCCTCGAGCATATAGAACGCGTCCCGGTCTTCCGGCTCCAGGACGTTGTCGATGATCCGCTCGGAATAGCCGAAGAAGTTGAGGACGTGCTGGGCCATGGCCCGGGCCTCTTCCTCTTTCATGCCGGTCCGGTCGATCGAGTTCTTGATCGCCCGGGTGAGGTCGTCGACCGTGAGCGTGCCAGCCGGTCCCCGTTCGGACTTCGTCTTCACGGCCATGGGTCGCCTCGGGCGCCTCCCATGGGGGGTCTATGCTATTTAAGAGTTCTGCGCCGCCGTCCCTCTATTGATTCTCACCGTCCCGGACGATGACCAATCGGTCCTCTCAGACCTGATACCCGAATTGTTTCGGGACCGACCGCGGCAAAAGGTTAACGCGCGCGGTTCACATTCACCTACGGGATGGCGAAGGGTGTGGACGTGGAGTGGGTGCGGGCCGCAAAGCCCGGGGAGCCTTCGAAGCCGTCGGAAGACCTCGAGGCCGAGTTGCGGGAGTTGCGAGACGAAGTCCGACGGCTGAGGGAGCGGGTGGCCGCGTTGGCCGTCGAGTCCGCACGACCGGCGCCGGGGGACGAGCGCCTCCCGACCTACGTCGGTCGGCTCGATGCCTCCTTGGAGGGCGGGGTCCCGAAGGCCAGCGTGATCGCGATCACCGGCCCGGGCGGCTCGATGAAGACCTCGCTCGCCCTGTACATCCTGATCAAGAACCGCGCCGCGGGCCGTCGCGGGGTTTACGTGACCGTCGAGGAGAGTCGCGAATCGATCCTTCGGACGATGCGCCATCACGGACTCGGGAACGAGGAAGACTTCCTCGTCGACATCGCCCGCCTCCGCGTCGAGCACGAGGGCGCCGAGGAGATCCGGGACTGGCTCCGCGTGTTGAAGGACTTCCTCGTCCGACGAAATCAGCGAGAGAAGATCGACGTCGTCGTCATCGACACGATGGACGTTCTCGCCTCGATGGCCCACCTGCAGGACGTCCGGAACGAACTGTTCCACTTCTTCCACTTCCTGCGCTCGATGGGCGTGACGACATACGTCATCGCGAACGTCGATCCCGCGCGAGGCGGCGTCGCCAACGACGTCACCTTCCTGGCGGACGGCGTCTTCGAGCTCCGGTTCAGCGGCGCCGGCGAGGGACGGGTCCAACTGCTATTCCGATGCGCCAAGATGCGCCACACGAACCATTCCCGCGACTACTTCGTCCTCACGTACGACAAGGGGTTCGCGGCGAAGCCGTACGAGGCCCCGAAACGGTCCCGCTGGCGTCGGCGGACGTGATCAGAAGGCGCCTTTGATCTTCGCCCGGTCGATCTTGATCCCGGCGGGAGTCGCCATGAGGATGTTCTTGCCCACGACGGCCACGTCGCCGCCGCAATCTCGGACCGCGCTCTTCAGTTCCGCCGTGATGCGCTTGAGCGCGAGGTCGTCGCTCGCGAGGCTCGTGTAGTCGATCAGCAAGATGTTTCCGTTGTACACATGGGTCGTCAGGTCGGCGATGTCCTCGTACCGGTAGACCTCCGCGACCTTGACTAGGTGTTCGACGGGCTCACCCAGCGCCCCGCCTTCGCCCTCGAAGTTCAGCTCTCCTAAATCGATGTACGTATCCGCCTCGGCGCCCTCGGCCAAACGTCGGAATGGCTTTTTGATGAAGGCCATGCCACATCCCTTCTGCGCCGCCCCATAGCCGGCACCACGAATTTAAAGGTATCGCGGAGGAATGTCAGACGATTCCGGAACGGCGATAATTATCTAGATAACCATAAGATAGCCGTGACCTTTCGTGCCACGGACACCCCAGCGGGGACAACGTTTAAGAAGGAAAGGCCTTTGTCGCAGGCGCCCATGGTCTACGACGTCATCGTCGTCGGGGGTGGCCCCGCCGGTCTGACGGCCGGGGTCTACGCCCGCACCCGGAAGCTTTCCACCCTGATCCTTGAGGCGCAGGCCACGGGAGGCCAACTGGAGTGGCTGTATCCGACGAAGTCCGTGTACGATTATCCGAGCTACATCGCCATCGAGGGTGGCGAACTCGCTCAGCTCTTCGTGCTCCATTCGCGGGAGAGCGGCGCGGAGATCCGCCCGGAGGAGGTCGTGGATGTGCAGCGCCAAGCGTCAGGCTTCAAGCTCGCGACCCGCCAAGGGAGCGCGTACGAGGGGCGGTCCATCATCCTCGCGATGGGGATGGGGCTTCTCGAGCCGAAACGGCTCGGCGTGCCGGGCGAAGCGGAGTTCGAGTCGAACGGCGTAGAGTACCGCGTGCGGGACCGTCGCGAATTCAAAGGCAAGCGCGTCGTCGTGGTCGGCGGGGGAGACAGCGCGCTCGAGATCGCCCTCGAGATCGTGGCGGCCGCGAAGAAGGTCATCCTCGTCCATCGTCGCGAAGAGTTCCGGGCGATGGAGAAGAACGTCGAGGCGGTGATGGAGAGCCCGATCCAAGTCCTCTTCAACGCCGAGGTCACGAGCCTCGAAGGCGACGGGAAGGTCGAGCGGGCGGTCGTATACGACAACCGGACGCTGAAGAAGACGGTCCTCGACATCGATGCGGTGATCGTGAACATCGGTTTCGAACCGAAGATCACGCCCCTGCCGCGGTGGGGCGTCGAGCTCGAAGGGGACCGGCTGATCCGGGTCAAGGCGGACATGTCCACCTCGGTCCGCGGCATCTACGCGTGCGGAGACATGGTGTCGTACCCCGGGAAAGACAAGCGGATCGTGACGGGTTGCGGGGAGGCGGTGACCGCCGTCATGTCCGTGTACAAGTATCTCAAGCAGCCGTACTGGGCCTGAGCGCCCGCAGGAGCGCCGGCAGCGCATCGGGCGTCTCGATCAAGTAGTCCACGCCAGCGTCTTCGAGACGCGCGCGGGTTCCGTAGCCCCAGGTGACGCCGACCGTCCGAGCGCCCGCCGCCTTGCCCGCGCGCACGTCAACCTCCGTGTCGCCGACGATGGCGCATTCCGTCGGATGGACGCCCAGCGCCGATGCCGCCTTCAGGATCGGGTCCGGCGCGGGCTTCTTGCGCGGCACGGAATCCCCGCCGAGGACGAGGGCGAAGAACGGGAGCAGGCCGGTGGCCCGAAGGGCTTCGACGGACGTGTCGCGGCGTTTGTTACTCACGGTCGCGAGCTCCCATGCCGCGAGCGAGGCGAGTGCCTCGCGGACCCCGGGGTAGGCGCGCATGCCGTCGTGAACGGACTCGGCCTCGACCCGCTGGAACTTGATGACGGCCTTCGCGAGTTCGTCCCCGCTAAGGCCGCACCGCTCCGCGTAGATGACCTCGATCGGCGTGCCGATCCATTGTGCCGCCTCAGAGCCGGGTAACGACGTCTTCCGAATCGCCGCGAGACCCGCATCGAACGCCGCGACCCATGCGTCGCGCGTGTCGAGGAGCGTCCCGTCGATGTCGAAGAGGACGGCGCGGAGCCGCGGCACGTCAAGGCTCCTCCTCTCCGAGCCGCCAGATGTCGTCGCCCACATGGTGAGTGGTCTGGATCGCCTTGCCTTTCTCCTCGCGGGCCATCGTGGGTCCGTCCATGATCGCGCGCCCGATCGCGAGCGGCCGGCCGTTCTTCTCGTCCCGGACCCAGACGACGTCGCCCGCGCGAATCCCGGGGTCTGCGTCCACGATACCCGGCGCCATCACGTCCGCCCCGTTGTAGATGAACCGCACCGCTCCCATGTCGACCGTGACGGCCCGCTTCTTCGCGGGGAAGGCGAGCAGGCCGCGGATCGTCGGCGCGATGCCGCTTTCGAGGAGGATCGCGATCGCGTCATTCCCCCTCAGCAACAGGCGGTGAGGCCCGGCTTCCGCCTCGTCGAGCGGGGCGTCGTTCAACGGAACCTCCATGCCGAACTCATCTTCGAGCCGGCCGAGGAAGTCCGTCGTCTCCTTCCGGCGGAGCCTGGAGCGCCGACGGATCTTCGGGGCCATTCGGATTCCGGGACGCGGCCGGGGAAGATAATCCTTGTCTGGGCGTCTCGATATCTATCGATGCAAAACGACAGAAGTCAGCCGGACGCAGCGCCCTCGGACCGCAGGACCAGAGCTCGCGACGAAGTCGGATCCAGTCGCAGTGCCTGGTCGACCATCTTTCGCGCGCGGCTTTCCTGCCCCAACGAGCGCCATGCGCGCGCCGCATCACACCATACATCCGGGTCTGCCGGATTCAGCCCGAGGGCCGCGTCGAACGCGACCATGGCCTGCTTCGGTCGATCCAGACGCAACAGGAACTCGCCCTTTCGCCGGTACGCGAGGTCGCGGCCGTCCTTGGTCGCACGAATCGCGGCGTCGCAGTCCGCGAGCGCCTCCTCCATCCGGCCGAGGTCGGCGTGAAGATCCGCGCGGAGGAGAAGTGCCTCGGCGCCCGGCCCCTCGATTCCGGCGAGGACCGCGATGGCGTCGTCCAGTTTGCCGAGGACCTTCAGGGCCCGCGCGAGTTCGGGTCCCGCGTCGGCGTTCCCGAGGTCCGCCGCCTTTCGAAACGATGCTTCCGCATCCGTGGCCCGACCGAGGGCCAGGCATGCGCGACCGGCTGCAAGCCAACCCCGGGAATCCGCCGGAACGCGGGAGCGTAACTCTTCCGCCGGGACGAGGGCGTCCGCCACCCGGCCGGCCCGCAGCAGGAGGTTGGAAAGCCGGAGCAATGGGTCGGCCCCATGGGCCTTCGACGCCGCAGCGGCATAACCGTCGATCGCCTCGTCGATCCGCTCCAGGTCCTCGAGCAGGACCGCCTGATGATATCGGAGCTCCGCGTTCTCCGGCTCGATCTCCAGAGAAGCCTGGAAACACTGGAGCGCTTCCTCGTAGCACCGTTCCGCCTCGAGCGCGTTCCCCATCTCTTCGAGGATTCTCCCGCGAAACACCCACGCCTCGTCGAACGATCCATTCAGGATCAGCGTGTTGTTCAGCGCATCGCGCGCCTCCTCGAGCCGCCCGAGATGGTGGAGGGCTTCCGCCTTCGCCATCCACGCGTGGTCGTAGTTCGGGTTGAGCTCGAGGCTCTGGCTGATCAGTTCGAGGCCTTCCTCGTGACGGCCGAGCGAATCGAGCGCGTGCCCTTTCGCGTACAGCGCGTAGTCGAAATCGGGCTTGATCTCGAGGCTCTTGTCGTGATACTTCAGGGAAGGTTCGTGGCGACCCATCTTGTTCATCGCGTTCCCGATGTTGTTCCACGCAATCTCGTATCGAGGGTTCACTTCGAGCGCCCGCTCGAAATACGGAATCGATTGCTCGTATCGACCGAGGTTGTAGAGGGCGTTTCCGAGGTTGTTCCAGAGGACCTCGTCGCCGCGATCCAACTCGATCGCCTTCTCGTAGGCCGTGACGGCCTCCTCGAGCCGGTTGATCCCGTGGAACGTGTAGCCCTTGTTGTACCAGGCCTGCTTGTACGTTGGGTTGATCGCGAGCGCCTTCTCATAGCAGGCGAGCGCTTCCTCGTGAATCCCGAGCATGAAGAAGGTGAAGCCCTTGTTGTTCCACGCCTCCTCGTTGTTCGGGTCCGCGGCAATCGCGCGGTCGTACGCTTCGACGGCCTCCTCGTACCGTTCGAGGGCGTACAGCGCGTCGCCGAGTCCCGTCCAAGCGTCTCCGTCGCCCGGATTCTGGGCCGTCGCGGCGTTGTATGCGTCGATGGCTTCGTCGAACTTGTTCAGCTCCTCGAGGAGCTGACCCTTCCGCGTCCAAGCGACCGCGTTCGCGGAATCCGCCCGGACGAGGGCTTCGTAGACTTGCAGCGAGGGCTTGGCTCGCCCGAGCCGCGCCAAGACGAGCGCCTTGTCGTACAACGCATCCGCATACGCCGGGTTAATCGCGAGGGCGCGGTCGTAGGCGACGAGCGCCTCCTCGAACTGCCCGAGTTGGGCGAACGCGTTCCCGAGGTTGTACGCGGCGATCTCGTACCGGGGGTTGCGTTGCAACGCTCGGGTGTATGCCTGTATCGCGTCCTCGTGGCGGCGGAGTCCATCGAGCGCCACGCCGCGATTGTTCCACATGACGTGGTCCTCGTATCCGAACGCCGCCGCCCGATCATACGAGGCGAGGGCCTCCGAGAACTCGCGGGCGTCGCAGTGCGCGTTCCCGCGGAGGAACTCCGCCTCGCCACGGGCCAAGTCCGCCTGCGCGGGCACGGCCGCGATCGCGAAGACGAACGGGAATGCCACGGAGGCCGCATCAGAGTCGAGGTCGATTTAATGGTTCCGCGGTGAGTTTCGGTGACGCTAGTTTGGTACTTTCGCGGATCCCTCCGGGAAGCACTAAACGCCGGACAGCGGTGAGGAAATCGGGTCCATGTCGAGGGTCCGAGGGCAGATGAAGCCAACCTACTTCACGACCCCGATGGAATTCCGGGCGTGGCTTGAGAAGCGCCACGACGAGGCTCGAGAATTATGGGTTGGGTTCCATAAAGAGGGTTCAGGTCAGGCGAGCATCACGTGGCCGCAAGCGGTCGACGAAGCGCTGTGTGTCGGATGGATCGATGGCCAGCGGAAAGGCATCGACGAAGCGAACTATGCGATTCGCTTCACGCCGCGCAAACCCGGCAGCATCTGGAGCGCGGTGAATGTCAGACGCGTCCAGGAACTCCGCGATCAGGGGCGCCTGCAGCGGGCCGGCCTCGCGGCGTTCGAGGCGCGCGCCAGAGATCGATCCGGAATCTACTCGTACGAACAACGCAAGGCGGGGGAGCTCGACGAAACACAATTGAGCAAATTCCGCGCGAACCGGACGGCGTGGGAGTTCTTTCAGGCGCAGGCCCCATCCTACCAGAAGGCGGCGGTCTGGTGGGTCATCACCGCGAAAGCGGAGCAGACGAAACTCAAACGCCTCGCGCAACTGATTGACGATTCGGAGCATCGGCGATGGGTACCACCGCTGACTCGTCGGGCCCCAAAGCGCGGCTGATCTGGGACCCTTCGGGCATCCCGTCATGGCCGCCGATCGGGAGGCCGAGAACGGGGTCGTCGGATTTAAGTAGAGATAGTCCCTTGGACCGGGTTTAGGGGAGCCACAGTGTCGACGATGGACACGGAGTCCTTCTCGAAGACGAAGGCGATGGAGCTCCCGCGAAACGTCGTCGTCGGCCACGACGCGCTCCACGCGGTCGGCGAGGTCTGTCAATCGCTGAAGCTGGGGAAGCGCGCCTTGATCGTCGCGGACGAGACGACGATGAAGATTGCGGGCACGACGGTCGAGATGGAACTCACGGCGCGTAAGATCCGGTCGTCGGAATTCTTGATCCCGGACGCCACGATGAAAGAGATCCGCGAAGGAGAAGAGAAAATCCGCAAGGGTAATATCGATTTCGCGCTCGGCGTCGGCGGTGGGCGTTCGATCGACGTGGCGAAGTGCGCGTCCTTCAACGCGGGTGTGCCGTTCGTGAGTGTCCCGACTGCCGCAAGCCACGATGGGGTCGTCTCCTCGCGCGCCTCGATTCAGAAGGACGGAGAGAAGGTGAGCCTCGCGGCACAGACGCCAATCGCGGTCATCATGGACACCGGCGTCATCGCGGAGTCCCCGTTCCGCCTCCTTGCGTCGGGATGCGGGGACATCATCTCGAACCTCGCGGCCGTGAAGGATTGGGCGCTCGCGCGCAACCTTCGGAACGAGTACTACTCGTCGTACGCCGCGGCGCTGAGCGAACTCGCCGCGCACCTTGTGATCGAGAACGCGTCGACGATCAAGCCCCGCCTCGAAGAGAGCGCGTGGTTCGTGTGCAAGGCGCTCGTCTCGAGCGGGGTGGCGATGTCGATCGCCGGCTCCTCGCGGCCTGCCTCGGGGAGCGAGCACAAATTCTCGCACGCCCTCGACCGAATCGCGAAGAAGCCAGGCTTGCACGGGGAGCAGTGCGGCGTCGGGACGATCATGATGATGTATCTTCACGCCGGCAACTGGCAGGAGGTGCGCGATGCGCTCTTGGCGATCGGCGCGCCGACGACGGCGCGGGCGCTCGGCGTCACGGACGACGAGGTTGTCCAAGCCCTCGTGCACGCGCACGAGGTGAATAAGGAGCGGTACACGATCCTCGGAGACGAAGGGCTCACGCTCGAGGCGGCGGAGCGCCTTGCGAAGATCACGAAGGTCGTCTGAAGGCCCATCGCCGAGTCTCAGTGCATGACGCCGAACCGATCAAGCGACTCAACGAGTTCGCTTGCACAGGCCGCGACGTCGATCTGGAGATCGTAGCGGCGGAAATACGTCTGAAGGGCGGCGAGTCCGCTCTCCAGGGCCGTTCGCGCTTCCGTGAGCCGGACCCACGGCGATGAGCCCGCGCGGTCCACCCGGATCGCCTCCGAGAAATCGATCAACCAGAGCTCGCCTTGATGGACCAGCACGTTGAAGGCGCTCAGGTCGCCATGGACCACGCCCGCCCCGATCAACCGTCGGACCATATCGAGGGCATCTTCAAGGAATTCCCTCGGCTCCTCGAGTAGGACGTCCTTGAGGCGCGGAGCCGGCCCGTCATCCGTGCCGAGGTAGCGCATTGAAAACATGTTCTCGACGCGACGCGCGGGCGTCGGGACGCGGACCCGGCCCTTCCATGCCTGGCGCATCATCTCGTACTCGTGGGCGGCCCGCCAGCCCATGGAGTCCTGCTTGACGGGTCCTCCACCGCGGTGCGACGTCCGATAGAGTCGGTACGACTTGATCGCGATCGGCGCGCCGTTGTACCGCGCGAGGTATACGTTCGCTTCCTTGCCTGCGCTGATCAGGCCCACGACTTCCGTCGCGAGCCCGGCGGACAGGATCGCGTCCACGACGGACCGGTAATCCGGTTCCTCGAGGGACAACTGCCCGGAGTTGATGCGCCACTGGACGCTGGCGTCCAGGTACGGGCGGTTCGGCATCGATTTGGTCCGTTTGGTTCACGGTGGCGTTCACAAGGCGAGCCCACGAACGCCGGGACGCCGAACTGGTCTTACGCGGCTCCCGGCGCCGTTCCGAAAACGATGTAGGACGTCATGCCGGGAACCTCCTGGTCGACTCGACCAGCCTGCGCCATGGTCGCTTCCGCCTTCAACCTATCGGCGAGGGAATCGCTCGGCGGATGCCCGCGGAACGGAGACCCTTAAGCCGCGCCGTGCCATAGGTCGAGCTGGGGCTCTCGTCGTGGTCCAGATTACGCTCGTCGGCGAGAGGCAAGCAGAGGCGGGTCACGAATTCATCTACCGCGGCCCGCAGCCCGAGTGCACGCCGTGCAAGGTCCGGAGCGCGTGCCTCAACCAGGACCTCGGGCGTCGGTACCGGGTCACACGCGTGCGAGACGTCTCGCATCCGTGCCTCTTGAACGAAGAACGCGCGCGGGTCGTCGAGGTCGAACCGATCGCGCCGGACTGCAGCCTCTCCGCCCGGGTGGGAGTCGAGGGAGCCGTCTTGGCGTACGAGAAGCTCGTCTGTTCGAACGGCGCGTGCCCGAACTTCCGCCTCTGCCACCCGGTCGGCGTCGAGCCCGGGATGAAGATCCGCGTCGTCGAGGTCGGCCGGGAGCTCGAATGCCCGCTCGGCTATTCGCTCGTGTCCGCGAAGGTCGCATACGGCAACTGAAGGGAACTCCGATGAAGGCGTCCCTCCCGAGGCGGATGACACTCCACGCCATCGAGGCCGCGGTCCTGACCCTGGGCTACCGCGTGAAACGCGAGCCCTTCGACGTCGTCGCGTTCCGCGCGCTGTATAACGGCAAGCGGTTCCACATGCGCCTCGAGACCCACGGGCTCGAGCGCGTCCCGAAAGGATCCGAGATCGATCTGCACGTGGACTTCATGCGGGACGTGACCGCGTTCCATGGATCCGAGGCGGAGTCCGAAGAGATCGCGTTCGAGATGGCGCAACTCCTCGGGGAGTTGAAGGCCCAGGATCCGGAACGCAGCCGCCCGAGGGTCCGCTGCCCCGAATGCGGGAAGGAGTTCGGACAGGAAGCGTTCCGAGCCCACCGGATCGTCGTCCACGGACGCTAGACGATATCTCGGCCGTACACGGTCCGACCGCCCGTCCGGAAGCCCATCGATTTCCAGAATGCGGCCGCGGCGGTATTCGTCGGCGTCACCTCGAGGTCGATCCGCTCGACGCGCATCGCCTTCGCCTCTTCGAGCAGACGCGTCGCCAAGGCGCGCCCGACTCCCTTCCGCCGCCATCCGGGGTCGACGAAGAAATCATTCACCACGAGGAGCCGGCCCTCCTCCGCGGAGGGAGAGTACACCGCGAGGGCCACTCCGACGACCGCCCGTTTCTCCCGCGCGACGAGCAGGATGCCACCGACCCGGTTGCGCATGACCTGCTCGACGGCCCATGTAATCCGTTCGGTCCGGGGCTTCACGCCTTCGGAGGTGAGGTAGGCCGCAATGAGACGTTCCACGTCGAGGCGGTCCGTCGGATTCGCGCGCTCGACGAGGGCCATTCGGGGCGGCGACATCCCACGGGCCTATAAGGATTACTCCGCGCCGGCCTTCGCTGCCGGAAATCGCGGAACCACTGCTCGCTTTTAGAAGAGAGTGACCCGGACCCGCTCGCCCTTCTCGACGAGGTGAGCATTCGCGGGAATCTCGATGTATCCGTCCGCGTGGGCCATCGACGTGATGGCGCTGCTTTCCTTGTACGCGGGCACGGCCCGTCCTTCGACGATGCGGACCGTGTGGAATTCGACCCGCCCAATCGCCGAGACCACGCGTTTCGCGAGAGGCACTTCGACAATTCGTTCATGCGGCGGCAAGTGCGCAATCCGTCGGAGCATCGGGGCGAGGATCACATAGCAGTTGCTCAGGCACGACGTCGGATTCCCCGGCATCCCGAGGACCGCCTTCCCGCCGACGCGGCCCAGGGCCGTTGGCCTACCGGGCTTCACCGCGATCCCGTGGAATAGGAGATCGCCCATCGAGCGTAGGACGTCGACGACGATGTCCTTCTCGCCGACGGAGGAACCGCCCGAGACGACGACGAGATCGTTGGCGATCGCTTTCTTGAACGCGGCGTGAAGGGCCTCGAGACGATCCGGCACGCGGCCCAGGAGGACGGGCTCGCCGCCGTTCTCTCGCACCACGCTCGCGATCGTGTGGGAGTTGATGTCGTACACTTGGCCCGCGCGAATCCGCTTGCCCGGCGGCACGACTTCGTCGCCCGTCGTGAGGATGGCCACGCGAGGTCTCGCGTACACCCGGACTCGAGCCCTGCCAATCGCCGCGAGGGCCCCGACTTTCGCGGGCGTCAAGACCTCCTCGGTGCGGACGACGAGCGATTTGCGGGCGATGTCTTCGCCGCGTCGCGAGACGTTCTCTCCCGGGCGGACCGGCGAATAGACCTTGACCAGACCCCCTTCGGATTCCGTGTCCTCGACCATGACGACGGCATCCGCGCCTTTGGGAAGCATCGATCCCGTGGCGACCACGGTGCAACGGCCCGGGGCGACTCGCTCTCGCGGCACGCCGTCCGCATAGAGCGTCTCGATTCGACGGAGCGTCACCGGCTTGGTTTTCCCCGCCGGAATCGTGTCTCGCGAGACGACGGCGTATCCGTCCATCGCCGCTCGGTCTGCGAGCGGCACGTCGATGGGAGAGCGGACATCCTCTGCGGAGACACGATGGAGGGCGTCGCCGATCGCGGCCGTTTCTCTCCGGTCCATCGGGTGGACGAGATTCGTCGCGATTCGCAGCGCCTCGTTGAATGACATGAGTTCCTTCAGAGGCCGCATGCCGTGTCGGGCATGCGCGCGGTCCTCGGGATCATGGAGGCGGGCGGTCAACGGCCCATCACCCCGACCGCGTGCCCCAGCTCCGGAACGATGAGCTTCTCCAAGGCGAGACGACATGCGTCTGGCGATCCGGGCAAACAGAACAGGAGCCGACCGTGATACACGCCCCCGAGCGCGCCGGACATCATCGCGGCGCTGCCGATTTCCTGGAACGATAGAGAGCGAAAGAGCTCGCCGAACCCGGGGAGGGTCTTCTCGAGCACGGGCATGAGGGCCGCGATGGTCACGTCGCGAGGAGCGAGGCCCGTGCCGCCGTTCGTGATGATCGCATCACACGTCCACGAGGCTTGCTCGACCGCGTCGAGAATCGGCTTGGCCTCGTCCTTCACGATCGTGTGGAACAGAACCGTGTGGCCGGACCGCAGCAGGAGATCCCGGATCAGCTTGCCCGACTCATCCGTCTCCGGGGTCCGGCTGTCAGAGATTGTGATGACGCCGCACTTCACAGACGCGGGCGCATGCTCCTTGTGCTTCTGTGGGACCGCCATGGGGCGAACGCAAAGGAAGACCAGCGTGGGTCTAAAGGTTCGCTGTCCCCCGTTAACCTTAAACAAGGTTAACTTCTATTGAGTCGCGAAAGTCCCGCCTATGGCCTCCGAAGCCTCACGCCGCGAGGCCGAGGAATGGGGCCACGCGCTGCGCCACCGCGGGATCATCCAAGGATGCCGCGAACGCCGGCCACGAATCGAATGGCCTCGCTCGGACGATCCGCGCGGCTCGTTTCTCCCCGATTCCCGGGAGGGCAGTGATGGCCGCGAGCGGTGCGCGGTTCACGTCGAGCGGGTATTCGATCGCCGTGAGGGATCGCTGACCGTGGCTCGTCACGCGCACGTCGACGAATCGATTCAACGCCGTGTCGTACGGGACACCGACGAGGATCGGATAGGTGCCGATCTGCCGGCCGTATGTCACGTGACCATCGTGAATCTCCAGGAACACGTCCCGCAGGACCGTTCCTTCCGGAATTACGCGGCGCAGCATCTCGTGGTCGATCGAGGTCCGGACGGCCTCCTTGAACTTCCGGAATTCACGATACAATCCGGTCGGCTCGAACTCGCGCCGCACCGGGCGCACCTGACGGATGTTGATCCGGCGGACCCACAGATCCTCCTCGAGGAGCTGCTTGAGGAACGCGAGGTTCAGGCCGAACGTCTTCTTCGTCTCCCCGTCGAGGCCCGCGACGAAATTGAGGCCCGGGAGAAGCCGGGGCATCCCGTTCTCGCCACGTTCGCGCCCGACGGCATTGACCATCCGGATCGCCGCGAGGCATCCGTCCGCGTCGATGTTCAGGTTGTTCGCTTCCGTCACGCGCGGATCCGCGGACTCGAGTCCGAACGAGAGAGAGGTGCCCGGGGTGGCGAAGGCCACGAGATCCCGCATCGCGGCCATGGCCTCCTCGGGATGCGCGACCATCATCGCAGGATCCCCGTTGTCCGTGTGTAAGACCTTGAGATTCGGCGCGGCGGCTCGGATTCCTTCGAGCAGCTCGCGAATCGCCGGTACGTTGATCTGCGGCGTCACGGAGGACCCAAGGCCGATCGCCTGATAGCTGAAGAAGTCGGCCTGGCCTCCAAGGCGGAAATTCACCGCGCCGAGTTCCGCGAGTCGGCGGACCTCCCGGAGGACGCCGGCCACCGGTCGGAACTTCGGCTTGCCGTACATCGGCTCGATGCAGAACGAGCAGCCCTTGTTGACGTAGCGCACACAGCCCTTCGAGGTGTCGAGCTCGACGGTCAGCGGCTCCGGAAAGTCAGGATGGGATCGGACCACACCCGCCCCGAGGACGGCCCAACGGTCCCACTCCTCCATTGTGCGATCGCGATTCGTCCACTCCCCGCTCATCAAGTGGTCGTAGACCGCCGTGTCGATATCGCGCAGGGCGACCCAATCGAACGGTTCGACGAGCGCCTCGTCATAATAGCGGAATCGCGCGAGCGGTCCCCCGAATACCCGCGGGCCTTCGAAGGCGCTCGCATGGTGTATGATCTCCCGTTCGCTAATGGGGAGGCTCCGCAAGTACTTGCCAGGGACGATCGGGCCCGAGATGAGGACGAGCAGATCCCCGGCGAGCCGGTGGCCCGCACGGACGCGGTCGATCGTGACGTAATCCCATTCGTGGCCCGCGTCACGGACCGCGCCCGTCACGTATCGTGGATAGGGCGAGATGTACGGCGGAACGCCGAAATTCGACGGCTCGTCCACGTACCCGTCGAGGACCACGACCTTCATGGGCCGGAATCCATGCCACCGTCGCGATAAAAGGGCTTCGCCTCGCTCACAGCCGCGACCGCTGCGTTACCAGATTACTTACTGCCCCAGCGACCGACCAGGATGATGAATAAGATCATCACAATGGTCAGGACAAGCGCGGTCACAAGGTAGCTCGCCCACCCGATCGGTGTGATGTTCGCGAACGTCGTGTCCACGCCAGCAACCTTTAGCCCGCCTGTGACCACATTGTTCCACAACAGGGCGATGACGAACCCGAAAGCCGCCGCCAGCGACGTCGATATCGTCTTGCGCACTTCAGACATTGAAATCTTTCGCTCCTCCGCCATATCTAACCCTCGCGCCCGATGGCTCCGGGAATCCTAAGCCCTTCGCAAGCGGTGGAAGCGCGTCAGCGAAGGCTACGCCTGCTTCTCTTTTGACACTACTCTGACGGCCTCAATCCGGGCACTCGGATACTGCCCCTGGCCGTCCTTCTCCAAGGCCTTCACCATGTCCCAGATCGTGAGGAGAGCGACGGTGACCCCGTAGAGCGCCTCCATTTCCACGCCCGTCTTGTACGTCGCTTCGACGGCCGTAGTCACGGCGATCCGATCGGATTGCATGTTGAACGTGACGCTCGCGGCGGTAATTGGAATCGGATGGGTGTGCGGGAGGACCTGCCAGACCGCCTTCATCGCCTGAAGTGCGGCGACCTCGGCGGTCGGGAGTGGATCACCCTTCTCGACGTGCCGCGCACGAATCGCACGGATCGTCGCCGGCTTTAGACGAATCAACCCGGTCGCCACCGCACGACGGCGCACGTCGGGTTTCCTCCCGATATCCACCATCCTCGCCATGGACAAACGGGGAACGCCTCCCGCGCTATTTCATCGTGCGGTCTTTGTCA
>VBLR01000041.1 GCA_005878665.1 Methanobacteriota archaeon | reverse complement strand
GTAGTGGCCACCGGCGGATTTCCCTGAAATGCCCGACATCTTCCAACCGCCAAACGGCTGCACACCGACCACCGCACCCGTCGTGGCGCCCGTGGTCCGGTTCGCGTACAAGACACCCGCTATGACCTCCGCGAAGAACCGCCGGATTTCCGCGGGCTCGCGGCTGAAGATCCCCGCGGTCAGGCCGTAATCCACATCGTTGGCGACCTGGATCGCGTCATCGAGGCCATCGACCGGGACGATGGAGAGGATGGGGACGAAGAGCTCTTCCTTGTTGATTCGGTGGTCACGCGGCAGGTCGTCCACGATCGTGGGCTCGACGAAGTGACCGGATCCCTTCCGCGTCTTGCCGCCCGACAGGACCTTCCCGTTCGACCGTTTGATTTCCGCGATCGCGTTTTCATACGTGGCGACCGCGGCTTCGTTGATCACGGGCCCCAGGTAGACATCGCGGACGGTCGGGTCGCCCACCTTGATTTTCTCGGTCTCGGCAAGCAGCTTGGCGACGAATGCATCCTTCACGCGCCCGTCGACGAGGACACGCGAGCACGCGGAGCATTTCTGGCCGCCGTAGCCGAATGCGGCGCGCATCACCCCGACGGCCGCCTTGTCCAGGTCCGCGCTGGCCGTGACGATCGCCGGGTTCTTCCCGCCCATCTCCGTGATGATCGGTTTCGGGCGTGTCTGCGTGAAGGTTTGGAGCGCCTTCATTCCGACGGCCCTCGACCCGGTGAAGACGAAACCGTCGACGTCCGGATTGTCGACGAGTTCCTGCCCGACCGTCGATCCGGGACCGGTGAGGTAATTGAACACGCCCGATGGGAGGCCGGCGTCTCGGAGGATTTCCGCGAGCCGAAGGCCCATGAACGGCGTGTCGCTCGCCGGCTTGAAGACGACCGTATTCCCGGTGATCAAGGCGCCGGTCGACATCCCGGCCGCAATCGCGAGGGGGAAGTTGAACGGGGCGACGACGGCCCACACGCCGTATGGCTTCAAGATCGACCGGGTCGTCTCCCCCGGGAGGAACTGGCCCATCGCGCGCTCGTACCCCTGATTCCGGAGCATTTCGGCGGCATACCAGCGCATCAGGTCGGCGGCTTCGTCGACGTCGGCCATGGCCTCGTAGCGATTCTTCCCATTCTCGAACGACATGAGGGCCGCGAGCGCGAATTCTCTTTGGCCGATGAGATCGGCGGCGCGCTGGACGAGTCGGACTCGGTCCGCGTACGCGGTCGTGGACCAACCGGGAAACGCGGCTTTCGCGGCCTTGATCGCCTGCTTCGCGTGCGGGCGGCCACCCTTCTGGAAGAGGCCGAGGACGAGCTTCGTGTCCGCGGGGCTCGTGTCCTTGAAGGTCGCCGTGGCCCAGACGTCCTCGCCACCAATGATCATCGGATGCTTCTGCCCGAACTCGGACCGGACCTTGTCGACGGCGGCCTCGTACGCGGCGTGGAATTCCTCAGTCTTGTTCATCTCGACCGCGTTCTGCCACGTCCGCTCGTTCCGGAAGTCCACGGATCCCACGCCCTCGGGTCCACGGATGCGGGTAGCGAGAATAAGGTTTCGCCTCACCTGACGAATCTGAATCGTTCCACTCGACTTGGGTTTGAAATCTACTCCGGACTCACCGCAGCCTTTCCGAGTTGAAGGTCGGCGCCGCTACACGATGTAGGTGTCCGGCGAGCCTTCGTACTTGTCGTACTGCGCCATGGCCCCGATTGCCGCGAGCAGCTCCCGCGCCCACTCCCGTGTGTACGAGTTCGGCGGGACCTCCGTCGTCGTGCCGAGCCACTCGAAGATCTCCTTGAACGCCGAGCGCTGCTCCTCCTTCGTGAGGCGCGCATCGATCTTCGTGATGGCCTGCTCGAGTCGGTTCATCCCGAGGACGAACTCTTTGCACTGGGCCAGGAACTTCGCATGCTCTTCGCGCGTCATGAAGAGACCCGCGGGCCCATGCGGCCCGCCATCCATAAAACTTCGCAAATGTTCATGGTGCGGGCACGGCTCGTGGTCTCGATGGCCACGTTCGTCCGGGTCGCCAAGACGTCGGAGCTTCCTCCGGGAGAGGGACGCGTCGTCGTGGTCCAAGGCCATCCCGTCGCGCTGTTCAATGTCGACGGACGGTTCTACGCGGTCTCGAACGTGTGCCTCCATCGCGGGGGTCCGATCGGGGAAGGCTTCCTCGACGACGCGGTCGTCACGTGCCCGAACCACGGATGGGAATACGATGTGCGGACCGGAACGAACCTCGCGAACCCGATGGCCCGTCTCCGGACGTTCGAGGTGCGCATCGAAGGCGACGACGTCCTCGTCGGCGCGTAGCGCCAAGGTTTATTCCGCACCCGGAGGTTCGCGCCGCGGTGGCGCTGGACCTCCTTTGGATCGGGCTGACGCTCCTCGCGTCGTTGGCGTCCCTCGCGAGCGTCGCGTCAATCCTCCAAGGGATCCGTCTGCGGGGCGGCGTCCGGCGGGCGGTCCGCCTCGCCCTCGGGGCGTTCCTGCCGTCCGTCGCCATGATCCTTCCGGTCCGCGGCCTCGATGAAGGCTTCGACCAGAATGCACGGGCGCTCTTGTCCCAGGAGTATCCGCGGTATCGGCTCCTCGTCGTGGCGGACGATGCCGACGATCCCGCATCGGCCCGAATCCAGACGATCGCTCGCGAGCTCCCTCGCGTCCCGGTTGCGGCGATCGTATCCGACCCGAGTTCGCTCCGCGGGAAGGTGAACGCCCTCCGGTCGGCCCTTGCCCACCTGCGCCCGGAGGACGAGGTCGTGGTCTTCGCCGATTCCGACATCCGACCGGCGCCGGATTGGTTGCGGCAGCTCGTTCAACCCCTCGCGGACTCGACCGTCGGCGTCGCGACGGGCTTCCGCTGGTACATTCCTCCGCGGCCGACGTTCTGGTCCCTCGTCCGGGCCGAGTGGAACGCGGTGAGCGCGAACGTGCTGTTCGATCCGAGACGGTCGTTTGCATGGGGCGGCTCGTGTGCGCTTCGCGTCGACCGCCTGAAGCAGTTGCGGCTCGAGCATCGGTGGCGCGAGGTGTTGAGCGACGACCTCGTGCTGACACAGGCCGTGCGCGACGAGGGACTCAAGATTGCGTATGTGCCCGCGGCCCTCGTGCCCACGTTTGAGGGAGCCGATCGATCGACGTGCACCGAGTGGTGTTTCCGCCAGATGACGATGGCCACCCTCTACCTTCCGATCGTCCGTCGATATGCGAGGGCCGCGTTCTCGGTGTTCATCGGCTCGATCTTCTTCGGATTCGCCTGCCTAGCCCTGGCCTGGATCGGGGGCGTCGCGTACCTCATCCCCGCGGCACTCTTCTTCGCGCCTCTCCCCGCATCGATCCTGAAGGCCTCCTTGCGGCGGCGGGCCCTCTTCTCCGCGGCCCCGTCCGTGGCGGCGGCGTGGGGAGTCCCGGCATGGCGCACCGCGATCGCCGCCGTCGCGGTCCCATGGGTGATGGCCGCGGGCCTCCTGCGGACCCGGAGGCCGACCACGGTCCGCTGGCGAGGGCACATCTACGACGTGAGCGACCCACATCACGTCCGACTTCTGGAAGTGGCGACCCCTCGTGAGATCGCGGTCTAGACCATCGGGCGCCGCCCTGCATTTCGCGCCGCGTTACCCTTGCTTAAGGTCAACTCCGGCGATCTCGGAAGGGGGCCGGATGGCCTCCGCGCGCTCCCGGAGATGTTCTTGGTATTTCGCGAGCTCCGAGAGAATCTCGTTCCTGCGGTCGCTCTGGCGGAGGGTGCGAACCATCGAGGCGGCCGGAGGGAGCGTCGCGAGCGCGAGGGCGACGACGAGGATGAGGGCCGAGAGCTCCAAGCGCGCCACGGAGAGGGCGATCAAGATCGCCGCGACGATGGACGGCGGCAGGAAGAATGCGAGGAACACGCCGGTGATCGGGACGAGCGGCTCTCGCGCCTGCGCCTGCATCTCGAGGACCTGGCTGTCGGAGAACGTCTTTGCCGTCGTCACCATCGGCATCTGTCTTTGTGCGAACCGATGTCGGATGACCAGCATCGCCTCGAGGTAGCCACGAGACTCCGCGCGGAACGCGCGGATCGATCCGGGGGTGAAGCGCACAAGGAGACGCCCGCCGTCGTTCGTCTCGAGGCCGATCCCCGTGTGGACCAGGGTGCCCGCGGATGAGGCGAACGGCGAGAGGAACGAACCTGCGACCTCATAGCTGCGTGGATAGACGTCGCGGATCTCCGACCATGGATAGTATCGGCGTTGGCCCAGGATCCTCCGCCAGAGAGGAAGCGAAATCTCGATCCCGTTCTCGAACACGAAAGTCGGACTGGGCTTGAATACGGCCATCGCGCCGAGGACCAGAGCGAGGGGGACGAAGCAGAGCCCGCCGAGGGGCCACAAGCCCTCCGGGCCCGCCGCGACCGGTCCGATGACGAAGGTCACGACCAGACCGATTAACAGGACCGCCACGGTCATCGGATTCGCGGGAATCGGACGATACGCGTAGAGAAGGGGACCGCGTGCTTCCGAAGTCATGCGGACTGTCCAAAGCTCGACCCGTTAATAGAGCTCTCTCCAATGCCGAGCCGACTAGGTAACGCAATTGCATCCGACCAGGGTGAAATACGCGAAGGTGAATCCCCATGCGAAACCGAACAGACCGTTTGCAACGGCAATCCAGCGGCCCCCTCGCTCGACTGCGTTTCTGCTCATTCGCTCGCCGAGGAAGGTCGCCGGCAGAGTGATCAGGACCGCGGTTACGTACGCGAAGACGAGGGCGTCGCGCAGCGTGGAAGGAAACCGGGAATAGCTCACTTCGTTGCCTGCCCACAGCGCGAACGCGCCGAGGCCGAGGAGGAAGATGCTTATCACGAGCGTCGCGAGCGGAGGCATGCGCATCCCGTAACCGATGTGTCTTCTGCGGGCCTGAACGATCCATAGGGCCACGAGTCCCGCCGCGGCCGCGGCCCAGATGACCGCAAGACCAAACCATAGCGGTCGGGCACTGCAAGACGTGGAGGGAGGGAACGCGCCGGGACACGAGACCTCCGGATCCAGCCCCCACGCTTCGATCATTAGGAGGCTGAGAATTCCCAGCGCAACAATCGAGACGAAGAAGACGATGCGCGCTCCCCGAGCGGTCGGGGGCGAACCCGCTT
>VBLR01000040.1 GCA_005878665.1 Methanobacteriota archaeon | reverse complement strand
CGCCGTTGCGCTCGGTGAAGACCCCGTAGGTTCGGGAGATCGCCCCTTTGGGGTCGAAGTCGGAGAGAAGCGGGAAGTTCAGGTTGCGATCCTTCGAAAACGCCAGATGGCTCCAGACTCCGTCCACGGAGACTCCGAGGAGTTCGGCGTCGAACTTCCTGAACTCGGGCATCAGCTGCGCATAGAGTCCCAGTTGGTCGCTGCAGACGGGGCTCCAATCCGCGGGATAGAAGCAAAGCACCACGGGCCTGCCGAGAAAATCCCTGAGAGAGACATGCTGGTCCGGCGTCGTCTTGAGGGTGAAGTTCGGCGCCTTGGTGCCGGGCTTCAACGGCAAGACTTTTTGGTTTTTCGTCTGGAACTCTTTCATCTTAACGTTTGACCTACTCATCGCCGACCGCTAGGGGTGTCAATTGCGTACCTGGCTCGGCTCCTGAACATCTTCGGCGACGTAAAGGGTTTTGGTCGAACCCGGCCCCCTCAATCCGCCGTCTGCTGCACGGCTTCCTCGATGAGTTTCACGAATCCGGTCGCATAATGGGTGATTCCTCCCGCATGGCTCGCCGCAGGAAACACGATGGTCGTCGCCCCCGCCCGCTGCGACATGAAGAGTTCCTCCGCCGGATCGATCATCAAGTCCTTCCCTGAGATGGCGTACCACGACGGCAGCGTGTGCCACGCGACCGGGCCAGACGGGGTCAGGGCGATGGAGAAGTTGAGCGGGATCTGTTCCGCGTTCAGGGTCTCCTCGAGGTTCGGGTTGAGGTCTTGACAGAAGAACTGCGCGAAAAAGGCCGGGTCAATGAAGGCGGGCGATGCGAAAGGCGTCCCCGTCCAGATGAAGTGGTTGAACGCCTCGGACGTGTGGAAGCCCGCGCCGAGGCTGAAGATCGAGTCACCCTGGTCGGGGACGAACGCTGCGGTGAAGACAAGGCCGAGCACGTCGGACCGGCCGTACGCTGCGTTCGAGATCACGATCCCACCGTACGAGTGTCCGACGAGGATCTTTGGACCCGAGATGCCGTCAAGCACCGCGCGGACGATTGCGACGTCCCCGGCGATCGACAGCAGGCCGAGCGTCGGGGTCACGGTCGTGAACCCGTCCTTCTGGAGCCCTGCGACAACCATGTCCCAGCCAGGCGGCGAGGCCCAGGCGCCGTGGACGAGGACGATCGTGGGCCTGGTCTCAGAACTGTTCGCGCGTGCGGTCGCCGGCAAGACCGAAAGGATCAGTATCGCCGCGGTGACGATCATGAGCCGAAGCAACCGCGGCCTTGCGGAACCGCGAGCGGGGCGTTGGGCGTGTCGAGCGAATGAGGCGTTCATACAAAAACCTTCGAGGGGCCGATTGACTCGCGTGTATAAAGGTGAGACCGACACGGACTATATAGACGGCAACTGGCGCGTTCGAAACTTGATGAAGGCTCGCGAACCCATGAAGTATCTCTTGCAGGGTGCCGACAAAAGCGAGTTCCGATACGGCACCTAAGGACGACGAACCATCAGCGTGTGCTAAAATGGGCATGCTCCCGGCGGGATTCGAACCCGCGTCTGAGGCTCGAAAGGCCCCGATCCTTGACCGGACTAGACTACGGGAGCGGAAGGCCGGGTTAGTCCCGGGGTCCATAAATGCTTTTGGAAACGAGACTCACTCGAGACACAAAAACCGGAAACTTCTTGGACGCACCCACCTTCGGCGGCCGGGAATGCGCCGCGAGAAGCCGACGATCACGGAATTGTCGTTCTTCTTTTGTGGGTTCCTCGTCATCGTTGTCGGTTGGTTGGCGGACCTGCTCGGCGTCTTCGAGCTCCGCGCGGTCTCCGGCGGTCACAGCACCGGCACGTTTCAGCTGCGCATCTTCCTCACGATGTTCGGCGTGGCCTTCGCAACCATCGGCGTCGCGTACGAAAACTTTCCGGAAATCCTGAGTGACGGCGAGATGGCCAAGCGGTATCTGGTCTCCTTCCTCTTCCTCGCGGACGGGTCCCTCCATCTGTACGCGCTCAACGATCACCTGGGGGAGGCGTTCCCCGCGGCGTTCTTCGGCGTGTTCTCGGGCCTCCAGTTCGCGGCCGCCTTCCTCATCCCGTACGCGCATCGTGATCTGGATTGGGTGTGGCTCGGGATCACCGCGTTCCTCATCGCGGCGTACGTCGTCACACGGACCGTTTCCGTGTGGCCGATCGGATACATCGAGGATCTCGACGCGCTCGGCGTCATCTCGAAAGTCGTCGAAGTGCTGACCGCGCTCCTCCTCCTCTCCCTGATGCAATCGGAACGCGTCGCGCGTCGCAAGACGACGAAGGCCGCGGCCGCGTCCGGCCGATAGTGGATCAGACCTCGCCCGCGACTTCCTTCGCGAGGACGGTGTATTCCTGCTCCTTCATCGCCGCGGGATTCGCGGAAATCAAGAGGTAGGAGTCGTTGATCACGATTTTCTCGTTCACCTTCTGGAGGAATCGCATCACGGACGGGAAGCCGTTCTGAGAGATCAGATACTCGAGGCCCTCTAGCAGGACCGCCGCGTTCCCGCCGTCCGAAGCGAACTCCGAGATGGCGGATGCGATGTCGACCAAGGCGGTGGGCTCCGCGATCGCCATGTCCTTTCCTTTCTGACCGGGGGACTTCGACAGCCAGATGAAACCCGCGGTCTCGAGGCCATAACGCGTCCGCGCGTCATCGGGATGGATTCGGGTGATGCAGAGGCCGCGCGCCTCGCTCCGGAGCAGGTCCCCGAACAGCTCGAACACCCGCTCCGCTTTCGGCTCCCGCACGAGGTACGCCCCCCGACGACGGAGGTCCTTCCTCGCAGCCAGCTCGCCGCCTCCCACGACCGGGATGCCTTCTTCGTCGATGATGTGGGCCTCCATCGCCTCGACATCGCGGTACAAGACCGCCATCTTCGACTTGGCGAACACCATGAGCTCCGTCGACGAATATCCGCGGGTCATCAGGGCGGCAATCTCCCGCCACGCGGCCTTCAAGCCTTCTTCGAAGCCTTTCAAAAAGGCCTTGCGCTTCTCGTCGTCGCCCATCCCTGTGGCCAGGCTAAGGCCCCGTCGGGCGTATAGAGATTTCGCGCCTATCCAATATACCCGAGGTCTTCGCGCTTGTCCGGCGTCTCCGGCGCGGCCTCGATGTCCTTCAGCTTCGACGTAATCTGGTCGATCTGCTTCGCCTTCGTCTCCAATTCGCTGAACGAAATCTCGAGCCCGAGGTACTTCGTGAGGACCTCGAGCACCGCCTGCGCCGACTTCGGGTCGACGAAATATCCGGACGTCTCGCCCATGAGGCATACCGCATTCATGTCGTACAGGCGGCCGAGGCCCAACAGCAGGCCGCTCGCGCCGACGATCCCCGCTCCGGGCTCGCCCCGTGAGAACACGACGCCGTACTTCTCCATCTCCTTCACGAGCTCGAGGCCCGTCGCGGCCCCCAAGACCCGCGGCTTCGTCACCATCCGGCCCATGCCGTAGCCGCCGAGGGTGAAGACGCGCCGCACACCGAGTTTCTTCAGCTCCTTCAAGATGAAATCGCTCAGCTCGTACTGACCTTCCGGCGTCAGGCCCTGATAGTCCCCCGTGAGGAGGACGAGGTCCGTCCCATTGTCCCTCTTGACGTAATGCATTTCGTTGTTCACGAGCTTGACCTGGCCGTCGTCCTGGACGAGGACCTGCGGCGGGAAGTACTTCGAGAAGATCTCCGCGAACTTGACGCCCTTCAGCTCGTCCTTCAGATGTTCCGCGGCGAGCTTCCCGACGTTCCCGATCCCCGGCAGTCCCTCGATGAAGATCGGGTCTTCGAGCTTCGGATGGTCGAGGTACCGGATCACGATGTTGTCCATGGTGTCTCATCTCTCCAATTCATGGGCCCGCTTAAGTTTGCGCCTGTACGCGCCGTAACGGTCCTCCGGGGAGTACCGGGGCGGCATGGGATTGCCGGCGGCATGGCCACACGCCGGACAGACGTCCTTCAGGGTGTACCGGCCGCAGGCCCCGCACTTCTTCAGGACGGATCGCATCGCCTCAGTCCTTCCGGTGGAACTTCGCTTCGCCGCCTTTCGCGGTCAGCGCCTTGATGACGCGATTGGCCGCCTTCTCGATCTCCTCCTCGGCGGTCTTGTAATCCGGCGCCCGCACGACGATCCGGTAGCGCGGCGCCCCGATATACTGGACCTTGACGGTCAGGCCATCGTCCTCCTGGACGGCCTTCGTGAGCGCCTCGCGGATGTGCACCGCCCCATCGGGACAGAAGTCCATCGCCTCGACGAAGCCGTCGATCGTGACGTGCGGCGGGACGATGTTCTCGCGGGCGACCTCGACGAACGTCTTCACCCACGGTCCCTTGAATCCCTCGTCCTCGAGGGCGTGTTCTTCCATCACGCTCTCCTCGAACGCGCGGTACAGCGTGCCGAACGAGTCCAGGAGGGCGTACCCGAACTCCTCCCAGCACGCCTCCACGGTCTTGCCGAGGCGCGTGGCGACGATCCCCAGGAGGTTCTCCGCCTTCTGCTCGTTCTTCCATTCTTGGATCTTCTCGCGCCGCTGATGTTCGTTGACGGCCTTGAGCGAGAGGTCGATGTGGCCCTTGTCCGTGTCGACCTTCAGGACCTTGCAGACGACCTTCTGACCCTCGCGCACGTAGT
>VBLR01000039.1 GCA_005878665.1 Methanobacteriota archaeon | reverse complement strand
AGATCGATGTCCGTGCAACCCCGGAGGCGGGGATCCTCCTGGCCTTCGAGCCACCAACTCCCGCCGTCCCGGACGGTCACGTGAAGTTCCCGCTGCGCGCCTACTCGATCCAAGGAGATTTCCGCGGCAAGCGTACGCCACGCCGGGTCGCACGCAATCCGATAGCGGACGTGGGCCGGCTTGTGATCCAATATGCCGACGACCTGTCCCTCCAGGTGCCAGCCACCTTCGTCGCTCGAGAGCAGGAAACTCTCGGTCCCCATCGGTTCGTGGCGGCGCCACAGGACCGCCCGTCGGGGCG
>VBLR01000038.1 GCA_005878665.1 Methanobacteriota archaeon | reverse complement strand
CGGCGTACGGGGCCGAGTCCAGGGAAGGCACGAGGCGCAGACTCGCGAAGCCCAGGATGTCGCCGTCCCGTTCGGCGACGACCAGGGTCTCGGTCCCGCGGGCCTGCTGGATTCGCCTCTGCACGGCCTGGGCGGTCACGGGTTCGCCGAACCATTGCCCGTAGAATCCCTCGAACAGGGGGACCAGTTTCGTCGAATCGGCCGGGGTGACCTCTCGGCATGTCGGCGGCTTCGACATCAGGGAGGCCTCTTCGTCGTGCGGAGGACCTTGAATCCGCTCCCGCGTTTCACGATGTCGGCCGCTCCGAACGTAGCCGCCATCCGATGTCGGAGGGAGTCGGCTCCCTGGCGTGTGCGTGCGACGAGCCACAGGCTCCCTCCCTCGAGCAAATGCGCCGGCGCTTCGCTGACGATCCGATCCACGACGCCGCGACCGGCGCGAATCGGCGGGTTGCAAACGATGTGGTCGAACGCCATGTCGGCCACGGGCTCGTACAGATTGCCCAGCCGGACCTCCGCGTTGTCAATCCCGTTCGCGGCGACGTTGGTTCGGGCCAGGGCAACCGCCCGTTCGTTAACGTCCGTCATGATGATACGGCCGCCCTCTGACAGGCGCGCGGCGACGATTCCGATCACACCGTAGCCGCATCCGAGATCGAGGATCAGCTCGCACGGGCCGATCTCGAGGGCGGCGAGCAGAAGCTCTGTCCCGCGGTCGATCTCCCCCCGGGAGAAGACGCCCGCATCGGTCCGGAACGTGAACGCGTGACCCCGGACCTCGAAGCGAATTTGCTCCGGACGACGCATCGCTTTCGGCCGCTGCGCAAAGTAGTGCTCGCCCATTTCGACGGGAGAACCATGGACCCGGCTTAAGTGCGCCGCCTAGTTCTTCCCGTTCGGCGCGCGCGTGACCTGGTCCAAGAGGACCGTCGCGAGGCGCAGGTCTTCGCTCGATCCGACGAAGTTCCCTTGGTGGAATTCGCGCTCCGCCCGCGTCAGGACTTCTTGGATGTCCGGTAGGAACGAGAGGCCACTTCCCCGGAGGAACTGCACGCGCTTCCGCGCTTCCTCGATCGCCCGCCCGAGCGCCTCCCGGGCGTTCGTTCGGCGGGCGAACGCATGGAGGGCACGCTCGAGGTACTCGACCGCCCGGCTGTAATTCCCTTCTCGGATCGACCGCCGCGCGTCGCGGAGGGCGACCTCGGCCTCGTACGAATGGAATCCCTCGCGCTTCAACCGAGCATAGAGGACCTCGGCATCCGCGACCCCGGTCGTCGCCTTCCGGGACGCGTTCCCGACGGCATCGACACCGCCACGGAGGCGGACCGCCATCGCGCCCGCGGCTTCGATGAGCCCTTTCTCGAGCATGTCTCGCGCGGTCTTGATTTCGGCCTCCAGGCCGTTCGTCAGGACGCCCTCTCCCCGAAGGTACGTCATTTGGGCCTCGGTCGCGTCCAGCGATTTCGTCGAATCGAGGTATTGTTTCTTGAGCGACGTCGCCTTCTCCTCGATGTCCTTGGCGACTTGCGTGGCGCCTTCCGCGTCGCCGAGGGCGAGCTGTCTCGTCGCCTCGTGAAGAGATTCTTCCAACGCGGACGTCGCGCCCTGGGCGAACGTCTCGGGGTCCGCGGGACCCGTCATCTCCCCGAGCGATTCGATCGCGAGCTCCGCCAGGAAGATGCCGTTCGAGGCCCGTTCGGCCCGTTCCTGGAAGGCTCGGCCTTCTTGTTCCGCTTGCTCGACGAGGATACGCGCCTCGAGGTAGTTCGGCACGAACGCGCCGCTGTCCCAGATCCCGGAGAGGACTTTCTTCTCCGCGCGCGCGAGGAGCGTCTCGAGTTCTTGCGTCCGCAGGCCGAGTCGACGCATCGAGTCGATTCGCGATTGCAACCCCTTCGCTGCCTTCTGGTATACACCGAAGCGCTCGTCGAGCGTGATCGCGAGGGACTCCGCTTTCTTCGCGGCGTGAAAGGCCTTCGCGAATTGATTGGAATCGAAGAATCGCTTCGCGATTAGAAGCGCATCCTCCGCGGGTTTGATGTCCGCCTGCGTGAGCCGAAGAACCGTCAGCAGGCCTTCCGATTGACCGATCGCTTCCTCGGCGTTTCGAACCTTGGAAGATTTCAGGAAGCCGACGCTCGTCGCCCTGCCATTGTCCATTGGAAGCCCCCGCACTTCGACCCGCTCGCGGCATGCCGTCGGGACAAAATCCCGAGGCCGACCGGTGGGTTGTGGAATAGATGGAAAGGACCCGGGATAATGGTTCCGATGGGGCGACCGACGATTCCATTCTCAATACCACGAACGGCAACGGTTATTACAACACGGACAGTACGCGCCTCGGTGGCCGGGCTCCTACGTCTTGCGCGACCCCTCAACTGCGTCATGTCCGCGGTGGGCGTGGGCATCGGCGGGGTCGTCGGCGTCGGGTCCGCCGCGTGGGGCGACCTCGCACGGCCGCTCGTCCTGGCCGCGGCGGCCGCGGCCGCCTTCACCGCGGGCGGCAACGCGCTGAACGACATCGTGGATCGCGAGACGGACCGCATCAACCATCCGGACCGGCCGCTCGCCTCCGGACAGCTCACCGTCGGCACCGCGTGGGCCTTCGCCGGATCCGCGTTCGCCATCGCCGCGCTCCTGGCGGTCTTCATCAGCAATCTCGCACTCCTGATCGTCGCCCTGAATGTGATCCTGATGGTCTCCTACGAGGCGGCGCTGAAGGCCCGCGGCGCGGCCGGGAACGTCGTCATCGCGTACCTCGTCGGCTCGCTGTTTCTTTTCGCGGGCGTGTCGGTGTTCCGGACGGCCCCCGATCCGTTGATCCGCACCGGGATCCTCGCCGCGCTCGCGTTCCTCGCGACCTTGGGCCGCGAGATCACGAAAGACATCGAGGACATGCGCGGCGATGTGGATCGTCGCACGTTGCCGCAGAAGATCGGAGCGAATCGCGCAGGGGCGATCGCGGCGCTCGCCCTCGCCCTCGCAGTGGCCCTCAGTTTTCTCCCGCTCGTCTATCACGTCCTCGGGGTCGGATACGCAATCCTCGTGGCACCCGCGGACGGAATGTTTATCTACGCCGCCCTCCACTCGGCCGCAAATCCGGCGCGCTCCGAGCGCGTCACGAAGTATGCGATGATCGTGGCCCTCGCGGCGTTCCTCGCCGGTGCGTTCCTGTGAACGTGTACGAGTCGATCCTCGAGCGTCGGCGTGCGGCCCGTCTTCACATGACCCTCCTCGATCCGGACAAGCAATCCGCGAAGGAGGCCGCGAGCCTCGCGGGAGAGGCGGGCCGCGCGGGTACGGACGCGATCATGGTGGGCGGTTCGACCGGGGTGACGCAGGACAAGGTGGACGGGACCGTCCTGGCGATCAAGGAGGCGGTCCACGTCCCCGTCATCTTGTTCCCCGCGAGCGCCGCGAACCTCTCGCCCCACGCGGACGCGTTGTACTTCATGAGCCTCCTGAACAGCCGCGATCCGCGCCTGATCGTCGGGGAGCAGCGAGTCGCTGCGCCGGTCGTCAAGGCGTGGGGGCTCGAGACGATTCCGATGGCGTACCTCGTCGTCGAACCGGGGATGCGCGCCGGGGAGGTCGGGGACGCGGACCTGATCAGCCGCAAGATTCCGACCGTCGCCGTGCAATACGCGCTCGCCGCGCAGATGCTCGGGATGAAGCTCGTCTACCTCGAGGCCGGGAGCGGCGCCCCGGAGCCGGTGCCGGCGAAAGTGATCCGGGCCGTGCGCGAAGCGATCGACATCCCCCTCCTCGTGGGCGGTGGCATCCGTACGCCGGACGATGCGAAAGCGGTCGCGAAGGCCGGCGCCGACGTCGTCGTCACGGGGACGATCGTCGAGGTGGCCCGCGAGGGCGACGCGCTCCGCCGGATCATCGAGGCGGTGAAGGCGGCCTGATGCACGTCCTTCGGGCGAAGACGGTCGCAGAGAGCCACGCCGAGACGACGCGGATGGCCCGCCGGTTGTTCGTCTCCCCGCCGGCCCAGCGCATGGTCTTGCCGATCCTCGCCTTTGCGCTCATGGAATCCTTTCTGCTCGTATATCCCGCGCTCGACGGGGTTCGGGTCGCCTGGGGGGCGTTGGCGATCGCCTTGCCCGCGTACATTTCGGGCTATGCGACGGTGCCGCTCGCGGAGCGCCTCGGCGGCCGGATGTACTTCCGACGATCGTTCCTCCTCGTCTTCGTCAGCCTGATCATGGTCGGCGCGATCGAGCTCGCGGTCGTCGTCGCCCTGACGTCGTACTCGATCTTTGGTGCGCCGACCTACGCGTTTCGAATCGACCGGGCCGTGGTGCTCGGCTACGGAGCGGTCCTCTGGATTCGCGCGGTCATCTTGACCGCCACCTCGAACTCGAAGTACGTGCGGACCCTCCCCGCGGCGTCCCTCCATCCCGTCCTCGGCCTGATCGGACTCGCGATCTTCGCCCGCTACGGCGTGTGGGACGTCGTCATGGCCGTCGCCGTGTACGCCCTGTTCTTCCTGAGCGCGGTCGCCTACACGGAAATCGCGAAGCGCCCGCTCCTGCGGTCGTTCGGCGCGGACGGCCTCAA
>VBLR01000037.1 GCA_005878665.1 Methanobacteriota archaeon | reverse complement strand
GCCGCGTTCCCGCGCACGCGACGACGCGGCGAAGTCGATACGGACCCGCCGAAAGACCGAGAACGGGATGGCAAAGACCACGCTCGAGGCCCGCTCCCGGAAGGAAATGTATTTCGCCCTGGCCTCCACTTTCCGGTGGAGCCAATGAAGCGGAAAGACATCCTCCGCAAGCTCGAGGAACGGCTCGCGCGCGGCGAGATCACCGAGAAGACGTACTTGGAGATCAAGGCCCGCTACGACTCGGAGCCGGAGGAGTCGGAAGCACCCGAGGCCACGATGCCGGACATCGGCGAGGCGATCGGGGCCGCCGTGGCTCAGGCGACGGCGGAGGCTTCCCGCCACGCGGAACACGCGGCCCACGTCGTTGGCGAGGCCATGCGCGCCGTTGACTTCTCCGGGATCGGAACGAAACTGAGCGAGGAGTCCATCAAGATTCTCGGGAGCGGCGTGGTCAGCGGGAACCCGATCAAGACGGTGGAGTTCAAGTCGGCCGGGAGTGCCAGAGTCCAAGGTCCCCTAGAAGCGGAGACCGCCCGGATCGCCGGATCTTGTATCTGCGATTCCGACGTCCATGTGGAGGAATTCCGGTCCGCGGGTTCGACGCGCATCGCCGGGAACCTGAAGGCCGAGGAGATCGAGGCGAGCGGCTCTCTTCAGGTCGACGGCTCCATCCAGGCGGAGGAGATTTCCTCGAGCGGCTCCCTGACGGTCAAGGGCCGGGTCGAGGTCGAGGAATTCCGATCGAGCGGATCCGTTCGCATCGATGGCGGGCTGACGGCGGAGGAAGTTGAGATCGATCTCGGCGGCACGTCCAAGATTCCAACGATCGAAGCGGAGGAGATTCGGGTGAAGGCCACGGGCGGCTTCTTCCGGGTCCGCGGCGACTTGACCGCGGAGCGAATCGAGGGGGAAGAGATTGAGCTCGAGGCGACGACCGCGGCGCTCGTCAAGGGGGACGAGGTCCATATCGGGCCGCATTGCCATATCGACGTCGTCGAAGCGAGGGAGCTCGTCGTGCACTCGTCGAGCGAGGTCCGGGAGCGCCGGGCCCCCTCGTGATTTTTGTCAACTTTGTCGGACCGCGATTATCGTCCCACAACCTTGATATAAGCCGGGGGAGTTCGAACTGTCGTGCCTGAGCGGATTGTCCTCAAGGTGGCCGAAGCGCCCCAGTCGGACGTCGGCTTGGGTCGGGCACGCGTCGACACGAAGACGCGCGTCGCGCTTGGGGTGGACGTCGGAGAAATCATCCAGATCATGGGCAAGAAGTCCACCGCTGCGAAGCTCTTCCGCGTGATGCAGGAGGACGAGGGCAAGGGGATCATCCGCATCGACGGACTCGTACGCCGCAACGTCGGCGTGAGCCTCGGGGACAAGGTCGAGGTCCGCAAGGCCGAAGTCCTCCCCGCGGAGCGCATCACGATCGCGCCGATCATCAGCGAGGGCCACAAGATCTCGTTCGGCCAAGGAATCGAGAACTTCGTCAAGCGGGGCCTGCTGAAGCGTCCGCTGAACAAAGGCGACGTCGTCATCGTCCCCGGAATCGCGCTCATGGGCGGTGCGTTGCCGTTCATGGTGATCAGCACGGCACCGAAGGGCGTCGTGCAGATCCAGGACGACACGATCATCGAGATGAAAGAGGAACCCGTCCGCGAGGGCGAGGTCCTCACGCCCACGGTCACCTACGAGGATATCGGCGGACTCAAGGAAGAGCTGATGAAGGTCCGCGAGATGATCGAACTACCGCTGAAGCACGCGGAGCTGTTCGAACGCCTCGGGATCGATCCGCCGAAAGGGGTCCTGTTGTACGGGCCACCCGGGACGGGCAAGACGCTCATCGCGAAAGCGGTGGCGAACGAAGCAGGGGCGAACTTCTACTCGATCCAGGGCCCCGAGATCATGTCGAAATACTACGGGCAAAGTGAGGAGCGCCTCCGCGAGAAGTTCGAGGAGGCCCAGAAGAACGCTCCGAGCGTCCTGTTCATCGATGAACTCGATTCGATTGCCCCGAAACGCGAAGAAGTGACCGGAGAGGTCGAGCGGCGCGTCGTCGCGCAGCTCCTCACGCTCATGGACGGCCTCTCAGGCCGGGGCCAGGTCATCGTGATCGGCGCGACGAACCGGGACGAAGCGATCGACCCCGCGTTGCGCCGCCCCGGTCGGTTCGACCGCGAGATTGAGATCGGTGTCCCCGACCGAAGCGGCCGCAAGGAGATCCTGCAGATCCATACGCGCGGCATGCCGATCGAGGGCGTTGAGGAGGAACGCGACCACCTTCTCTCCGAGCTCGCGGACGTCTGCCATGGCTTCGTCGGGGCGGACCTCGCAGCGCTCGCTCGCGAAGCCGCGATGAAGGCCCTCCGGCGGTACCTTCCGGACATCGACCTCGACAAGCCGATTCCCGCGGAGACGCTCGAGAAGATGCGCGTCCTGGCGGACGATTTCAAGCAGGCCCTGAAGGAGGTCGAGCCGAGCGCCATGCGCGAGGTGCTCGTCGAAGTGCCCCGCGTGAACTGGTCCGACGTCGGCGGCCTAGAGGAAATCAAGATGAAACTGCGCGAGGCCGTCGAGATGCCGCTGAAGGACCCGGAGGCATTCAAGCGCATGGGCATCCGCCCGCCGCGCGGCATCCTGCTGTACGGCCCGCCCGGGTCCGGCAAGACCCTCCTCGCGAAGGCCGTCGCCACGGAGTCCGAGGCGAACTTCATCTCGATCAAGGGACCCGAGGTCATGTCGAAATGGGTCGGCGAATCGGAGAAGGCGGTGCGCATGATCTTCAAGAAGGCGAAGCAGGTCGCTCCGTGCATCGTCTTCTTGGACGAGCTCGACGCGATCGCGCACGTCCGCGGCTTCGATACGGACAGCGGGGTGAGCGAGCGCGTGGTGAATCAGCTGTTGACCTCCATGGACGGACTCGAAACCCTCGAAGGCGTCTGCGTCATCGGTGCGACGAACCGTCCGGACCGACTGGATCCGGCGATGCTCCGCACGGGTCGCTTCGACCGAATCCTCCTCGTCCCGACGCCGAACAAGGATGCGCGACTCGCGATTCTGAAGGTCCACACGAGGAGCATGCCTCTCGATGGCGTGGACCTGGAAGAGCTCGCCGTGGACCTCGACAGCTACTCGGGCGCGGACATCGAGGGATTGTGCCGCGAGGCCGCGATGATCGCGTTGCGGGAGGCGAAGCACGCCAAAAAGGTCACGACGGCGCACTTCCAGGAGGCCATAAAGGTCGTGCGGCCGAGCATCGACGCGGACACAGTCAAGTTCTACGAAGAGTTCGATAAGAAGTTCAAGAAAGGCATCGACCGGGGCCGCCGGGAAGAGAACATCCTCTACCGTTGAGCGGATCGGTCAGCGGACGTTATTTATCCACCTCGCTCCTTGAGGGGAATTCGATGCTCCGTCCCGGATCGCCGTGGCGAACAGGAATCAACCGGGTGCTCGCCCTGGGGCCCTCACGGATTGCCCTCGGCCTCGCGATTGTCTTGGTTCTGGTGTCCCTCGCCCTCCCGTTCTGGTCGCTTTCC
This sequence comes from Methanobacteriota archaeon, assembly GCA_005878665.1. Taxonomy (GTDB): domain Archaea; phylum Thermoplasmatota; class Thermoplasmata; order RBG-16-68-12; family RBG-16-68-12; genus RBG-16-68-12. The sequence continues at coordinate 1,504 of VBLR01000037.1, read as the reverse complement.
CGAGCCATCGGCACGGACCAAGACATCAGCTCGTTCTCCTGGACGACGTTTACCACGGACACGTATCGCGGCGGTGCGTGGGACGGGACCGTGATCCTTCCGTACACCTCGACCCTGTCTCCGTACCGCGCGGTCGCGAGCGTCCTCGCCACGGCATACGTCCTCGACCTCGTGTTGCTCGTCGTCCTCGCGGTCGTCCTCGTGCTCTTTTCGATTGAATATGGGCGCGCAATGCCGACGCTCAGCTTGCTCATCCTGAGCCTCATCGTCCTCGGGGTCGCCCTCTTCGCGCTCTTCTTTCCAATCGTCGCGATTCCGGGAGCGGCGACGACGGACCGCGGAACGTTCACGATCACCGGGTTCTGGGGATCTGCGAGCACTCCCAGCCCGCCGACCGGCTGGTCATGGGGTCCGGGGCTCGGATGGTGGATCCTCCTCCTTGCGGTCGTCTCGGGGAGCGTCGGCGCCATCCTCCCGTACGTGAAGAGCATCCGAGCGATGATTCCGGCACCGCCGCCGGGATGGCGTCCCCCTTCGTGAGTCGTCTGATCCCGGCGGAATCTTCATATACAGCGCGTCAGATGTCTGTCAGACAAAGGGACGGGATCCCTTCGTGGCGGTGCCGCAGGGGACCCTCACCGATGCGGGTGATGGGATGAAGAAGTTTGCCACCGAGCTTCGGGGCAAGACCGTGATGACGAACGACGGCCAGATCCTGGGGACGATCGAGAACTTCATCGTGAACACGAAGAGCGGGAAACTGTCCGACGTCCTCGTGCTGCCCGCCGAGAACGTGTCGATGAAAGGCATGAAGACGGACCCCGAGGGCCGCCTCATCCTGCCGTTCCAGGGCATGCGCGCCGTGAAAGACGTCGTCGTGATGAACCTCTAGGTCCTGTCTTCGAATCTAGACGAGGACTCGGCGTTCCTCCTTCACGACGTTGAGGACGACTTGGGTGTACGTGTTCTCGACGTAGTCCATCGAGCCGAGGCGCTTGATGAAGGCGTCGAGTTCCCGCGTATTTTTCAGCCGGACGACGACGATCGAGTCCCATTCCCCGGTCACGTCGTAGACGTGGGTGACACGGTCGTCCTTCGCGATTCGCCGTTGGACCTCGAGGAGCTTGCCCTTGTGAATCTTGACGCCGACCACGGCGAGGACGTCGTAGCCGAGTCGGGCTTCGCTCAGGACCGGGACGTATCCGGTGATCACCCCGACATCCTCGAGCTTGCGGACGCGGCTGGAGACGGTGCTAATGCTCGCATCCGTTGCCTTGGCGATGTCACGATACGATTTGCGCGCGTCGGTGTTCAGGAGCCGTAGGATTTTCACGTCCAGTTCATCGAGAGTCGTGGGCACCACCATCGAATTGCCTCCCGCGACCGTCGCATGCTCGGAGTGTACGGCGGCCCCGCGAGCCCCTCGAACAATGTTTCGTTCTCTATCAATATTCCGGTCATTCGTACGATTTCGCGTCGGAACAGTTTATATATGTTCAAATTT
>VBLR01000036.1 GCA_005878665.1 Methanobacteriota archaeon | reverse complement strand
CGACACCGCGGGTCGTCGATTCGTCCGATCTCGGCCATCGCTTTCAGGCCTCCGAGGATGTCATACCCGTGGTAGAGCGGATAGTGAAGCCGGAGGAACTCTGGGTTCATGACTCGACCGCTGTGCCGCTCGAGGAACAGGTGCCGGCTGAGGAACACCTCCGCCGCGCGCAGGGCCGCGTCCCTCGCCGCGGCGTCCTTCGTTCGATCGGCGTGAAGGGCAAGCCCCAGCATCGCGTGACGGGATTCCCAGAACGAGGACGTGTCGGCGCTCGGGTTTCGATCGCAGTTCCAGCCGCCGTCGGGCCACTGCCAATGAAGGAGCCGCTCGACCAAGGCGTCCACACGCCCATCCGCGATACCGAGTTTCGTGAGGAAGTAGAGCGCGTTTCCTTGTTGGGAAGCGCATCTTCGATACCGTCCGCGAATCCGTGGCACTCCCACCCCCCGGTACGCGTCCGCCTCGGTCTTCACATCGAATTCGCGGTAGTACGATTCGCCGAGCCAGCGGTCCAGGACCTGATCTCTCATCGCGAACAACGACCGATCGGCCCGCGGGTATCCGACATCCGCGAGCGTCGCCAGAGCCCAGTGAGCGCCTTGCCATTTCGAATACGGGTTCCCGACCGGCCGGAGGCGGCCGCGCGAATCCCGGTGGGCCAGGAGGGCTTGCACCCGCGGAGAGCGACGGACTTGCCGCCCCAGGTCTCGAATTCGTTTTGAAAGAGGGTCCTCTCCCAGGACGTGGACCCGGACCTTCCACTGAACCGACGGTTCGTTGGACCGGAGCAGGGTCTCACAGACGTGTTCGAGGCTCATCCCTCACGCGATTCGTTTCGACGGCTTAGCCCTTGCTCGTCACGCGAATCTTCCGGCCGGGATGGTTCGTCCACGCTGGCGCAAGCGGGCGGTAGGATTCCGAATCATGCCCGGACGGACATCCCCTGGTCCCCTCCGGTCCGCCGTTGACTCGAACCGACTACCCTCCGATCGAGAAGGAATCCTGCCAGGTTCCCGAGAACGCGGTCCGGGCCGTCAGCTGCGTCGCGGTGATCGTCACGCGCAGGTAGCCCCAGCCGAAGCCGGGGGTGTTCGACCCCATCGCGGTCGCGAAGTACTGCCGATCCGCGTCCGTCGTCAGGCCAACGCTGGAGAAGCCGCGCCCGCCCGTCCCCACGATGGCGATGACGCTGCCCGCTCCCTTCGCGAATTGCCCGTCGGAATCCGCGATGCACTCTGGGAAGTAGAAACCCGCACTCCGGATCGCACATCGGAGTTGCTTCGTCCGCTGGTACGAGTGCTGGTCCCCGTGCAGGATCAGGTCCACTTTCTTGATGAGCAACGCATCCAGGAGGTCTTGGCCGGAGGGGCACGATGTGCCCACGAGGCCGATGCAGGGCTTGTGGATCGAGACGATGACCCAGCGAATTCCCGCGGCCCGTGCGCTGTCGATCGCCCCGAGGACCCATTGAAAGTGGGTGTTGTTCGCGACGTACGTCCACTTCGCTTCCGGCGGGAAAATGAGGTCGGGTGAGATCTGGATGAACCGGGCGAGAGGGGCCGATGCGGGAACGTCGAAGTAGTACTCCTTCCCGTAGGCGCCCTTGGCGCCGAGCTTGTCCGGCAGGCATGCCGCGAAGTTGCCGATCCGAACCGCGTCGTTGTCTTCTTGATCCCCCGCGAGCAGTTCGAACGGGAGCTGGGATCCGACGTAGGACTTCACGAAGTCGCACCATGCGCCCTCCGTCCCGGCGGTCGTGTTGTAGCTCAAGTCTCCGTCCGCGAGGAAGAATGAGAGGTTCGCCTTGTCCCTCTGCAGGGCTCGGAGCATCACTTGTGACTTGGCGCCGGTCTCGTTCCATCCGATGTCCCCCGCGACGGCGAAGGTGAACGTTTCATCAGCGGGGCTCACGTCCACGCTGACGGGGACGGCGAACACCGTCGCAAACACGAGCCCGAAGACGGTCAAGGCAATCGTCGAAGCATATCTCACTCCAGCCAACCTCCACTCACGCGGTCACCGCCCGAAGGCGCTCCTTGAGAAGACGGCCCGAGGCGTTTGCGCGCCCCGAGACCGAACCCAACGACTCCCTCGACATCGCGCGAAGGGGCCAATGCCGCATAAGCATCTCGTGGACACCTGGCGACAATCGAACACGATGCGGTCCCGGATCACCGGCGGGCCAGGGCCACCCATGCCGCGAGGGCCGCCGCTTTCTCCTGGGCTCCCCAGGGCGGACCCAGGGCCTTGCCCCACGCGTCCGTGGCGGCCTTGATCTCGACCGGACGCTTTCCGACCGCGACCGCCGCGCTCGGGAGCGCCTCGACCTCGACGAGCACCTCGCAGGCGAGTCCGCATCGGGATGCCGCCGCCTCGACGGCCTCGCGATAGAGGCGACCTTCCAGCGCGTGGGCCCGGATGTGGGGATGGCGGAGCGTCGCCGGGTCCACGTCGCTGCCGACGACGAGGGCGGCAGCCCGGACTCGGTGGCCGGCTTGGTCGGCCTGTTCCATCAGTTGACGGATCGCGCGCGTCGCCTCGGCCGTCGCGGTGTCTCGGGTGTGGCGAACGAGCCTCATGCCCCGTTTCTCGTCCTGCTCCGACACCACGTGGTACGGTTGCCGAGCGTCTTCATCGTCCAGGTCGACCAGCGAAACCCGACCTCGGGCGAGGACTCGAGGCGAAGCCGTCGGGCCTCCGAGGAGCACCGCGGTCGCGTACCCCGTCCGGACCCGGAGGCCGATCGCGGCGTCGATTCCTCCGGATGACCCGGACCGAAAGGTGGTCTGTCGAGTCTTGCGATCTGCCCTAGGCCTCGTGCGAGAACGCAACGTGGGACGAACGTCGGATCCGGATAAGAAGCATGGTGGGAGGCCGCGGCGCGGCCGCACAGAACGCTCGAGGCGACCGTGATTCACGTGAGAGGCCCGAAGGTGGGCTGATCTAGCGTCGGCCCGAGGTTGCCCACTCCGTCCAGGAGCCGTCGTAGTTCCGGACGTCCGGGTAGCCGAGGAGGTACTTCAGGACGAACCACGTGTGGGACGACCGCTCGCCGATTCGGCAGTACGCCATGACCTCTTGTTGCTGAGGGTGGCTCGTGTCTCATGGTACAGCCGCTTCACCTAGTCGGCCTCAAACGCTGACTATTAATACCATCAATCTCATGATGTTGATAGTCATGTCCACGACGACGATCCCCGTGAAGCGGGAGACGTTGGCACGCCTGCGCTCGTACAAGGTGGGGGGCGTCACGTACGACGACGTCCTCAACGACCTCATGGACGATCGTCCCCCCATCGGCTTCATCCGAGAGCACCTTCGGAGGCTGAAGGAGGAGGAGTTTTCGGATTGGAAGGACGTGCGAAAGCGACTGAGGCTGTGACGTTTGGTCCGGATCCTCATCAGCCGAGCCGCAGAGCGCGAGCTCGCACGTCTGCCCAGGGATGTCCAGGAGCGGTTTGCAAGGGCCTTCGGGGAACTGCAGAAGGATCCAAGACCCCGTCCGGGCCTCGACGTCAGGCGCCTTCGGGGCATGAAGGGCGCCTGGCGCCTGCGCGTTGGGTCATACCGGGGGATCTACGAGCTGGAGGAGGGCCAGCTGCGCTTCACCCGATTCGGGCACCGGAAAGACATTTACCGATTCTGAGGTGCGGGCGGCCGATCACGGTTTCTCGATCGGCGTCCGCAACGGATTACGCTCCCAGCCAAGGGTCACGCCGTCAGACCCCCTATTGCGGGGAGTGGATATATGTAGTCGGAATTCCTACCCGTCAGTAGGAATGAAGCGGAAACTCGGGCCGAAGGGCCAGGTCGTGATCCCGAAAGACATCCGGGACAAGCTCAGCCTCACCGAAGGAGCGATCCTTAACTTCGAGGTTGAGGACGACGCGATTGTGGTGAAACCCGAGCCGAGCCCCGAGGAGTTCGTGGAGCGTTTCCTTTCCGTCAAGGGGAAGAAACTCCGGAAGCGGGTCGATTGGAAGTCGGTCCTCGATGACGAATACAAGGTTACGGGTCGTTAATGTACGCGGATGCGGGGCTATTTCTCGTGCCGGTGCTCCAGTCCGACCGCGTGCCCCCGGCTGTTTCCGCGGCACGGTTCCTGGAAGCCCTCGCGAGGGGGACCCGCAAAGTCTCCACGTCCACCTTGACCTGGGACGAGGTCGTCTACGTCGTGCGTCGTCTCCTCGGGCCCGAAGATTCGGTCGCGAAAGGGGCGGAGCTGCTGGCGTTCCCGAATCTCACGTGGCATCGGGTGGACCTCGCGGTGTTGCGCAGGGCAGCGGACCTCTACCGATCCTTGCCGATGCGACCGAGGGATGCGATCCATGCCGCGACTGCGTTGGAAGCGGGGGAACGAGAGATTCTCTCCGAGGACCGAGTATTCGACCGAGTTCCGGGGCTCCTTCGCGTCTGGCCGCCGCCGTAGATGCGGCGCTCTAACGTCGTTTCACTTCTCGATCGGCGTCCGCACGAGGTTGCCCCATTCCGTCCACGAGCCGTCGTAATTCCGGACGTCCGGGTATCCGAGGAGGTGCCTCGCGTTGATAGTGACTCTATTGTGCGGTGGTCGCCGAAGGCCTGTTTGTATGAGCCTCTGTATTCCTTCCACCCGAATAGGCTTAAGGTTCCTACGGCCGTTTCGAGGCTCGGTGGAGACCTACGCCGTTTCAAGCCTCAGTTGAGATCGTTCATTTCGCGGACCCGTGGTGTTGGTGGTCGTGGGGCCTCGAGCCGGTCCTTCAACGACTGAAGGAGGTGTACGGCGAGAACCTGAAAGTCACGTACAA
>VBLR01000035.1 GCA_005878665.1 Methanobacteriota archaeon | reverse complement strand
GCTGAAATCGACTCGCGGGCATCGGCGCACGCGATGTCCGAGCTCGGTGATGTCGGGGCGCGCCGGATCGAATGGGCCCGGGACCACATGCCCGTGCTCGCCGCAATCCGGGAGGAGCTTAAACAGAAGAAACCTCTCCGAGGGCTACGGATCGGAATGGCGCTCCATGTCGAAGCCAAGACGGGGGTCCTCGCATTGTCGTTGCGGGAGGCGGGGGCGACGGTTCGACTCGCATCCTGCAATCCCTTGTCCACGGATGATAGCGTGGCGAAAGCGCTCGCGGAGACGTACGGCCTTGAGGTGTACGCGAAGAAGTGGCAGACCAACGAGGAATATTACGCAAACCTGCACAAGGTCCTCGACCTGAAGCCGCACCTGGTCATCGACGACGGCGCGGACCTAGTCAACCTCCTGCACACGAAGAGGCAGGAACTCCTGAAGGGCGTCCGAGGGGGAAACGAGGAGACGACCACGGGGATCATCCGCCTTCGCGCGATGGAACGGGACGGCGCGCTTCGGTTTCCCGTGATCGACGTGAACGACGCCCAGATGAAGCATCTGTTCGACAACCGGTACGGGACGGGCCAGAGCACTTTCGACGGGCTGATGAACGCGACGAACCTGCTGATCGCGGGCAAGACTTTCGTCGTCGCGGGGTATGGATGGACGGGGCGCGGGATTGCAATGCGGGCCCGCGGGATGGGCGCTCGGGTCGTCGTCACCGAGGTCGATCCGGTCAAAGCCATCGAGGCCTCCATGGACGGATTCGAAGTCCTCCCCATGCGGAACGCCGTCCGAGAGGCGGACTTCATCGTCTCCGCGACCGGCTGCAAGGACATCGTGACGGCGGCGCACTTCCCCGCGATGAAGGACGGCGTGGTCCTCGCGAACGCGGGCCACTTCGACAACGAAATCTCGAAAGCCGATCTCGAGAAAACCGCGAAAGGGAAGCGAAGAGTCCGGGAGTTCGTCGACGAGTACGCCCTCCCGGGCGGCAAGCGGGCCTACCTCGTCGCCGAGGGGCGCCTCGTGAACATCACCGCGGGCCAAGGCCATCCGGTCGAAATCATGGACATGAGCTTCGCGATCCAAGCGGTCTCCGCCGGGTATCTGGCCGAGAACGCCGGCCGGCTCCATCCTCGTGTTTATCCTGTGCCTCCGGCACTCGACCTGAAAGTCGCGCGGCTGAAGCTTCGTAGCACGGGGATCCGGATCGACCACCTAACGAAAGCGCAACGTGCCTACCTCGAGTCCTGGCAAGAAGGGACGTGAAGACTCGGCTCACCCCGAGGGCGGTGGTCCGATGCAGAACAAGAGGGCCGTCCTTTCCGATTTCGATGGGACGATCACCCGGACAGACGTGGCGGAGGCAATTCTCGACACGTTCGCGCCTTCGGAGTGGCGGGAAATCGAAGAGCTCTACCGCGCCCGGAAAATCGGAACGCGAGAGTCTATGGTCCGTCAATTCGCGTTGGTTCGGGCCCGCCAGGAAGAGTTGTTGCGGTTCGTCGATCGAGTGGCCGTGATCGACGAGACGTTCCGCGACTTCGTCGACTTCTGCAAGCGGCGGGGGTTCGTCCTCGAGATCGTCAGCGAAGGCCTCGACTTCTATGTGCAGCATCTGCTCCAGAAATGGGACGTCCGGGTCCCGGTCCGAACGAACCGTGCGATTTTCGAAGGCGGTCATGTACGAATCGAGTATCCATGGGCGGACGGAACGTGCACGTTATGCGGCACATGCAAATTGCTGCGCCTCTTCGAACTCCGGGCCCAGGGGTACCGAACCGCGTACATCGGAAACGGACATTCAGATATCTGTCCTGCCATCGAAGCCGACCTCGTTTTCGCAAAGTCGGAACTGGCGGAGCTGTGCCGCGAGGAGGAAATTGATTTCACCCCGTTCGACCGGTTTTCCGATGTGCAACGAGGATTGAGGGCATGGGCGTGAGGAATTTTGTCGGCGCCTTCGGGCATGTCGCGATGGACTACATCGTGACTCTCCGCCGCCTCCCGACGCCAAACACCTCGATCGAGATTCTTGACCGGGAGCGGTACTTCGGGGGGACCGCTGGAAATCTCGCGAGGGCGGCGGCGCGTCTTGGCGTCAAAGTCTCGCTTGCCTCGTTCGTCGGGATCGACTTCCCAAATGACTATCGAGAGGCGTTGGAGAGGGACGGCGTCGATACGACGGACCTCCGCACCGTTCGCAAGACGAACACGCCCTCGGCCTGGGTGTTCTCGGACCCGAAGGGCAATCAGATGGCCATCGTGGACCAGGGACCGATGAAAGACGCGGAACGCCTGCCTCTCTTGCGGCACAGTGTGCAGGACGTCGACCTGGTTCACATCGGGACGGGGCGACCGGAATACTATGTGCGCATCGCAAGATTCGCGTCATCTCTGGGAAAGACCATCGCATTCGATCCCTCGCAAGAAATCCACTACGTGTATACGCCGCGGCTGTTCCGCGAGCTGCTCGATCGGTCGACCTACTTCTTTGGGAACGAGGCGGAGATCGTTCGAGCGAGACGGCTCGCACGCGTCACGTCCACCGAAGGGCTCCTCAAGGCCGCAGAGGTCATTGTGGCCACGCGCGGATCGCGAGGAAGCCTCATCATTTCGCGCGACGGCCGAATTCGAATCCCGAGGGTTCGCCCCCGCGAAGTGGTCGACGTGACCGGCGCGGGCGATGCGTATCGCGCCGGCTTTTATGCGGGCTTGGCCCGCGGGCTCGACCTCCGTCGCTGCGGGATTCTCGCGTCCTCGGTCGCAAGTTTCGTCGTGGAAAAGAAGGGGACGCAGTCGAACCTTCCGACATGGTCCCAAGTTCTCCGTCGCGCACGCCGACACGCAACCTTCTGACCTCGCGGGAATGACTCTGTGCATCGTCAGAGTGCCATGCAGATGGCGCTGCCGATCTCGCGGACGAGCGTTTCAAGTACAAGTTGCGATAGGGTTATATTGCGACAGTAGTTTCTCGGCGCGGTGACCTAGGGATGGCCATCGGGTTCGTGCTCATTAGCACCGCTCCCGCCAAGGAGCACGAAGTGTACAATGAGCTCCTGAAAGTCAAAGAAATCGTGGAGCTCCACCCCTTGTTCGGAGAGTACGACCTGATCGCGAAAATCGAAGCCGAGGATTTCAACGTCCTCGGCCAGGTCGTCGTCGACAAGATCCGATCGATCCCGGGGGTCATCGACACGAAGACGTTGACCGGCATTAAGTTCTGAGGGGAACACATGAGCGCCTTTTCCGCGTTTGACTGGTTGACATTTCTGACCATCCTCTTCCTGACCTTCAGTCTCTTCTTGGTCATCACCGGAGCCTTCACGGCCTACTTCGGAAGCGGGAAGAGCCGGAAGATCGGGGTGGGCCTCTTGGTGGGCGGATTAATCGTCGGGACCCTGTGGGCCTGGTACGCCGGTCCGTTTAGCTCGAGTGTGAGCCTGGTCAACGTCATCGTCGAATCGATTGGCGTGATCCTCGCGGCGATCATCGGAGCCGCTGCCGCAATCGGCCTCTTCCTTCTGGCGATCATGAAGAGCTGAGCGGGTCTCCGCGCTCCGCCGCGGAAGTGGAAAGCCTTTATTCCACGAACCCACCTTGTCCCAGCGATGCCCGTTGACGTCCTCATCGTCCTCGGTTCCAAGACCGACGCGGAGGTCGGGAAACAGGCGAGCTCGTTCCTCGACCAGTTCGGCGTCGGATACGACATGGTCGTCGCATCCGCCCATCGCACGCCGGACCTCCTCCGAGATTTGATTCGGAACACCACGGCGAAAGTCTTCATCGCGATCGCGGGCCTCTCCGCCGCGCTCCCCGGCACCATCGCGGCCCATACCACGAAACCGGTCATCGGAGTGCCGGTGAGCGGCAAGCTGAACCTGGACGCCGTCCTGAGCGTGTCGCAGATGCCGCCCGGCGTGCCCGTGGCCGCCGTCGGCCTCGACCGGGGGGAGAACGCGGCCATCCTCGCAGTGGAGATCCTGGCTCTCCGGGACGAGCGCCTCGGGGAGAAGCTCAAGGAACATCGCGAGGCGTTGAAAAAGTGGGTCCTCGAAGACTCCCGAACGCTGGGCGAATGATGTTCGACGCGAACGCCTTCGTCGCCGAACAGGTGGAGGCAATCCGCAAAGCGGTGCCTGGCAAAGCGATCATCGCCTGTTCGGGCGGAGTCGACAGCACGGCGGCAGCGGTCCTCGCGAGTCGCGCCCTCGGCGACCGCCTTCTCGCCGTGTACATCGACACAGGATTCATGCGGAAAGGGGAGACCGACGATGTCGCGCAGACCCTAAAGGAACTCGCGGTGCGCCACCGGATCGTACGCGCGGCCGACGAATTTTTCGCCGCCCTCCGCGGCATCATCGATCCCGAGAAGAAACGGTCCGTCATCGGACGGAAGTTCATCGAGCTCTTCGAACGAGAGGCGAAAACCTTCGGGGCCGACCATCTCGTCCAGGGGACGATCGCTCCGGACTGGATCGAGAGTGGGGGCCAGCTTCGAGACCGGATCAAGACCCACCACAACGTGGGCGGCCTTCCGGAGAACATGAAGTTGAAGGTTGTCGAACCGCTCCGCGACCTCTACAAGGACGAAGTCCGGGCGGTCGCCCGGGCGCTCGGCGTGACGGTCTCGGAGCGACAGCCGTTCCCCGGCCCGGGGTTGGCCGTGCGGGTCATCGGCGAAGTGACACCGGATCGAGTCGACTTGGTTCGGGGCGCATCCGCCATCGTCGAGGAAGAAATCCGAGCCGCCGCCGGACGGAGTCTCATGCCTCTCCCGTGGGAATATTTCGCCGTGCTCCTGCCGGTGCAGACGGTCGGCGTACACGGAGACGTTCGCGTGTACGGCCACACGGTCGCCATCCGCGCGGTCGACTCAATCGACGGGATGACCGCGGTGTACTCGAAGATTCCACACGAGGTCCTCGATCGCATCTCGATTCGCATCACCAACGAGGTCGCGGGAATCAACCGCGTCGCGTACGACGTGTCGAACAAACCCCCCGCGACGATCGAATGGGAATGACCGGGCAAGCGCGGGGAAATCTTTTTCTCATCGGGCCGCTACGGGAGTACCATGCGCGTCTACGTCGTCGACAACGGGGGTCAATGGACTCACCGCGAATGGCGAGTCCTG
>VBLR01000126.1 GCA_005878665.1 Methanobacteriota archaeon | reverse complement strand
CGGAAGAGAACTACCGCCAGATCCAGGCGTTCGTCAAGGGAACGGTCGCGCAGGGCGCGCCGATCGTCCCGGTGTCCGCGCACCACGACGTGAACCTGGACGCCCTCCTCATGATGATCCAGCGGGTCATCCCGACGCCGCCGCATGAGGAATCGAAGTCGGCGAAGATGTACGTCGCACGGTCGTTCGATGTGAACCAACCGGGCATTCCGCCGGAGAAGATCGTCGGAGGGGTACTCGGCGGGAGCCTGATGCAAGGCCACATGAAGGTCGGGGAGGAGATCGAGATCTCGCCCGGGCGTCAGGTGACCCTCGGCAACAAGACGGAGTGGAAGAACATCACGACGACGATCCGCTCGCTCCACACCGGCGGGTCCGCGCGGAAGGAGGTGAGACCGGGCGGGCTGATCGCGATCGGGACGAACCTGGATCCGGTCCTCACGAAGGCGGACGGCCTCGTCGGTCGGGTCGTGGGGCCACCCACGAGCCTCCCGGAAATCTTGATGAAGATGACCGTGGAGGTCAACCTGCTGGAGCGCGTCGTCGGAGTCCCGGAGGAGCTGAAGGTCGAGGGCATCAAGACGTCGGAGCCGCTCATGGTGTCGGTCGGCACCGCGACGACCGTCGGCGTGGTGACCTCCGCAAGGGAAAACCGCGCGGACATGGCCCTCAAGATCCCCGTCGTCGCGGAGCCAGGACAACGCGTCGCGGTCTCCCGTCGGATTGGCGGGAAATGGCGGCTCATTGGCTACGGCGTCCTTAGGTGAAGTCTGGCCGGGTGGACTCGTCGCCTCGCATTCCGATGCGATCGAGTGCCTCACACTTGGACGTTCGCGATCCCAGCGAACCGGAGGACTTCGGCCAAACGGCCCTTCGATGCATGGACCGCGATTCGGAGGTCCCGGCCGTCCGCCCGGGCGCGAATTTCTTGGAAGGTGCCGAACGAAGTCACGCCGAGGACTTCGACCGCCGTCGCGGCGTCGGGGTTTTCCGCAAGGATCGGCAGGTTCCGGTCGTCCCACCAAAGAAGGAGGAGGACAAGACCCGTGATGAAGAATGCGACGAGGCCGGCGGCGATCACGAGGCCGCCCCATCCGGAAACGAGGAGCCCACCGGCGCTGCCGGCCCCCATGAACGATCCGAGGACGAACAGATAACCGAGCGCGAACAGCGTCGAGGTCCATCGCGAGAGTCGCCGTGCCCGCTCGGACGGGTGGAGGAGGCGTACGGAACCCGGTCTCACCTCCAAGATCTCGCGGTACGTGTACCCCTGGAGATCGGCGCGAAGGAGGTACCGCTCCACGGACGGCGGAACGGCCAGCCAACGCTTAAGGCTCGTGGGTCACCCGAAAGCGTCGAAGCAACCACAGGCGCCCTCGACACGCAGAAATAAGGCGGCGCTCCATGGCGCCCGCGAATGCGCGTGCTCCATCGGGACCCGAGGACCGGCGAGATCAAGCTCCGCGTCGAGAACGCGGACGACCTCTGGCATCTTCACAACCTCGTCCTCCCCGGAGATCAGGTCCGTGCCTCGACCTATCGCCGCGAGGAAGTGAAGACGGACAAGGTCCGACCCGAGCGGGGCGAGAAGGTCCGTGTGACGCTCACGATCCGGGTGGAGAGCGTCGAGTTCCAGGCGTTTTCGGACCGACTGCGGATCACCGGCGTCATCGTCGAGGGACCGCAAGACCTCGGACGGCATCACACGCTCAACGTCGCGGTCGACGATGTCCTCTCCGTCATCAAGACGTGGCAGCCGCACGAGCTGCGGCGGATCGACGAGGCCGTCGCCGCGGCACAGAAGCCTTTGGTAGCCTTCCTTTCGCTAGACGACGAAGAGGCGCTCATGGCCCAGCTCCGGCAATATGGAGTCCGTGAATTGGCGACGATCCGCGCGCCCGGCCACGGCAAGATGTTCCCGTCCGGGGACGCCCAATCCGTATACTTTGACGAGATCCTCACGAAGCTCCGCGTGACGGAAATCGGCGAGGCGCTCGTCCTCGTCGGACCGGGCTTCACACGCGATGCGTTCCTCGAATACCTGAAGGCGCGGGAGCCTGCCCTTGCCTCGAAGGTCCACAGCCACGGCACGGCCCAGGCGGGGATGCAGGGAATCCAGGAAGCGCTCAAAGCCGGCGTCGGCGCGAAGGTGTTCGGAGACAGCCGGGTCGCCTACGAGATTCGGCTCGTCGAGAAGCTGCTCGAGGCGATCGCGACGAACGGACCGTGCGCGTACGGACCCGCGGAGGTCGCAGAGGCGGTCGACGCCGGCGCGGTCGAGACCCTCCTCGTGAGCGACGCGGTCGTGCGGAATCCCGGCATCGAAGACCTCATGCGGTCCGCCGAGTCCGCTCGCGGGGCCGTCGTCTTGGTGAGCCGACATCACGAGGCAGGACAGAAGCTGGAAGCCCTTGGTGGAATTGCCGCGCTCCTCCGATTTCCGATCAAATGACGGGTCGGTGTGTCACCAGGTCATGCGCGTCCACGAGACTCGCCCCGGACGATGCCCGCCGCGATCAGGTGCGCGACCCGGAGCGGTTCCGGCAGCACGCCCCGAACGGTGGTGAGGGAAAGTGCTTTCTCGACCTCCGCCTCCGTGGTGCCGACATGTGTCACCCAAACGGTGCCGCGCGCGGTGCGGATGGACCCGATCTCGTGCCGCCGAATGATCGCGAGCCGTTCCTCCCAGTCGTCGAAACGGCGTCGCAACGCGGTCTCGATGGCATTCATATTGGGCTTCTTCCGGGTGACGGTGACGACCGGCCGGTCCACCGCCTCATGGACCGCGTCGATGTCGACGACATTGAATCCACCCACCGCGGTCCCGTCGATCAGGATCGCCGCGAGACCGGCGTGGTACCGCGAACGCCGCACCATCGCGGCAATCCGTTCCGTCGCATCGTGCCCGTCGACTTCGGCCAAGGTTGTGAGGACGCCCTCGATGTACGACGGCGCCTGCACGACGACGCCGACGATCGGAACCCTCTCGTCGGAGAAGCGGAACGGGGCGTCGTCGATCCCGAGGAAACGGGATTTCGCCTTCATGTCACATCAACGGGAGATGGCCGGTGACCTGGTCCACGATCGCGTTCGGACCGGGCCCGATTCCCACGCACGTGACCGTCCCGGGCGGAAGCTCCGTGAGGCCTGCGTCCTCCACGAGGGCCCTCGGGAGATGCATCGAGCGAGCCTTCGCCTGGAGGGCCCGGAGTTCCGGGAGGGAACCCCCCTTCACGACCACCTTTTTCTGGCCCTCGGCGATCCATTCCGCGAACCATTTCCGGTGGCGGGCCTTCGCCTCGAGCGCCGCCATCACCGCGGCGTGGGCCACCTGGACCGCGAGCTTCCCGCGGGACAGGTCGAGGTCCGAGCGCACCGCGATCACGAGTTTGTAGTCCATCTCCCGGCCCCGTCAGTACAATTCTGCGGCCCGCTCCTCTTCGAGCTTCTTCAGCTCCGTCTCGACGGTCCGAAGCTCCGCACGGGACTTGTCCCGGAGCGTCTCGTAGTGGGACTGTGCGTCCGCCGATTGCAGCCGCATCCGCCGTTCGGCGTCTTTAATCGCCCGCCGCAACGCCTCGCGCCGCTCCGCGAGCTGCTGGAGCTTGAGGCGCACCCGATGGTCCCGCTCCTCTTCCGTCAGGAGCTCTCCAGGTCCCGGCTTCGGGACGCGCGCGAGCGCCGGATGGACGCGGGCCATCCAGGGGTATGCGCCGCGCCACCATCCGATGACGAAGAACGCCGCCGACAGACCGATCAGCCCGCCCGCGATGTTCGGGCCCACGACGTAGCCGAGGCCCGTCGCCTCGTTGACCCCGAGAGAGTTGAGGAAGAACGACCAGAACACCGTGACGGCAATCGAGAGGACGATCCCGAGGGTCAGCCGGTACAGCGCGTCGTACTCCCGGTCCAGCTCGCCTTTTCTCGGGTAGAGCGCGTTGATGAGCAAGAACCCCGGAAGGAAAAACAGGAGCACGAGCGCCCCGATCACGCGGGCCGTCGCGACGATCGCGCCGAGGACATCGTCCGACAATGCGCGGCCCAGCGGCCCGAGTCTATTTGAACATTATCGCTCGAAAGTCTCGGAGGGAAAGGCTTAGGCCGACGTGCGCATACATCCGACCCCCGGAGGGCGCTTCACGAGTCGGAATCGCATCAAGACGTACGTGCGAAGCTTCGACGACGTCATCGGCGGCGGAATCCCGGAAGGCTCCGTCGTCCTCGTGAGCGGTGCGCCGGGGACGATGAAGTCCTCTCTCACCTTCTCGATGCTCTATCAAAACGCGCTCCAAGAAAACCGGAAATCGGCATACTTCACGCTCGAGCAGGGAAAGGACCTGATCCTCGAGCAGATGGCCTCCATGGGGATGGCGGACCCCCGCGCGGCCGAGCAGATCGCGACGCTCGACATGGGAAACATCCGCAAGAACCTGAACTACCTCCAGGGCCGCGGCAGCTGGATCGAACTCTTCAAGATGTACTGCAAGAACGTGATGAAAGCGGAGCCCATTTCGGTCCTCGTCGTCGATTCGCTCGACGTGCTCGAGACGATGGCGAAGATGCAAGACCGCCGGACCGAGCTGTACTTCCTCTTCGAGTGGCTTCGGGACCTCGGCCCTTTGACGTTCCTGATTTCGGAGAAACCACTGGACCTGGGGCCCGGGGGCTCGTCGCCCGAAGAGGCGTACCTCGCGGACGGGATCCTGGCCCTCGAGATGCATCCGACGTCCGATCTCTTCGTGCAACGTCGCCTGCGGGTCGTGAAGATGCGAGGGTCAAAGCACGACACCGGTTACTACGCGTTCTCCTTCGAAGACGGTTCGTTCGAAGTGACGCGGGCTGTCAGCGGGACCGCGTAGGGTTCCGAATCGCCGCCGAATTAAAGTGACGAAACCGCGAATTTCCCCGCTAGTCCTTTATACCGGCGGGGGAACTGGCGCGACGTCCCGCGCGAGGGCATCTTCGCGTCGGTTCAGGCGCCCACCGATCCGCCATGGCCCAGACGACTCCCTCTGAGGTCGCGGGGGCGAACAGCGCAGCCCCCGTTGCCGTCCTCGTGGTCGACGGCAACGAAGATCATCAGATCCTCAGCATCGCGGCCCTGACCCGCAAAGGCTGGATCGTCCGGACCGCCGCGTCTCGGAAACAAGGGTTGCAACTCGCGCTCGCGTATCACTTTGACGCGGTCGTCATCGGAAGCAAGTTGCGCGACGGAAACGGCATCGAACTGCTGCGCGGCCTCGGGGGTCGCCTGCCGGGCACGCCGATCATCTTCGTGGTCCCGTTGGGGGGCGAAGAGGCGGCCCTCCAAGCGATGGAGTCCGGAGCGCAGTCGTACATCGTGAAGACGCCGCGGTACAACGAGCTGCTCCCGGCCATCGTCGAGGAACACGTCGTGGAGGCCCGCAATCGGAAGCGGCTCGTGGAGACCGAGCAGATCCAGGCCCAGGCCGTCACCGCCAGGAAGACCGTCGAAGAGCAGCTATCCCAAAGCCAAGCCCGCCTGAAGCTCGTCCTCGAGCAGGCGCCCGTCCTCCTGTGGAGCACGGACCGGGATCTCCGGGTGACGTCCGCGATGGGAACCGGATTCCGCGATCTCACCTTTCCCCGTTCGGAGGAGCGGGGCCTCTCGGTGTACGAGTACTTCAACATCCACGACGACGACATCGAGCCGATCGTCTCCCACCGCCGCGCGCTCCTCGGCGAGAGCGTCGCGACCCAGGTGGAGTGGCAAGGCCGAACCTATGACGTGCACATGGAGCCTCTCCGGTCCAAGGAAGGCGCGATCCTCGGGACGATTGGGGTCGCGTTCGACGTGTCCGAACGCACCCGGACGGAGGAGAGCCTTCGGCGGAGCGAGGAGCGGTTCCAGCTCCTCGGTCGAGCGACGAACGACGTCGTGTGGGACTGGGACCTCCAGACGGACGGCATGTGGATGAACGAGAACGTGGCCGCCATGTTCGGGTATCGCGCCGAGGACGTGGAGCCGACGGGAAGCTGGTGGGAGGAACGCCTCCATCCCGACGACCGGGGGCGGGTCGGCGCGAGCATCGATGATCTCATCGGAAGCGGGGGGTCGGTGTGGAGCGCCGAATATCGATTCCGGCGGCGCGATGGAAGGTATGCCACCGTCATCGACCGGGGCTACGTCCTCCACGACGCGTCCGGTCATCCCGTCCGGATGATCGGTTCCGTGATGGACGTCTCGAAGGAACGGAAGGCGGAGGCGATCCAGTCCGCGGTGTACAAGATCTCCGAAGCGGCGAATGCCGCGAAAGACCTTCCCGAACTCTACCGGCAGATCCACAAGGTGATCGGCGGGTTGATGCCCGCCACGAATTTCTATATCGCGCTGTACGACGACTGGGCCCAAACCCTCAGCTTCCCGTATTTCGTGGACGAGGAGGAAAGCCCTCCGCCCCCTCAGAAGCTTGGCCGTGGCCTCACCGAATACGTCCTCCGGACCGGGCGCCCGCTCCTCGCCTCCCCAACGGTGTTCGAGGAACTCGTGCGCACAGGGGAGGTGGAGTCGGTTGGACCGGCGTCCGTGGACTGGGTCGGAGCGCCTCTCGCGGGCCTCGATAAGACGATTGGAGTGATCGTCGTCCAGAGCTACACGGAAGGCGTCCGGTTCGCGGAAGAGGATAAGGCGATCCTCAACTTCGTGTCGGAGCAAGTCGCCGGGGCCATCGGACGGAAGCAGACGCAAGAGAGTCTCCTTCAGACGTCGTCCGAGCTGCAGGCGATCTTCCGGGCCGTACCCGATTTGTACTTCCGCCTCACGGCCGATGGGACGATCCTCGGGTACTACGCGGGGCGCTATGCGGATTTGTACGTCCCGCCGGAATCGTTCCTGGGCCGGCGGATTCACGAGGTGCTGCCGCGAGAGGTCGGCGAGCCGTTCGCAAGGGCGATGCAACGAGTCCTCCAGGCGAATTCTCTGGCCACGATGGAATACGGCCTCGAGGCGCAAGGGGGCCGGAAGGAGTTCGAGGCGCGGATCATCCCGCTGATGAACGACCAAGTGGTCGTCGTCGTGCGAGACATCACCGAGAAGAAGGCGGCCGAGGCCGCGCTGAAGGAATCCATGGATCGGCTCCGGCAATCGGAGCGGCTGGCGACGCTGGGCCAACTCGCAGGGTTCATCGCCCACGAGTTGAGTACGCCCCTCACGAGCATCTCCCTCCTCGCCGACGCGGCGGCGCGCCGCACGAAAGACGCCGGGGTCCTCGAGAAACTCGAGAAGCTCAACGAAGAACAGCGGAGGGCCGCCGAGATCATCCGGAATCTCACGAGCCTTTCAAGGAATCGACAGGTCAAGGCAATCGACTCGGATCTTCGGGCCATCGTCGAGGCGGCGCTCGACGAGGTGCGTCGCTACCGCAAGAAGGGCGTTGCGATCGAGGTGAGTCTGGGAGACGCGCCCCTCCGGCTGATGGCCGATCCGATCCAGCTTCAAGAGGCCGTCGTGAACCTCGTGAGGAACGCGATCGACGCGACGGTCCGCGGATCCGTTGGAGTCCGCCTCGAGGAACGGCCGGGATTCTACGCGATTGTGGTCACCGATACCGGGAGCGGCATGTCGCCGGACGTCTTGTCCCGCGTCTTCGATCCGACCTTCACGACGAAGCCCCGCGGGGAGGGACTCGGCCTCGGCCTCCCCCTCGCGAAACACATCGTCGCGGGCCACGGCGGGTCGATCGAGGCGACATCCCAGCCCGGCGCCGGCTCCACGTTCACCGTCCTGCTCCCCCGAGGAGACGTCGATGAAGATCCTAATCGCCGATGATGACGCGACCCTGCGGAACGAGCTCGCGGGATTGCTCCGCGAGGAAGGGCATGAGGTCGTCGGCGCGTCGGACGGCGGGGAGGCGCTGCGTCTCATCGAGCGAGAATCGTTCGACGCGGCGTTGCTCGACCTGAAGATGCCCAAGGCGTCCGGCATGGACGTGCTCCATCGCCTCCGGGTCGCCCGTCCGGAGACGGCCGTTGTCGTGATTACGGGCCAGGGGACGATCGGTGCCGCGGTCGAGGCGATGAAAGCCGGCGCCATCGACTTCGTCGAGAAGCCGTATGAGGTCGACGCCCTCCGGCGAACCCTCCGGACGGTCGAGGAGGAGCGGCGGGCGCGAATCTTGCTCGGCGGAACGGCGGCCGAGGACGCCATCGCCTGGGTCCTTTCGGACGCCGCGACCCGGGGGGTGCTCCTCGCCGTGGTAGGCCCTCGCGCCCAGCCCCCATCCGGCGCGACCCTCGTGTTGCGAATCGATGAAGAAAGCCGCCCGCCGGACGTCTTTGCGGCGAACCAGCTGTTCCAATTGAACGCCGCGATCGAGGCGCATATCGGACGGGTCGCGCACCCCGTGGTCTATGCGGCGGATCTCTCCCTGCTCCAGGCCGTCCACGGTCTCGAGGACATGAAAGCCTGGGTCCGACACATGAACGGGCGGTGCGCGGCGAGAGGGGGAGCCCTCGTCCTGGCGTCGGTGGACTCGGAGCTCGCGGAGCAGGTCGAGAAGGACGGTCTGCCCTCCGAAGGCCCTCAATCAATGCTCGAATCCCTCGCGAATCCGATCCGGCGGGCGGTCGTCGGCTACGTCGTCGCCTCCGGGCCCGTCGCCTACTCCGCGATCCTGAAGAAGAACTTCGTCGACTCGTCGTCCAAGCTGTCCTTTCACCTCCAGAAACTGCAGTCGGACGGGCTCCTCGCCAAAGCCGATGCCGGCCGGTATGTGGTCACGGAAGCGGGGCAGCGGGCCTGGCAGGTCGTCCGTGCCCTCTCGGACCGGAAGCCGCCCTCCCTCCTGATCTCGAAATCGTGATTCCGGCGCGGCGTTCAATGCCGCGGGCTTGTCAACTCGTCTCAACTGGCCGCTATATATAACCGCCCGCCCCCATCGACACGGGAAGGACGATGATCAATCTGGCGCCGGAGACCCGAGCCGCGGGATCTTGCATCTTGGTCGTCGACGACGACCATGGGGTGCGGGAGAACCTCGCGGAGCTCTTCGAGCTCGTCGGGTATTCCGTGTTGACGGCCGCAAACGCGACCGAGGCCATGGACGCTCTCCGGAAGCAGGAGGTGGACCTCCTCCTCACCGACTACCGGATGCCTGGCCCGAACGGGGTGGAGCTGATCGAGTCCGCGCGCCGCGCGAGGCCCGGGCTGCGCGCGATCTTGATGACCGCGTTCGGGGACACCTTCACCGAGATCGAGAGCGTGCGCCGCGGGGCGATTGGCTATCTCAACAAGCCGTTCGAGGCGGACGAAATCACGGGTCTCGTCGGCCGAGTCCTTTCGCTGAAACGGGAGTAGAACACCATGGAAGCATTCCGGGTAACACAGACGATCATGGACGAGTATTGCGCACGCATCCTCCTGGGCACGTTCGACCACCCGGTGTCCGCAATCGAGCTGGGTCGCCGATTCGGCATTCCGATCGCCGCGTGTTACCGCCGGATCAAGGAGCTCGAGGTCATGGGCCTCGTGTACTGTGAGCGGGCGGAACCTTCCCGGAACGGGAGAGGACTTCAGCTGTACCGATCTCGTCTCCGGTCCGTTCGGATCGCCTTCGACGAAGGGAAACTTCATGCTCGCGTCGAACTCGGCCCGACGGGGACCGCTCTGGACAACGAGATCAGTGAGCAAGTCGTGAATCTCCGCGAACCGTCCCCGACCGGGTAGCGTGTTGCTCCGCAATCCGCGCAGCCGTAGGACTGCGGTCGACCTCGCGCGGTTACGTCTGGCTTTTCTGAACGTCGCGCGAAGGCCGCTTCGTCCGATCTGAAAGCCGATCGGCCGTCACGAACCCGCCGTCCAAGCAGAGCGACCGCAAGCCCTCATACGCGAGCTCCGCGAGCGGCTCCAAGTTCACGACGTCTTCCATGTTGTACTCGAGGAGAAGATCCAAGGCGTCGTCATCACCCTCGCCGTACGCGCGCCAGAGCCGCACCGCGTCGAAGCCTCCGAGGCCCGTCGTCTCCTCGCTCCGAATGATCCCCACCTGGGATTCGATCGACTTGAGGCCACCGACGAAACCGAGTCGCCTCAACGGATGCACGAGGTCGAGGTGGATCTGGTCCAGGGCCATTCGCGGGAACGCCTTCCGCAGGAACGGCACGTCGAAGCGAGAGCCGTTGAAGGTGACGAGGAGTTTCGCGCGCTCCATGGCCGCGGGAAGATCCTCGAGGTTGGCACCTTGGATGAACGATCGTCGTCGGGAACCGTCGTACACGCCGACCACGGTCACGGCATCTCGACCGAGTGACAAGCCGGTCGTCTCGATGTCCAGATACGCGATTGCTTTCGAGAACTCGGGCCAGGCGCGCCAATGGTCCCGGGCCGGTAGGTTCCGCGCGAAGTACCGATGCCGCCCGCGGCGCAACGCCTCGTCGGACCGGACGATCTCGTCGGCGATGCGATTCGCGACGCGCGTGGGCACACGGCGCGGCCTCGACGAGAGTGAGAAATCGTCCCACGTTCGGATTCCCCGCCGCCAGAGTCGTTCCTCCGTCCGGTAGCCCACGCCCGCAATGTGAACGAACGTCTCGCGGAGCATCTGAGATGGCACAGCCGGCGCGCGAGAGATAGCCCTTGCGGGGAGGTGCGCGACGCCGCGGAAAAGCCTTATTCACCGGGCTCCGATGGCCGCGCATGTTCGAGATCCGGGAGCGCGACGGCCTCGCCCGGATCGGGCTGCTGGAGACCGGGCACGGTCGGGTCGCGACGCCGACCCTCGCCCCGGTCGTCAACCCAAACCGGCCAATCATTCCTCCCGGGGACTTGGCCACGCGATTTGGCGCACAGATCCTGATCACGAACGCGTACATCCTCGGGAAATCTCCCGCTCGGGATTCGATCGTGCGCGACGGCATCCACGCGTTCCTGGGATTCCCAGGGGCCGTCATGACGGATTCCGGGGCGTTCCAATCCCACGTCTACGGCGACGTCGATGTGACGAACGCGGAGGTCGTCGGATTCCAAAAGGCCATCCGCACCGACTTCGGGACGATGCTCGATGTGTTCTCCGAGCCGGACCACGATTCGACGCGCGCCGCGAAGGACGTCGACGAGACGATTCGCCGCGCTCAAGAGGCGGTCTCCCTCCGCGGCGACATGGCCCTCGTGGGCGCGGTTCAGGGCGGCCTCCATCCGGACTTGCGCGAGCGCTGCGCGAGATCGGTGTCCTCCCTCGACGTCGCGGTATGCGCGATCGGAGGAGTCGTGCCGCTCCTGGAGGCATACCGATTCCGGGATCTCGTCCGCGTCATCGTTGCCTCGAAGAAGGGCTTGGACCCGTCGAAACCCGTCCATCTCTTCGGCGCGGGCCATCCGTTGGTCTTCCCGATCGCGGCCCTCCTGGGGTGCGATCTCTTCGACTCCGCCTCGTACGCGAAGTATGCCCGCGACGGACGCATGCTCTTCCCCGATGGCACCCGTCGCGCGAGCGATGTCCGAGAAAGCGGTTGCCTGTGTCCCGTGTGCACCGCGCATCCCATGGAGAAGATCGCGGCCGAGGAGACCCTCCTCGCAGAGCACAATCTGCATGCTTGCTTCGGGGCGATCCGCGAGGTCCGTCAAGCGATTGGCGAGGGCGACCTGTGGGGGCTCGCGGAGCGCCGGGCCCGGGCCCATCCGGCCCTGCTCGACGCCGTGCGGGAGCTCCGCCGGCATAACGAATTCCTGGAGGAGTTCGAGCCCATCTCGCGGCGGGGAGCGCTTTCCTACGTCGGCCCGGAGACCGCGCACCGCCCGATCCTCCATCGATTCCGAGGGAGGCTCATGGAGCGATACAGCGCGCCTCCTGCGAAAGGCCTCCTGGTGTTCCCCGACGGTAGCCGGCCGTTCAGCGAGCGCCTCGCGTCCGTCACCGACCAAGCCCTTCAGATGGCGAACGTCCACGTCGCCGTCAAGTCGGTATGGGGCCCCGTCCCCCTCGAGCTCGATCACATCTGGCCGATGTCCCAGACGATTGTCCCGGAGGTCCTCGACGTCGAGGCCCTCGAGGCGGCGGAGGTCTTCTTCCGCGAATGGGCGGCCGGCGCCGGCTTTTCCTTCGGACTCCTCTGGGAGGGCGAGGCGACGCTCGACGAACTCCGGACCCGGGCCCCGGGTGGACGGACGGTCGATTGGAACGCGCTGCGAATCCGGGCCACGGCCGACTTCCAGTTCGGGCGCGGTGCCGCGGATGCACTCTTGGCCGGCACCATATCGTACATCGTCTCGAAGAATACGGGGAAGGTTCGCAACGTCCACGTGGATGGCGAACATGTTCTCTCCTTGCGCGCGGAGGACGGATGGTTCACGTTGAAGGCCGCGGGTGCCCGTCGTCTCGCACAGGCCTTCCCCCTCCCGAGGCTCCGCATTGTCGTCGAGGAGGATGCCGTCCCGTTCCACCGCGAAGGGAAGAACGTCTTCGCGAAGTTTGTACGGGATGCGGATCCCGAGATTCGTCCAAGGGACGAGGCCTTGGTCGTCTCCCCGGACGACGAGCTGTGCGCGGTCGCGCAGGCGACGATGAACCGTCGGGAGATGCTCGCCTTCAAGCGCGGCGTCGCCGCGCACGTTCGGGAGGGCGTGCCTCCCGCGCCGTCCGCTCCGCGACACTGACGCAGGCGAGGTAGTCGTCGAGGGTATGGAGCAGGCTCATTGGGCCGTCCGCCGTCGCCTTTGCGGTAATCGTCCGACCTCGCCTCGCGGTATCAATGTATCCTTCGTCGTCCAGCGAGACGGACGACGCCACGGCTTCGGCGGTGGCCGCATCCTCGAACCTGAGCGTGAGCTGCGCGCGAGCCTTCATCCGAATAGCCCCGGGCAGATTCGAACTGCCGTCGCGGGTTCCAAAGACCCGAATGCTTGGCCACTACACCACGGGGCTGCCAGTGTGGATTTGCACGGGCGTATAAAGTCCATTGGTCAACACGTGGCCGGAGAGATCCGTCGCCCGCGCGCCATCGATCTTCACCCGGAGAAATTCGCCGATTGTCGCGGGTTCCGGCAAGACAACTTGTCGGTATTCCGGCGTCCGCGCGAGGACGGTGCCCGGCTTGCCCGGCTCGGTCACGAGGACGTCGACCTCCCGCCCGACGAACCGCTCGTTCCCATCGCGGGAAATCTGAAACCGAAGTCGGGTGAGGCGACGCGACCGATCTTTCACTTTCCACCCGACGATCCGGCCGGGCATCGTCGCGGCGGGTGTGCCGTCGCGCGGGGAGAAGCGAGTGACATTCACGATGTCCGGTCGCACGCGGCGGATCAGATCCATCGTGGCTTCGAACTGTTCCTCGGATTCGCCCGGAAAGCCCACGATGACGTCGGTCGAGAGGGTGATCTCCGGGTACGCGCGGCGGAATCGCTCGACGATTTCCTCAAACTCCGAGACGGTGTACTGTCGGCGCATCGCCTCGAGGATCCGATCGTCCCCAGTTTGGATCGGGAGATGGAGGAACTTGAATATCTTGTCCGACGCGTAGGCCGCCACGAGAGCCTCTTGAATCGGATAGACCGTCAAGGGGTCCGCCATGCCGACCCGGACGCGGAACTCGCCGGGAACGTCGTCGACGGCGCGCAACAGGGCGGCCAGGTCCGTGCCCGCATCAAGGCCGTACGCCGCGGTGTCCTGCCCCGTCAGCTTGATTTCTCTTACCCCGCGCTCGACATGCCGACGGACCTGCCCGACGATTGCGTCGACGGAATAGGAAGCGACCTGACCTCGGGCCACCCGCGTGATGCAGTACGTACAGCGGCCGGCACATCCTTGGGCAATCGGGACGATCGCATCCCTCCATCCGAATGAGTTCGACTCGATCTCCGCCGCGCGGTCGCCGCATGCCGTCCCCGCGCCGAGCAGTTCGACGATCTGGGGCCACTTCCGCGGCGGTAACAGCTTGGCGCGTGGCACGATCGCTCGAATGCGGTCTCTCTGGGCGGCGGCCATGCAGCCTGCGACGACGAACGGCTTCTCGTACACCGCCAGCTCCGTCATGCGGCGCGCCATCTTCCTCTCCGTCGTCTCGACCACGGTACAGGTGACAAGGACGTGGGCGTCCGCGTCGGCCTCGACGGTCGTGATCGTGTGGCCGCTCCCCCGGAGCGCCTCCTGCATGAGTCGGGCTTCCCCGTAATTCTGGGTGCAGCCGTACGCTTCGACGTAGACCTTCACGGACGGGACGAAACGACGGGCCGCTATTTTCCCGTTGCGCGGGTCACACCCCACAACTCTTATGCCGACCCGTGGCGTTCGAGGCGCCATGGAGCCAGGCCACGACAACGCGCCGACGTCTGGGCCGTCGCAGCGGGCCGTGTTCCCGCCGTCCCCTCGACCCAGGGCGCCCGAGCACGAACTCCGGGATCGCGCCAAGGCTGCGAAGCTGCGAGCCAAGGCCGCGAGAGCTCGCGTGAAGGCGAACCGCCTTCAGGACCGCTCGCGGTATCTATTCCAGAAGGCCACCACGATGGAGCGTCGCGCGGACGAGCTCGACGGAATCGTCCGGACGCCGGTCCCGGAATCCATCAACCCGTGAGTTTCGATCGCGCGGGCGCGGGCAGGTCGAGGTTCGGAGGGACCACATAGCCGCGCGCCATGATTTCGTTCACGTATTGCGTTTCAAGATACAACGACAAGACGGCGCTGTCCGTCTTCGTGAGCTTGCACATATCCCATCCCGACCCTTGGATGCCCGCTCCTGCGGGATAATCGTTTGTCAACGAGGCCGCGAAGGTTCTTACCTGCACACGACGCTCGTCGCGGAAGGTGATGGCATCCCGCGCGAAATCGTGTACGAGGAAATCGACAATTACATCGATGGCTTGGCGAACCGAGGGGACCCGGCGTTGCGGGCGGTGGAACGACAAGGCGAGACGGAAGAATGGCCCATCGTCGGAGCCGCAGAAGGGAGTTTCCTCCATATCCTCGCGCGCTCGATTCGCGCGCGGCGAATCCTCGAGCTCGGCACCGCGATTGGCTACTCGGGGACATGGCTCGCTCGCGCGCTGCCCGACGATGGCGAGCTTGTCACGGTCGAGCACAATCCCGACACCGCGACGATTGCGCGGAAGAATATGGAGAAGACCGGCGTGGCGCCGAAGGTCAAGATTCTCGTCGGCGACGCGCAGACGATTCTGAAAGACGTCAAAGGTCCCTTCGACTACATATTCAACGACATCGACAAGGCCGGATATCCCGCGGTGCTCGACCCGGTCATCGAGCGCCTGCGGGTCGGTGGCCTCCTCGTGACGGACAACGTCTTGTGGGGTGGCGACGTGGCCCGGAAGGACCGATCGGCCGAGACACGGGCCATTCGCACCTACAACGAACGGCTGGCCAAAGACCCGCGAATGCTCGCTGCGATCGTCCCCCTCCGCGACGGCGTTTCCATCGCGCTGAAGGTCCGCGAATCGCGATGATTCCGGCGTTCGCCCACTCGAAGACTTCGGCGACGTTCGTCCCGTGAGCATTTAATACAGCCCATGGACATGGATGCCGTCGCATGGGTCGGAAGCGGGGCCGGGACCACGTCTTCGTCGAGACGGACGGCCAGGTCTACCTCGTCCGGGACCGAGGGACCCTGCGGTTTCCCCGCGCGGATGAGAAACTCCCGTTTCCGACCGAATCCGCCGGCGTGATGGATTTCGGCGCGGATCGCGTCCTGCGGTACAAGCCGCGGCTCGATCACCATCCGGAGGAGTGGTGGGGCCGAGACGCGATTTTCGAGCGGAGCGATGTCGACCCGCTCGTGAAGCGTGCCATCTACACGACAATGATCCGATGCGTCTCCGAGGTCATCCTGTCGAAGGGGCTGCGCGTCTTGATGGTCAAGTCGGTCCGCGGTTTCTCGAAAGGCTACTGGAACGTCCCGGGCGGATTCATGGACTACGGGGAGAGCCCCGAGGTCGGCGTGGAACGCGAGGCGGAAGAGGAGATCGGTGTGGACATCGTCCTCGACGGGCTCCTGAACGTCTACGTCTCCGGGTTCCCGGGCAAGCCCGCGTACACGCTCGGGTTCGTGTACAAAGGCCATCTCGTCTCCGAGGCGTTCCGGCTGAAACCGGACGAGATTGAAGACGCCGCGTGGTTCACCGTGGACAAAGCGTTGACTCTCACCCGAAACCCGTTCGCGAAATGGGCCCTCGTCGACTTCTTCCTGCAATCGGACGAGGCACGGGCGGCGCTGAAGGTGAAGCGTCACAGCTCCGATCCACATGCGACCGGTCCGGACCAGCCCACCGTCTTCCTCGATCGAGACGGCGTGATCAACCGCGGACGGGCCGGATACGTGCGGACGCCGGACCAGTTCCGATTCCTGCCGGGCGCGATCGACGGCATGCGCTTGCTCCAAGACCACGGTTGGCAGCTCGTGATCGTGACGAACCAGGATGCCGCGGGGTGGAAATTGCTCACAGAGGCGCAGCTCGCGAAGGTCCACGATCGCATGCTCGCGATGCTGCACAAGGAAGGCGTGCGGGTGGCGGAGGTCTACTACTGTCCCCACAATGTCCTTTCGGACTGCGCATGCCGCAAGCCGCGGCCCGGGATGCTCCTCGCGGCGGCTCGGGACTTGGGCGTCCGCCCCCGGGGCGCGTGGATGGTCGGCGACAAGCCGTTGGATGTTCAGACGGGCCGCGCGTTCGGTTGTCGAACCGCGTGGGTCGGACCCAAGGCGTGGCGGAAGCGATTCGCTGCGGAAGTTCGGCCATGGTCTCCGGATGTCGTTGCGGATAGCCTCTTGGACGGCGCCCGGGCGATCGTCCGGTATGGGGAAGACCCCGTTGTCGACGCGGCTCGCAAATCCCGCACGGATCCCACGATAACGTCATAGCCTCGCCTGACTTTGCATCCTTCGGCGAAGACGATGGTCCAGGAGTACGGCCTCTTCATCGGCGGCAAATGGCGGAAGTCCGAGGGGAAGCGCTTCGAGACGCGCAATCCGGCGACGGGCGAGATTCTGGCGACCTTTCCGCTCGCCACGAAGGACGAGCTCAACGAGGCGGTCCGTCACGCTAAAGGTGCGTTCGAGAAATGGAAGAACACGCCGGCCCCGCGACGCGGCGAGTTGCTCCTCGAGGCCGGACGGATCTTCCGCCGGAAGAAGGAGGAGCTTGCGCGGACCGTGACGACGGAGATGGGCAAGGTCATCGCAGAGGGCCGCGGAGACGTGCAGGAGGTCATCGACTTCTACGAGTACGCGGCCGGCGAGGGCCGCCGGATGTTCGGGGAGACGGTGCCGTCCGAGCTGCCGAACAAGATGTGCCTGACCACCCGCCTCCCGGTCGGACCGGTCGGCCTCATCACGCCGTGGAACTTCCCGATGGCCATCCCGGCCTGGAAGAGCGGGGCCGCCCTGATCGCGGGCTGTTCGTTCGTCCTGAAGCCGTCGAGCCTCACGCCCCTCTGCGCGGCGAGGTTCGTCGAGGTGCTGGACGAAGCGGGCTTCCCGCCCGGGGTCGTGAACATGCTGACCGGAAGCGGCTCCGTCGTCGGCGACGGCCTCGTGGTCCATCCGGACATCCGCGCGATTTCCTTCACCGGCGGCGTCGACACGGGCAAGCATGTCTACGAGAGCGCCGCGAAGAAGATGATCAAGGTCGGACTCGAGCTCGGCGGCAAGAATCCGATCATCGCGATGGACGATGCGAACGTCGACCTGCTCATGGATGGCGTCATGTTCGGTGCGTTCGGGACCGCGGGACAGCGATGCACCGCGGCGTCGCGCCTGATCGTCCACCAGAAAGTCTACGATGACGTGGTCGACGAACTCGTCCAGCGGGCGGAGAAGCTCCGGGTCGGCAATCCGATCGATGAGAAGACGGACATGGGTCCCGTCGCATCCTCCGGCCAAGAGAAGAAAGTCCTGGAGTACATCGACATCGGGGAGAAGGAGGGGGACCAGCTCCTCACCGGCGGCAAGAAGTTGACCGGCGGCGTGTACGACCGCGGATTCTTCATCTCGCCCACGGTCTTCGCGGTGGACCGCAAGAAGCGGCTGGCCCAGGAAGAGATCTTCGGGCCTGTGCTCTCGGTGCTCAAGGCGAAAGACTACGAAGATGCGGTCGCGATCGCAAACTCCGTGAAGTACGGCCTCAGCTCGTCCATCTACACGAACGATCTCCGGTGGGCATTCCGCGCCATGCACGAGCTCGAGGCCGGCATCACCTACATCAACGCGCCGACGATCGGGGCCGAGGTCCAGTTGCCGTTCGGCGGGACGAAGGAGACCGGGCCCACGGACACCCGAGAGGCCGGGACGACGGCGCTGGAGGAGTTCACCTACTGGAAGACCGTCTACGTCGACTACTCCGGGCGGCTCCAGAAGGCGCAGATCGACACGGAAAAGCTCGCCGGCGGCCGGCGACCGGCGGAGTAGGCTGGGCGGTTCCCGGCCGTCTCGTCCTCAGCAAGACGCTCTACAGCTCGATCTTGTATCGCACGATTCGGTTGTGCTCCCGGAAGCCGTTCTTCTCGTACACCGCGCGGGCGGGGGCGTTGACGTCCTCCGTGATGACGTACATCACCCCAAAGCCGTCGTCGCGTGCCTGCCCGACTGCCGATCGGACGAGCCGCGTCCCGAGTCCCTGGCCGTGATAGTCGGGGTGGACGTGAAGCTCATGGAGCTCCGCCCACCGCTTCACTCCCGGATCGAACCAGGCGGGCTCGAACGCGGGACCCCAGAGCACGAATCCGGCGACACGGCCATCGGCGATCGCGACGGTCATCCGGCCGCGGCCGAATTGCACCGCATTGTCCACAAAGAAGTTCGCGTAGATGCGGCAGACACCCGCGGCGTCGTCAAGCCGGAAGGGCCTAAGTCTCGCCCGGGAGGGCTTCCGACGCGTCATGTCGCGTGCATACCACCTCCCTTGCCGGACGCATGGGTCATCGGGTTGAAAGACCTTGTGGCTTGTCCCGCTTGCGGTCCGCTTCGAGGCTCCGCTCAAGTTCGTCGATGCGGAACTCGTAGTCCCGGACCACCTTACACGCTTGGACGGAGTATCGATCGTAGAACTCCTCGCGGCCGCGGCTCTGCGCTTCGAGATGTTCCGGCTGCTCCTTCCACGTTCGGAGGGCCTCTTCGTTCGCGAAACGGACGAGGTCGATCTCCTCTCCGTCCTCGCCGGTGTAAGCCTTGATCGAGATGAATCCCGGAATCTGCTCGACGAGCTCGTGCATGCGGCGGGACGTCTTCCGGTAGGCTTCCGAGTCCGCGCCCTCCCGCAGGTGCGTCTTGAAAATCACGATGACTTCCGTGGGATCCTTCACGCGGCGATAGGACATGCGTCTCCGCACCCGGGCCCTTACGGCCCATCATGGGGAGCGGAGCGCCACGGCATGTACCTTTGCGGCCCTCCGTTAAGTGCGGTCCCTCCGGCGGTACACGAGCTTCAGAGCGGACCACGTTTCATCGACGGCACAGACTTTCACATCGACGAGGCCGTGAGCCAAGGCGACGCCGCGGACGACGTCCTCCGTCAGGTCCGTCGGCACGTTCGCGTCCCGTTTTGGCCAGGAGACCCAGACGCTCCCATCCCTCGAGATGGCGACTTTCCATCGGGCGAACCGTGCCTCCAAGTCCGCCCGCGTCCGAACGAACGCGTGGACGAGGTTGACGGGGCCGTTCAAGCGCTCCCGAATCGACACCCGCTCTGGGATCCGACCCAGTAGCTGCACGTAGTCCATCGGCGGACGGATCACGACGACGACGAAGCCCGGCTTGATTCCGAGTTTCTCCGCCAGCGGCTTGGACGACGAGCCCGCGGGCATCCGCGGCGCCTATCCTCCGCCGCCCCCGAGCATGTCCTTGCTCGGGCTCGTCAGGTGTCTGGGATCGAGGACCTTTTCCGCTTCCTCGGCGCTGAGGATGCCCTTCTCGATGACGAGCTGCTTGACCGTCTTCCCGGTCAGGCCCGCCTCCTTAGCGATCTCTGCGGCTTTCTCGTATCCGATGATCGTGTTCAGCTTCGTCGCGATGGCAGGGCTCGATTCGGCGTTCCGTTGGAGGACGTCGACGTTGGCCGAGATCCCGTCGACGCACTTGTGGGCGAAGACCCGTGCGACGTTCGCGAGGAGCTCGATGTTCTGCTGGATGCGCTGCGACATCACGGGCATCATCGTCGAGAGGTCGAGGTTCGAGTGGGTGTTCGCGACCGCGATGGCGACGTCGTTGCCGATCACGGTGGCGCCGACCTGCATGACCGCCTCCGGGATCACGGGGTTGACCTTCCCCGGCATGATGGAGGAGCCGGGCTGGACGGCGGGGAGGTTCAGCTCGCGCAGGCCCGTGTGAGGGCCGGATCCAAGCCACCGCAGGTCGTTCGCAATCTTCATCATCGAAATCGCGACCGTCCGGATGGCGCCGCTGGCCTCGACGAGCGCATCCCGGGCGGCCTGCGCCTCAAAATGGTTGTCCGCGACCCGAAACTTCGTGTTCGTCGCCGCGCTGATCTTCTCGACGACGCGGCCGGGGAGATCCGGATGGGCGTTGATCCCGGTGCCGACCGCCGTGCCGCCGATCGCGAGCTCCGCGAGGGCCGCCCGTGCCGCAGACACCCGGCGAATCCCGTGATCGATCTGCGACTGGTATCCGGAGAACTCTTGGCCCAATCGAATCGGCGTGGCGTCCATCAGATGCGTCCGCCCGGCTTTCACGATCGGATCGAACTCCTTCGCCTTCTTCGCGAGGCTGTCCTCCAGCTCGCGCAAGGCCGGCAGCAAGCTCTGGTCCACTTCCAGCAACGCCGCGACATGGATCGCGGTCGGGATGACGTCGTTCGAGGACTGGCCCATGTTCACGTGGTCGTTCGGATGGACGGGCCCCTTCTCCCCGAGCGGATGGCCCAGGATCTCGTTCGCGCGGTTCGCAATCACCTCGTTCGCATTCATGTTCGTCGAGGTCCCGCTGCCGGTCTGGAAGATGTCGAGCGGGAATTGCGCGTCCAGCTTCCCGTCCATGACCTCCTGGCATGCCTGTGCGATCGCCTTGCCGGTCTTGCTGTCGAGCAGGCCGAGCTCCATGTTCGTCTGGGCGCACGCCATCTTGATCAGCCCGAGGGCGTAGATGAATCGCCGGCCGAAGCGGATCCCGCTGATCGGAAAGTTTTCGATTGCGCGTTGGGTCTGGACGCCCCAGTACGCGTCTTTCGGGACTTTGATTTCACCGAGGAAGTCTTTCTCGACACGGAACTCCGTCATTCGAATGCGCCGCCGTGCCGACAGAGCCCAGGGGACTTTAATATTGCCAATGAGTCCGCACGTACGCCGGGCTCAGAGCGCACCGGTCTGAATCTGGTCCTCCGCGGCCCATGCCATCCCAGGGCGTCGTTTCGGGGTGCGAACCGGTGCCGGGCGGCACCCGTTGCCCGCGTCACCGGACATTAGGACGTCCTTCGTCCTGACTGGGTCCGTCCACTCCCTTTCCTGGAGGGTCTCTTGAAGTTGTTACTGACTGCGATGACAAGGTATAATATAAGCGCGTTATATTATCAGGAGCGAGTCTCGAGAGCAGAAGCCCACCGGAAGGTTGGTCATGCCGAGCAGTACGCCGGCGGAACCGGTCGTGGAAGAAGACCGAGTCTGCCCCGAATGCGGGAGCGAGCACCTCGTGCGCGACTACGCGCGCGGCGAGCTTGTCTGCGATTCGTGCGGTCTCGTGATCAGCGAAGGGGCGATCGATGAGGGCCCCGAGTGGTCGGCGTATTCGGTCGAAGAAAACGACCGCCTCGCGCGCACGGGGGCTCCGCGCAGCTACGTCGCCGGCGCATCCGGACTCACGACCGTGATTCCCCTCGCGAACAAGGACGCCCGCGGCAACACCATTCCGCTCCGCGAGCGCGAGAAGTTCTACCGGATGCGCAAGCTCCAGCGTCATTCCGGCCATTCGCGTCCGGGAGAGCGCAGCTTGCCCGAGACGATCCGGTCGCTGGACCGCGTTGCTTCCCTGATGGGATTGCCGCGTCCGGTGAAGGATGAAGCGGGGTTCATCTGCAAGAAGGCCCTCGAGAAAGGCCTCGTCCGCGGTCGATCGATCGAGGCGATCGTCGCCGCTGCCGTCTACGCCGCATGTCGAATCGACGGCGTCCCGAGGACCCTGGATGAGTTGCAGCAGGTGACGGGCGTCCGCAAGAAGACGATCGGAAAAGCGTATGGCGCGCTCCTGCGGACCTTGACCTTGCGCGTCCCGCCCTCCCGGCCGACGAACTACGTGAGCCGGTTCTGCTCGAGGCTTGGCCTGTCGAACACCGTCGAGGCCGAGGCCCAGAAGATCCTCAAGGAACTCGAGAAGATCGACAGTTCGATGTCCCTGTCCCCCTCGGGCACCGCGGCGGCCGCGATTTATCTCGCGTCCCTCTCGTGCGGGGAGCGCCGCCCGCAGAAGGCGATTGCGAAGATCGCGGGCGTCAGTGAGGTGACCCTCCGCAACCGCTTCCAATTCATGGAGGGGTTCATGCAGCAGCTCGTCCTGCCGCGGGGTCGCGCGCCGAAAATCGGCCCTGCGTCTCAAGGCCCTCCGTGAGAATGCCGCGAACGAGTTCTGTCCCGCGGAATCTGGAGGAAAGGTTTGATAAGGTGCTCTTGTGTCCCTCACATCGTGTTCGGGTCGCGCGGAGCCCTGGACGATGCGGAGCGCCTGACGTCCGGCGCATCTCTCCCGACGAGCGGGGAATTAGAAAACTCCCAAGAAGGCTCCTGCCTTGGGGCGTGAGGGCGGCCTGATTCGATGAGTGCTTCGACAGCCAAGGTCAATGACCTCTCTTGGATGATCGGGGGTCCTCAGGGAAGCGGCGTCGACTCGTCCGCGAACGTCTTCGCCCGCGCGTGTGCCGCGGGCGGCCTTCACATCTTCGGAAAACGCGAATTCTATTCGAACATCATGGGCGAGCACTCTTACTTTGCCCTCCGCGCCCACTCGGGCCTCGTCCGCTCACACATCGACGACGTCAACGTGCTCGCGACGTTCGAGGCGGAGACGCTGTTCCGGCACGCCCGCGAGGTGACCGACGATGGTGCGATCATCTACGATCCCTCGCTCGGGAAGACGCGCCTTTCCGATATCCCTACGATTGAGAAGCGGCTCGCCGCCGACCTGAAAACCTATTTCATCGCCCGCGGGGTCGGAGAGACGCTCGACGACCTGCTCGCGGCCTCGAAGCAACGCGGCGTGAGCCTCGTGCCGATGCCGTTCAAGGACCTTCTCGAGCAGGTGGCCGACGAGTTCCAGATCGACCAGCTGAGCAAGATCTCCCGCGTCGTGAACATGCTCGCGGTC
>VBLR01000034.1 GCA_005878665.1 Methanobacteriota archaeon | reverse complement strand
CTTTCCGGAGGCGGTCGAGCTCCGCATGCATCTTTCGTTCCTTGCGCCGGGCGCTGTACAGGTAGGCTTCGTCGCGCGTGTCCTTCGTCACGAGCATGATGACGCGGCCGGCGGCGCTCCGCCCGGTCCGACCCCGCCTCTGAATCGTGCGAATCTCCGACGGGACGGGCTCGTAGAAGACGACGAGGTCGACCTGGGGAATGTCGAGTCCCTCTTCGCCGATCGAGGTGGCAACGAGGACGTTCACCTCGCCCCCGCGGAACTTGTCGAGGATGTCGACTTGCTCTTTCTGCGATAGGCCGATGTCCTCCCCGCGCGAGGCCTGGCCGACGAACCGCATCGGTCGCACGCTCGGGATGCGGGCGAGATCCTGCGTGATCCGGTCCGCCGTCTGGCGGTAGTGAGCGAAGACGATGATCTTCGAGTCCGGTTTCTCCATGAGCTGCTTGCGGACAATCCAACCGATCTTCGCGAGCTTCGGATGTTCGACCTCCGTGGCCTCGGCGAGTTGGATCGCCTCTTGCGCCTTGGCGTGCTTCAGGAATTGGACGTCCGCCTTCGACTTCGCGTCCTTCTCCATGTTCTCGAAATACAATCGGAGGGAGCCGAGCCCCTGCGTCTCCGCGAGTTCGATCGCGTGGTCCGCCTTCATCGCGATGGCCTGAGCCGTCATCGCGCCGTACAGACGGCCATCCTTGACGCCGGAATCCAGACGCTGGCGGGCCTCGTTTCCGACCGCCAGGAGGTCCTTGCGCGTCACCTTCGCTCGGCCCGCGAGGAACCCGAGCTTCTTCAAGCGGGCGACTTGTTCATCGACGACGGTCTGGAGGAGCTTCCGGATCTCCTTGGAGACGTCCGGCGCCTCCACCGGAATCCGCTCGATCCGCAGGTCGTGTTGGTACGGCACCACATCGGGGTCGTACTCCGTTCGGATCTCGACCGCGGTGATGCCGAGGTTTCCGCACACCTCGAGGATCTTCTCCGCGGAGGAACCGGGGGATGCAGTCATCCCGAGGACCAGCCGACCGGGGATCTCCTTGTACGCCGCGGCGACGTCGACGTACGCGTAATCGCCGACCGCGCGGTGGGCTTCGTCGAACACGATCAAGCTGACGTCGTCCAGGGAGATCCGCTCCGCCCGCAAGTCGTTCCGGATCACCTGCGGCGTCGAGACGACGATCTTGTTCTCCCGCCACAAGAGTTCTCGATCCTCTGGAGCGGTCGCCTCGCCGGTGAAGAGCGTGACCCGGTCGACGACCAAGACGTTCCGCATCGATGCGGCGTGCTGCTCGACGAGGGGCTTCGTCGGAGCGAGGAAGAGGATCCGACCGCCGCGGCGCCGCAAGACCTCCGCGATGACCATCGCGGCAATGACCGTCTTGCCCATGCCCGTCGGCAGCACGACGAGGGTCGATCGCTCGAGACACGCGCGGGCGATGTTCACCTGGTACGCGCGTTCCTCCACGGCCCCGCGATGGAGGAGCTCGTGCGTGACGAACACGGCCGGCGAACCACGCGGGCCCCGAAAGAACCTTTGCGTCGGGGACGCGAACGACGGCTATCCGGGACGATCCGCGGCGGACGTGACCCGGTCAGAGGATGGCCTTGTCGAACATCGCGGGATCGGCGGCCAGAGGCTTCGTCGCGTCGATCCCCATCTTCGACGTGAAGCCGTCCCTCGCGGACGGATCGATCGAGGAGCCGCGGACGTCATGGAGGACGACGAGGCCACGGTCCGCCTGGAACCGCGTCGCGATCGCCCACTCGACGTCGCGGTCGTCGAAGACGTCGATGTCCTCGTCGACGATCACGACCTGCTTCATCGAGGTGTGCGCGCCGAACGCCGCCATGATCGCGTTCTTCCCGTCTCCCTGGTGCTGCTTCCGGATCGCCACGACGCCGTGGAGCCAGGCGCAACCGCCTTCCGTGAGGCGGACCGCCTTCACGTGTGGCACCGCGCGGCTGACCGCCTGGTAGATGACGGGTTCGCGGGGCATCCCCATGAACATGAAATGCTCATCGAGGCCGCCGACGATGATTTGAAAGATCGGCTGGTCGCGGTGGTAGATCCGGTCGACGACGAGGACGGGCTCTTTCCGAACGCGGTCGTACGTCCGGACGGCATCGACGAACGGTCCTTCGTCGTGGACTTCGTTGATGAGACGGCCCTCCAGGACATACTCGGCGTCGGCGGGCACCGTAAGGCCGTTCTTGATGCGGACCATGTCGACGGGCTTGCCGAGGCACGATTGCGTCAGCGCGGACGCGATCCGGCTCTCGTCGACGCCGTACTCGACGGACGTCCCGCCGGCGAGGAGGTTCCATGGGTCCAGCCCGATGCACACCGCGACCTTGAGTTCCTCGCCGGCGTTCGTCGCCTCGTTGTACATGTGACGCAGGTGGCGGGGCACGATGCGGCACGCGCCTCGATCTTTGCCCAGGAGGAGGATGCGATGGAACGAGAGGTTGCGCACACCCTGCCATTCGGCGACCCAGACGCCCGCCGTGACATAGCGGCCCGCGTCCTTCGGGAACAGCTTCGGGACCGGGAGCTCGCGCAGGTCGACGTCCAGCGTCTCGTGCCGCAGAAATTCGGCGCGGGTCACGACCCGCGCGTCGGCCGGGTGCGTCTGCGCGTCCATCAGCTTGGGGAGGAGATCCGCAATCGACACTCGAAGCGCGGCCGCGACGCGCTCCCGCGTCGACCAGAGGTTCCCCACGGCCTCGCGGCCTTGCAGGTTGCGGAAGTGCACGGGCTGCCGCGGATGTTGGAGTAAGAACCGAGTCGCCTCGAGGTCGGTGGCCACCGGCTCCTGGACGTCGACGACGTCGCTCGAGAAGGCCGCAAGCCAATCGCGGATCGCCATGGGTCTCGCCGTCGCGGCCGAAGGCGGGGCGTCTCTTAGTCGTTGCGGGCACGCCGGACGAGTGGTTCAGCCGCCTCCGGGACTACGGCGGCCGGATCGGCGGCGGCGAATCGTCCGGCGGTTCCGGGGGCGGCGGCTCGAGGGGCTCGGGCTCGCGGGGCGTCAGGAGGAGCCAGGTCGCGATCAACGCCGCGGCGACCGCGGCCGCTGCGAGCCCGCTGGCAAAGATCGCGGCGTCCAGGGAGAAGCCCCCTCCATTCGGAGGTGGCTTCACGACCGCCACGACTGTCATGTCAATCGCCAACGTGTTGTCGGCCACGTCCGTCTCGGCGGGCGTGACGCTGCGGATCGTGACTTGCAGTTCGTGATCGCCGACCCCCGCCGCCACGAAGGACGGGGGCGCCAGGACAACGGAGTCGCCCGGCGCCAACGGGGTCGAGAGCACCGCCGTCCCGATCGAACCGACCGTCGCGTTCGGCCGCATGTCCCAGACATCGATGAGGGCCGATTCGGCCGTCACATTCCCTCGGTTCACGATCGTGATGGAGAGGCTCACTCGCTCGCCTTCGACCGGTCGGGCCGGGATCAGGATCGCGGATTGCGGCGCGAGGTCGGGTGCGCCTCCGGGCGGGGGCCCGACCAATGGCAGGACCGTCATGCGGATCGTCAGGGAGTCGTCTTCGAGGTCCGTCTCCGCGGGCGTCACGTGGCCGACGACGATGTGCAGCGAGTGATTCCCAGAGGGCGCGGCCACGAAGGTCCGGGAGTAGACGACGACGGAATGCTCCGGCTCGAGCGGCGCGGGAAGCGCGGTCGTCCCAATCGGCACGAGCCCGCCATCCGGACGCTGATCCGTCACGTCGATCGTCGCGGCGTCCGCGGTGCCGTTCCCGTGGTTCACGACGACGATCGAGAGGATCGCGGTCTGGCCTTCGATCGGCTGCGCCGGAATCGTGTGCGCGGATTGGGGCGTGAGATCCGGGGTGCCGGTCGGCGGGTGCGCCGGCTGGACGTCGATCCGGAGCGATGCGCTCCCCTCGTTCCCGCGCGCGTCCTCGACGGTCACGATGGCTCGCGAACGGCGACGATTGCTCGCCGGTCCTGTTGCCGTCCCCGAAGTCGAATTCGAACGAGACGATCCGGCCGTTCCCGTTGTCGTGCCCGACGCTCGCCGACGCATCGAAGTGCACGATCTGTCCGACGATCGGTGTGACGTCGTCGGCGGACAACGCGGCCGTCGGCCCTTGGGGCGTCGCGGCCACGACGGCCAGGAGGCTGAACGCGACTGCCCACACCGCGGACGCGAGACCCGCCCGCTGTCGAAGGGATAATGCCCCCCTTCCCCGGCCCACAAAGCTGCGATGTGATTACGCGTGCAAAATGGTTTCCAGACCAATATTGCTCCGGGCGAATCGGTATCAATGTTGATACCGCCAACGCGTCTCCGTTCGGCGAGATTCGATTTCGTCGCTCGTCGAGCGCCGCGAGTCCGATGAGATCTCCGGGCGAATCCGAGCTCGCGCGACCACACCGCGAATCGCCCCTCCGGGGTCCCTCTCCCCAGGACAACGGTTCCGATGGGGTCGGCCCGGCTCCGGCATTCTCTTCGAGAAGACTTAATAGACCGAGGAAGTTCGCTGCGACGTGGCCCTGGAATCCGCCCGGAAATTCGCCTTGCAGAACGCCGTCCTCCACGACGGCAAGGCCGACGCGAAGGCCGTGCTCGGGAGGCTGCTCGCCGAGGACGCGTCCCTCCGGCCGCGCGCCCAGGAGGCGGCGGCACACGTCGAGCGGGTCGTCGGGGACGTGAACCGATTGGGCCTCGAGACGCAACGCGCGGAACTCGCCGCGATCGCGCCGGAACTGCTGGAGAAAATCCGGCCCGACGTCGGACCGAAGGAACTGCCTCCGCTCCCGGACGCCGTCGACGGGAAGGTCGTCTTGCGCCTCGCGCCGTATCCGAGCGGTCCGCTGCACATCGGGAACGCGCGGGCGTTCGTGCTGAACGACGCGTACACGAAGCGCTATCACGGGAGGCTGCTCCTCGTCTTCGACGACACGATCGGGTCGGAGGACAAGCCGCTCCTCCCGGAGGCGTTCGACCAGGTGAAGGAAGGCCTCGACTGGGCCGGCGTCGAGTACGACGAGGTCCTGTACAAGAGCGACCGGATTCCGTTGCACTACGAATGGGCGGAGAAGCTGCTCGCGACTGGCGAGGCGTACGTGTGCGAGTGCGACGCGGAGACCCTCCGGAAGAATCGCGAGGCGATGCGCGCCTGCGTCCACCGCATCCAGGACGTCGACGAGACGATCGCGATGTGGAAGGCGATGCTGGCCGGCGAGTACGGCGAGGGCGAGGCCGTCGTCCGGCTGAAGACGGACATGGCGCATCCGAATCCCGCCTTCCGAGACCGCGTCCTGTTCCGCATCGCGGTGCGGGAGCATCCGCGCGTCGGCACGCGATACCGGGTGTGGCCGATGCTCGAGTTCTCGTGGGCCGTCGACGACGCCTTGCTCGGAGTGACGCATGTCCTCCGGGGGAAGGACCTCGTGATGGAGGACCTCATGGAGACCCGGATCTGGGACATCCTCCAGGTCGAACGCCGCCCGCGGTTCGTGCACTTCGGGATCTTGCGGTTCAAGGACCTCGAGCTGTCGAAGTCGCGGTACCGGAAGGAGATCGCGGAGGGCCGGTACACCGGGATCGATGACCCGCGCACGTGGTCTCTGCAGTCGTTGCGCCGCCGGGGGATCCGTCCCGCGGCCCTTCGGGAGTTCGTCCTCTCCTTCGCCTTGAGTCTCAACGACATCGAGGTGCCCGCCGAGACGCTGTACGCGGAGAACCGTAGGCTGATCGACAAAGACGCGAACCGCTACTTCTTCGTCCCCGATCCAATCGCGGTGGAAATCGCCGGACTGCCGCCGATCGAGCGCGTGAAGGCCCCGCTCCACCCCGATTTCCCCGGCCGCGGCGTGCGGGAGATCCCCGCGGGTCCGAAAGTGCAGGTGGCCCGCGAGGACTTCGAGAAGTTCCGCGGCAAGGAGGTGCGGCTGAAGGACTTCTGCAACGTCGTCCTGGACCACCGCGCCCGGTTCGTCTCGATGGCGAACAAGGAGATCCCCAAGATCCAGTGGGTCACGCACGGGGTGCAGACCCATCTCGTCTTGCCGGACGGCCTGGAGTCGCGCGGCCTCTCCGAGCCGCTCGTCGGAGCCCTCAAGGTCGACGACGTCGTGCAGTTCGAGCGAGTCGGCTTCGCGCGGATCGATCACGTGAGCAAGGCCGAGGTGCGCGCGTACTTCGCGCACCGTTGAGCGGCGTCCGCCCTAGTGAGGAGGGTCGATCTTGCGGCCGTTGCGAATGCTCTCCCGGGCGGCGAGGGCGATCCGCAGGGCGTCGCGTTCGGCGTTCGGGCTCAACAGTTTCGCGTCTGCCTTTCGGTGCACGGTCCGGACAAAGTGGCGGCACTCCTCCGTGTACGGATCGTGTCCGCGAACGGGAACGCTCTCGAGTCCACGTTTCGTGTAGCGGACCGACCGCGTCTTGGGGATCGGCCCTCCCCGGAACTCGGTCACATGGTCGAAGACGCCTGCGTCGCACTGAACTCGGAGGGCGGTCGTGAACGGAAAGCCCGGCGGCATCATCGCGGATCCCTCGACGTAGGCGCTCCCGTCCCGATATTCCACCGCGACCATCGCATGCTCCGTGACCCCGCTCGAACCCGACACGCCGTGCGCCAGGACCGAGCGCGGCCGGCCCAAGATCCAGTTCGCGACGTCGAAATCGTGAATCGAGAGCTCGACGATCGGTTCGCCGTAGACGCGGAACGGTCGCGGTCGTTTCGCGGACCAATATGGCCGGGCGAGGCGCCGAGCCACGACGATCCGAGGCTTCCCGAGCTTCCCGGAAGCGGCCTCCTGGTGCGCGCGCTGGTAATCGGCGACGAACCGCATCACCTG
>VBLR01000125.1 GCA_005878665.1 Methanobacteriota archaeon | reverse complement strand
CCCAATCCTGTCCATCCGAGGTGTTGGACACATCGAGTCCGGAACCGCAGGGCGGCAGACTGCCACCGCTCGGATCGTATTCGAGGTACGCGAAGTGGACCCGGTCACGCGGATCGAGCGCCATCCACGGATCGGAATCACGACAATTTTGGTTCGGATGTGTCTGATTCATGAGGATGTTATTGGCCCAGGTGCGTCCCTGATCCGTGGAGTACGATGATCCGACCCGGTATCCGGCGGCATCCGGCCCGTTCGTCTCCTTCCATCCGACGAAGACGGTCCCCGACTCATTCACGACCATCGTGGGTTCGACTTGCCACCCGAACGGCGACGAGCCGTCGGTGATCTTGATGTTCGGTTCGAACGGCCCAATCGCCTCGGGAGTCGAGGCTGTCGCTCGAATCGGGGCGGGACGAGCGGCGACCCTTAACGTCCCAGAGGTGGGTGGAACGAAGACAATCGATGTGACGACAATCGCAATCAGTAGAACAACCAACGGCCGCAATGCTCTCCCCCGTATGGTCGGAGAGGGGGAGAGAGACAATAACCATTTTGCTCAGGATCGGCTCGGTCGGTTCGACGGCGGTTGCCACCCAGCCGCGAAGATTAAATACGATGCCTCGGTTGAGAACGACGCTAGGCTTGACCGGGGGGTTGGGCGTCCCCTTGTAGACCCAAATCGTCCTCATGGGGCGGTGACAGTCGGGGGCGGTGCTCCCAGTCTGGCGCTGGTCCGGATGCCGACGTTGAGGTTCTGTCCCGCGGGGCTGGAGGCGACAGGGAACGCAGCTGGAGAGCGGCGATCCCCGTCCCGATCGTGGGGAACGGGTCAGGCACGGAAGTGAGCAGCCTCACCGCGGACTACCAACGCTCGCGGGGGTGCGGGACCGAGGACGCATCCGGGTCACCCGGCGTCGGAGCTGAGCATCCACCTCGATGGCCTAGCTCCGCCCTCATCGCTCGGTCAGCTTCATCTGCTTTGTCTCGAGGACGAGCGCGCCCATCCCGAACCGCTTGACGACCAGATCATACAGGATCTCATCCCGGAGCTCGTTCCGGCGTTCCGGCAAGGCGTACGCGGGTTCGTTCGTCGGGACCGGGAGGCCGAGCTTCACGAGTCCCCGGCGGGCCTCCTCTCGTTCCTCTCGCGCGGATTGCGGCGCATCGATCGCCCCGCCGAAGCCGCACTCCCGAAGTTCTCGCAGGAAAATCGGACGACGAAAGAGCTTCTGGAGGACCGCCACGGCGAGCCGCACTTGGTCGGCCTCGTCCCGGGTGGCCTCGCGACATCGGGAACCCACGAGCTCGTACAGGTTCGGCTCCCGGTGCGCGGACGTGCTGTACACCTTCGCCGGCGGGATGTCTTTCTCCCGCAGGATGCCCGTGTCCGCGAGGGCTTTGAGGTACCCCGTCACGAAGAGTCGATGGAACGGGTATCCGTCCTGACGGAGTTGTTTCGTGAGCGAGCTGATCGACCGCTCCTGCTCGCGAAGGTACGAGACCACGAGGTCCTTGAGGTTGCGCTCCGGGACAAACAGACGGCTCCCGCCCGGACCTGGTAACAAACCGGATAACAAATAAACGTTTCCAGCCGAAACGTTGCTCACAGACCGAGTG
Source organism: Methanobacteriota archaeon (assembly GCA_005878665.1). Classification (GTDB taxonomy): domain Archaea; phylum Thermoplasmatota; class Thermoplasmata; order RBG-16-68-12; family RBG-16-68-12; genus RBG-16-68-12. Next base: position 18,270 of record VBLR01000125.1, on the reverse strand, counting down.
CAGAAATCATCTTATCCTCGATCCTCTGTCGGATTTCAGTTCGCGCTTACTCCCCCTTTCTTTTTTGTTTTCCTCCATGAAGCGGCGACTAGCTCCCGGTGATAACGGCCTCGGAACGGTTATACGCGCTCCTTCCAATGGAATGCCTTGCTATGGGCCAAGGAGACCGTATCCGCACGTTCATCCACGGTTTTGACGACAAGCTCGGGGGCGGCATCCCGGAGGGCCACGTCGTCCTGCTCGCGGGAGAGCCGGGGACGATGAAGTCCACGATCGCGTTCAACATGATCTACCAAAACGCGCTACGCGACGGAAGGCCGGGCACGTACATCTCCCTGGAACAAGGTCGCGAGAACCTCACGCGCCACCTGGACCAGATGAGCCTCAGCCCGCGGGATGTCGAGAACAAGGTCAGCATCGTCGACCTCGGCATGATCCGCCGCAACTTGGACGGGATGGCCGACCGGACGTGGCTCGAGATCTTCAAGATGTATGCGCTGAACTTGAAGCGCTCCCTGAACTATGACATCCTGGTCGTCGATTCGCTGCCGGTCCTCGAGGTCATGTCGCGATTCGAAAACCCGCGCGAAGATCTCTTCCAGCTGTTCGAGTGGATCCGCGAACTGAAGGCGACGACCATCCTGATCAGCGAGATGAAACCGGCCAGCGAGGACTTCGGGAAGAACGGCGAGGAGTATCTGAGCGATGGAATCATCCACACAAAAATGGAGCGCGTCGACGACGCGAACATCCAGCGGCGGATCCGATGCGTGAAGCTGCGCGGAACGAATCACTCGCCGAACTACTACACGCTCATCTTCCAGAGCGGGATTCTTCAAGCGACGCGGATCATCGCCGAGTAGCAGTGGAACGGATCTCGGCTCGATTCCGAATTTGGGCCAAAAGCCTAATCTGCGCCGCGTCGCATCCGCGACTCTGAGGTACGGGTCAGCCGCCTGCATCTCCACGGGAGGCACGGCCACACGGCCAGTCTTGTCTTTCGAGTTTTGGTGACGTTCGCGGTCGCGCTGGTCCTGGTCGTCCAACTGTCGTCCTCCAACACGCGCCTCGGGCCGATGCCCGCAACTTCCATACCGGCCGGCAGCCCGACAACGTTCCGCACGGACGCGACCGAGGCGGAACTGACGGCGGCGGGTGCCCAGCTGCTTGCATCCTACGGAGCGTTCGCCGTCGCGCACGGTCCCAGCGGAACCCTGGCGGTCCTGCGATCCCACGGCCGGTACGCGGAGCCGATCGGCCAATCATCGGCCCTTCAATTTGCGCCCGGTCGGGTTGACGTCGCGGCACCCGCATCTCCGGTCTCGTGGTCCGTGGACTATCGGGGGATGGCGGTCGGCGTCGTCCATTTCGTCGGACCGATCAAGCCCGAGTGGCAAGGTGAGCTGGCGTCTCGCGGGCTCGCGCTCCTTCGGTACGTCCCGCAAGACGGGTTCATCGTCCGCGGCCGCCCCTCTGACCTCCAGAGCGCCTCGTTCTTGCCGTACGTGGACTGGGTCGGACCGTATGAGCCCATATGGAAGGTCCGACCGGGGACGGCGACCGACGGCCTCGTGAACGTTCGGATCGTTGTTCTCCCAGGAGAAAATCCGGAATCGGTCGAAGCGTGGCTCGGCCATGCAGGAGTCCCGACGGCCTCCGCGAGCCGAAGCGGACCGGCCATCCTCGGCGCATTCGGGATCGGGGACTTCCGATGGGTCGCTGCGCGAATCCCGGCCGGACTCGTCTCCTCACTCGCCGATCAACCGGCGGTCGAATTCATCGATCCCGTCCAACCGGTCCACCCCCTGAACGCGGAGACGGACTGGGTCATTCAAACGAACCTCACGGGGAACGACCGCTACTGGACCTTCGGCCTCAACGGCAGCGGTCAAGTCATCGGGATGGCGGACACAGGTCTCGATTATGACGGCGCCTCGTTCCGTCAGTCCGCATCGACAATCACGTTCGGAGATATCTACAACACGACGGACCCCGCTCGGCGGAAGGTCGTGCGGTATGTGAACATGGGCGTCCTCACCGGACAACTCACGTGGCCCGGAGGGGGCGGCTTGTGGGACCCGTTCTCGATCAAGGACTGCGCGGACGGTCACGGCACGGGCGTCGCGTCAACACTGGCGGGGAACGACAACGGGATCGGCGCTTCACCGAACGACGGGAACGCGTTGGGCGCGAAGATCTACGTCCAAGACGTCGGCGGCTTCCAAGGCATCGCGATCTGTCCAACCGGGGAGGGACTCATCTACATTCCGGAGAACTACGATGATCTCTTCGGTCCGGCCGGGCTCGTGTACAACGATCCGCTCGCGCCGGTGCGGATCCACAGCGACAGCTGGGGCGCGGACACGAATCTGTACGACGTGCAGGCGCGCATGGTCGATGCGTTCGTGTGGGCCCACCCTGACATGACCATCCTCTTCGCCGCAGGGAACGCCGGGAGTAACCCGGGAACGGTCGGGACACCTGCGACCGCGAAGGACGTCGTCGCGGTCGGCGGGGCGTACAACCCGGACACTGGCGGCGGACTCGATCAGAACGATTTGGCGCCGCAGGCAAGTCGGGGGCCGACGGTCGATGGCCGAATCGCCCCGACGATCGTCACGATCTTCGACGGCGACTCCGCGATGTCGGATGGCAACCCGCTGAGCGGGACGGGGCTTCCGGATGCCCACTGGGGCGGAACAAGTTACTCGACCCCCGCCGCGGCCGCGGCCGCCGCAATCATCCGGCAGTACTTCGTGGACGGCTGGTATCCCACCGGCGCGCCGGTCCTCGGCGACTCGATGAATCCGAGCGCGGCGCTCATCCGGGCGGTCCTCATCGCCTCCGGGCAGCAAGTGACGGGCAGCGGGCTCGTCGCTCGTTCTCCCACGGATACGTGGCCGAACAACGAGCAGGGATTCGGGCGGGTCCTCCTGTCGAAGGTGCTGCCGATCGCCGCGGCCGGGGACACGTTCCGAACGCAGGTCGTCGATGGGACGGCCGGGCTCCTGACCGGGGACGAAGCCGCCTACACATTCCATGTGGGAATTTCCGGCCCCGCGAAGTTCGTCCTGACATGGAGCGACTACCCCGGGACGATCGGAACGACGAAGGCACTCGTGAATGATTTGGACCTCGAGGTGACCGCGCCGGACGGGACGGTGTACCGGGGGAACCATTTCGCGCCGTTCGCGCAGGGGCAGTCCCTGCCCGGCGGGACGTTCGACACGACGAACGTCGAAGAGGCCGTGATCCTGAAGGGCGCGATGGCGGGGAACTGGTCGGTCCGGGTGATCGGCTCGAACGTACCCGTTGGCGCGCAGCCGTTCGCGCTCGTCGCGACGGGCAACCTCGACGCCTCGTATGGTCGGTTGACCTTGGACCGCGTCGTGTACTCGGAGGCGGACACGATTCACGTCTCGGTCGACGACTCCGACGCGACCTCGGTCGTCGTGCACGTCGCATCGAGGACCGAGCCGGCGGGGGAGAGCGTCACGATGAGCCGGGGCGGCCCGGGCGAAACATGGCACGGCTCGATTGCCACCGCGTTCGGGACCGCGACGCCGGACAACGTGCTCCAGGTGCGCGAACGAGATATCGTCACGGCGACGTACCAGGACGTCTCCCCTCCGCACACGGCCACGGCAGAAGCGAATATCCTCGCGAGCGGCCCGACGATTCATGACGTGACCGTGACGTCGATCGGCTCGACCACGGCGACGGTTCTGTGGACCACGAACGAGCCTGCGACGACGGAAGTGAGATACGGCACGAGCGTCGGCGCGCTCCCGTTTGGCGCGAACGCCTCCGACTTACGAACGGCACATACGATTACACTGATGCGTCTCCGCCCTGAGACGCGCTACTACCTCGAGGTCACCTCCCGCGGACGACTCGCGAACGTGACGACGGATACGAACGACGGGACGGACTACCAATTCCAGACGTCGGCTCTGGGCGATGTCCTTCTCGTCGTGGGCGGAAGCTCGTTCCCTCCTGAGGGGGAAGCCTCCTACGCGGCCGCGCTCCGCGATGACGGATGGACCTGGTCCGTGTGGCGGGTCGCGGAGCTCGGGCTCCCTCCCCTCGGAGTCCTGCAAGCGCGTCGCGTCGTGATCTGGCAGGTTGGATTGGAGCAGTACCCGCCGTTCAACGCGTCCGCACGAGCGTTGGTGCAAAGCTACCTCGATGGTGGCGGGCGCCTGATCGTCTCCTCTCACGACACCGCGTGGGCGCTCGGGAGCTCGTCGTCTCCATTCGCGACCGCGGAAACAGAGTCGTGGGTCCGGGCCGTGCTCAAGGCGACGTTTGTGTGCGACCCCTTGACGATCGGCCAAGTGAAGGGCGTTTCGTCGGACCCGATCAGCGGTGCGTACACGGGGGGAGGCGTCGTCTACACGCCGCACCGGGCTGGTGGGGCGGACGACCAGATCGCTCCAGGTGCGACGGACGGGACCGCCTCGACGGACTGGACGGACGGCCTGGTCCAGAGTCCGACCGGAGGTCCGATGTGCGCCCAAAACCAGCCGATCGGACTGCGTTGGGTCTCCTCGTCGACAAACGGCACCGCTGGCCAAGGCGTGTGGGGCGGGACTCCATCGCGCCTCGCATACTTCGCCTTCGAGATCACCGGGATCGACTCGACGGCCGCGAACCTGAACCCGACGAGCCCGACGCGGGCGGCGATCCTCGATGCTGCGCTCCGCTGGCTCGTGAGCACATCGTCTGCCGGACTGGACCGGGACCACCCCGATGTGAGTGTCACCGCACCGAACGGGGGCGTCTTCTCGGGCCCATCGATCCCGGTCACGTGGACGGCGACCGCGAATGGGTCGGGTGTGGCCATCGCAAATTTCACGTTGTCCTTCAGCGCGGATGGCGGCGTGACTTGGAATCCGATCACCTCGTTGTTGGGCTCCGCGCGATCGTACACCTGGGACGTGAGCGCCCTCCCGAACGGACCGCGCTATCTCGTGCGCGTTGCCACCCAAGACGACGGGAGTCCATCGCTCGGCGGCTCCGACGTGTCCGATGGGATGTTCGTGATCGCCCGCCCGGGAGGCGACTCGCAAGGCCCGATCTTGTGGGCCGGAAGCGTTCGCGTGGGTCCGAGACCGCCGGGAACCGGGTACCTCGCGACATTCCGGGCGACGGCGGACGACCGGACCCGGGGCGGAAGCACGGTCGCGGCGGCGGAGCTGTTCCTGCAGATCGCGCCGCCCAATCCAGGGGACTCGGGGACGGGTCTTCCGATGGTTGCCGTGGACGGCCTCTTCGGTGGTTCTGTCGAGAACGTGTCGTGGCTATCGCGCCTGACCTTGCCGGAGGGCAACGCGTGCGCGTGGGTTCACGCGCGAGACGGTCCCGGGAATTGGGGTCCGTTCATGACCACATGCTTCGTCGTGATTAATGCGACGAACCAGCCTCCGATCGTTTCGATCGGATCTCCCGTAGAAAACGAGGCGTTCCCTGCGGCTTCCACGATCACATTCACGTGGACCATGGCGGATGAGCTGCTCGAGTCGGCTCAACTGCCCGTGTGGGCCAACCTGACGGTGAACAAAGTGACGACCGCGCTGCTCGTCGGGTCCCTGGGCGCGACCTCCGTCGTGTGGACCGCGCCGGACGTCGCCGTGGACCGGGGTGTGTTCCACGTCGACGTCGTCAATCCGGCCGGCTTGCGGGGGTCAGTCGAACGGACGTTCATCCTGACTCGCGAGTCTCCGCCGCCACCGCCGGCGCCACGGTCCCCGCTCGTGTTCGTTGTTGCTGCGCTGATTGTGGTGGTCCCCGCAGTCTTCCTCCTCGTTGGATTCCTGCTCGATCGCCGGAGGAGGGCGGACCAACCGTCACGGACCGCGCCGCCGCCATCGCTCCCGCCGCCACCCGCCGGAAGCGCCTCGGCATCCGCCTACGTGACAAAGGTGTGTCCGCGATGCCACACGACGGTCAACGCAATCGACGTGTCATGTTTCTTCTGCGGCTACCGATTCCCCGGTGAAGGCCGACCACCTTCGGGAGGAGCGTGACCCCCTTCCGACTAGCTTTCGCGAATTTCGAACACGTCGGATTCCGGGATCGCGTAATAGAACAACGACTGTTCGATCTCTCGCTCCTTCGACATCTCCCGGTCGATCCGCTCCCTCCATCCGGGCTTCAGTGCGACCCGCAGGCGTCGTCCCTCTTTCTCGAACGTGACCGCCGGGTCCGTCGAGGACTCGAGGCCGATGTTCCCCTTCCCCATCGTGCAGCCGCTTGAGAACTGGATCCCGTCGAGGACGCAGCGCATCGGCGGCTCGGGCTGGCTCTCCACGCGCGCGTGGAGGCCCTTGTAATGTCCGAAGCGCCGCTTCCCGATTTCCCCCATGCGGAGCCCCAGGGTAACATACACACCCAAGTGGCCATGGAAGCGCTGGAGGTCGGCGAGTTCCTCGGGAAGATCCATCGCGCGACGATAGCTACGCGCCCGCAAGAACCTTCGTGCACCCTCCAGACCCATGGCACTTTCGGCCACCCCTCCCCTTCCTCCTTTTAGCGCGGATCGCGTCTCCTGACCCACGGGGCGAAGCCGTGCGCGTCTCTTCGGTCGACCGCGAAGCCACATCCGTCGAAATCGATAGCGGCCTCCGTCTTGGGTGTCCTGAATGCGGCGCGAACCTCCAGCACGCGGGCGGCTGCACTCGATGCGCCGAGTGCGGGTACTCGCAATGCGAATGAGTCCGCGGGGCACGCGCGCGTTCCAGTGGAAATGGTCTGACCTATACCCACGGCTGAGAGATGGACCAGTGGAAGGAGGACTCAAAGAGATATGAGCATTCCCGATGCTGCGCTGCCTCCGAGCCGGGGGAAGGAAGTGCTCGTTGAGTTTCCGCAAGATGAGCTGATCGCGAAGTGGGAGGAGTTCTTCGAGGAGATGGGTTACCTCTCGCGGATCATCGCGGTGGCCGACCGCTACCCGGAGTCCCGGAGCCTCGAGGCATCGTTCCTCGACCTGAATCGCTTCGACACGGACATGGCGATCTATCTGTTGCGCCATCCGCTGAACGTCCTGATGGCGGGCGAGGAGGCGATCCGTCGCCTCGTCCCGCCCGGCGAAGAGGCTCCACAGATTCATCTCCGGATCAACGGCCTACCTCGGGACCGCCGGGTCCAGATTCGGGATCTGCGGGCGAAGCACCTCGGCCAATACATCTCGGTGGAAGGGCTCGTTCGGAAGAGCACGGAAGTTCGCCCGAAGGTGGTGGGGGCGCTCTTCCAATGCCTCCGCTGCGGGACGATCATCAAAGAGGAGCAGGACGGCCAGACGTTCCGGGAGCCGCTCGAGTGCTACGAGGAGCAAGGCGGATGCAAGCGGTCGGCGAGCGCGACGAAGTTCAAGCTGCTCACGGAGACATCTCTCTACCTGGACACGCAGAAGATCGAGGTCCAAGAATCGCCGGAAGGACTGCGGGGTGGAGAAGAGCCGCAGCGGTTGAGCGCCTACGTGGAAGACGACCTGACGGGCCGCATCACGCCGGGGCAGCGCGTCATCCTGAACGGTGTCCTCCGGAGCGTCCAGCGCGGACGACCGGGTCAGCGGTCGACTCTCTTCGACATCTTCGTGGACGTCAACTCCGTCGAGATGGAACGGGTCGAGTTCGAAGAAATCGAGGTGACGGAGGAGGATGCCCACCGGATCCGGGAGATCGGTTTGAGCCCCGATATCTTCCGGTTGATCACCGCATCGATCGCGCCCTCGATCTATGGGATGCACGTGGAGAAGGAAGCCCTCGCGCTCCAGCTGTTTGGCGGGGTGGCGAAGGTCATGCCCGACGGGCGGCGGATTCGCGGAGACATACACCTGATCCTGGTCGGAGATCCGGGAACGGGCAAGAGCGAGCTCTTGTCGTACATGATTCGGCTCTCCCCCCGCGGAATCTACGCGACGGGGAAGGCCGCCTCGGCGGCCGGGCTGACCGCGGCCGCGGTCCGAGACGAATTCGGCGAGGGACGGTGGACCCTCGAAGCGGGAGCCTTGGTCCTCGCCGATCTCGGGCTGGCCGCCATCGACGAAATCGAGAAAATGAATCCGCAAGATCGTTCGGCGATTCACGAAGCGATGGAACAGCAGCGAATCAGCGTGGCGAAGGCGGGCATCACCGCGGTCCTCCAATCCCGATGCGCGATCCTCGCCGCCGCGAACCCCAAGTTCGGACGATTCGACGAGCACAAGTACATCTCCGAGCAGATCGACCTGCCGCCTGCGCTCCTCAGCCGGTTCGACATCATCTTCTCGATCATCGATCGACCTCAGACGGACCGCGATCGCGAGCTTGCCGAACACATCCTCAAAGGACACAAGGTCGGCGAGATCCGTCGGCGGCGCGAGGCGGGCTTCGCCGTCGAAGAGGCGACGGTCCTCGAGGAACCGTTCACGCCCCATTTCGATCCGGACTTCTTCCGCAAGTACGTGGCCTATGCGAAGCGGATCTATCCCGTGATGACGGATGAGGCCATGGAGATCATCGAGAAGAAATATCTGGAGATCCGGAAGACCGGCGAGGCCGCGGGCTCCAGCGTCCCGATCACCCCGCGGCAGCTCGAGGCGATCATCCGGCTTTCCGAGGCGGGTGCTCGACTCCGGTTGAGCGAGGCCGTCGGCGCGGAGGACGCGGAGCGCGCCGTGCGAATCGTCGAGTACTGGATGGGCAAGGTGGCCGGCGAGGAGGGTCGCTTCGACATCGACATCATCCAGACCGGCATCAGTCAGTCGCAGCGTGAGCAGATCATCTCGATCCGCGACATCATCAATGAGCTCGCGGGTCCCGAGGGCGTCGCGGACTACGAAGACATCGTGCGGATCGCGCAGGAGCGTGGCATCCCGCCCGCGAAGGTGGACGCTTGGTTGAAACGCTGGGCCCAAGAAGGCGAGATTTACAGCCCCGCGAAAAACAAGTATAAGCTCGTCGAACGGTTGTAGCCGCGACCCGCCGATGCCCATCCGGATGAAGGTGTACCACCAAGGGAAAGAGACCCTCGTCGCCGCGGCAGACGCGGACCTGATCGGCAGGACGTTCCGCGAAGGCAAGTTCAAGATCGAGGTGGGCCAGTTTTACGAAGGCGACGTCGTCACCGAGGAACGGTTCGTATCCCAGCTCCGCCTCGCGACGATCGGGAACTTCGTCGGCAACGAGACGATCGACGCGGCGAAAGAGGCCGGCTTCGTGGCGGATGAGGGAATCCTCTGGATCAACGGCGTGCCCCACGCGCAGTTCGTCCTGATGATGTAGACGGGCGCTCACGAGGCGTTTCATCGGCTTCCGGCTGCCCCTTTCGCCACCGCCGCCATACACGCTTGGCGTGTTTCTTCAGCAAGATCGCGTACTGAGCCATCAGGGTATGGCTCACGAACCCACACAGGATCCCCAGTCCGGTCAGCGAAGTCGTGTAAGGCACGATGGCGGCCAAGGGAGTGCCGGTGACCAAGACCGCCTGGGCGAGTCGGCTCATGAGGCCGATGAGGCTGACCCCGATCCCGAGGCCGACCAAGAAACGCCCTCGGCCCACCCGGCCCCACGAGAAGTGGAGGCCGCCGAGGAGGACGAAGACTCCGCCGAAATACGTCGTGAAACCGAGGATGACCAGGGCGACGATGAGGATCAGAAAGCCGGGATTGTTCAGGGCGCCCGACGGCACGATGTATTTGTGGTACACGCTCTGGATATCCTGATTCGCGAGTTCTCCGGCGAGAAGGAGCGAGGCGGACAGGACGGCGAGTGCGACGGCGTCGCGATGGCGAATCTGCCGCATCCGCCACCACGAGCGGGGCTTCGCCTTCGGTTTCGCCATGGACGGTGGCCGACGCGCCGACGGATACTTATGCCCTCCCCTTCCCGTATCGAGCCCGATGTCGGCCACGCCAGTTCTTAAGTAGCGCGGTGCCGTTTGAAAACAGCCAAGAATGTTTTGCGTCGAGTGCGGCGCGGAAGGGCCGACGTACCAGGGCCTCTGCGCCCGGGACTTCCTGAGGAAGCATCCGGTCGTCGCACCGCCCGAGGTCCTCGACATCGAACGATGCTCTTCTTGCGGCTCCTTCCGCTCGAAATCAGGCTGGTCGAAGATCGACCGCGAACTCGCGCTCACGGGACTCCTTCGCGAGGCCATCCCGAAGCTCTCCCCGTGGGAGCGTGTGACCTTCACCCACGTCGCTCGCGACGAGGACGCGAACAACCTCTCCCTGACGGTCAAGGCGCTCGGACGGTTCGAGGATCTCCAGTCCGTCCAGGACTTCCGAGTCCGCGTGCGAATCAAGCCCTCTCTCTGCGACTCGTGCCAGAAGCAGCGAGGCCGCTATTTCGAAGGGGTGTTGCAGGTCCGCGGAGACGGCCGCGATCTGACGTCGCAGGAGATGCGTGCCGTGAGAACGCTCGTGAGCGCCCGCGTGGACCGGGCCGGGGATCCGGCGGCCTTCATCTCGCGCATCGAGGAAGTCCATGGAGGCCTCGACTTCTACCTGAGCACGAACGCGCTCGGCAAGGCGCTCGCCCGTGAGCTCTCGGAGTCGTTCGGCGGGAGCGTGTCCTCGTCCCCGAAGTTGTTCGGCCAGAAGCAGGGCCGCGAGGTGTATCGCGTCACGTCCTTGGTCCGGCTCGGCGCGTTCCACATCGGCGACGTCGTGCGTCATAAGGAATCCCTCGCCGAGGTGACGTCGGTCCGACCGTTCGTCGTCCTGAGGGACTTGGCGACCGGCGAGTCGCGGCGCTTCAAGCCGAAAGATGTGCGAAGCGCGAAGCGCGTCGACGCAGAGCGGTTCGAGGCGAAGATCGAACACCTGGAGTCCGGCGAAGTCGTCGCGGTCCATCCGGAGTCCGAGGAAGCGAGGCCGGTCCGCCCGCCGCCGAAGGACCGGACTGTACGCGCGGTCGTCGTGTGGACCCAAGATGGCGCGTTCCTGTCCTTCCTTCCGCCGGAGGCTTCGAAGGCTTAATGGGAGCGGCCACTTTGTCCAATCAATGAAGGTAGCCCTGGGCTGCCGGGCCCTGGACGACCTCCTGGGCGGAGGAGTCGAGGAAGGTTGCATAACGCTCCTGCACGGGGAAGCGGGGAGCGGCAAAACGAACTTCTGCTTGCAGCTCGCCCGAAACGTGGTCCGCGGCGGTCACAAGGTCATCTACATCGATACGGAAGGGGTGTCCCTCGAACGGCTCCAACAAATTTGCGGCGACGATTTCGACGTCGTGGCAAAGAACATCCTGTTCTCGGAGCCGTACAGTTTCGAGGAACAAGAGAAACTGATTGAGAAGGCCGTGAAGCTGGCGGACGGCAATCCCGAAGTCGGGCTCATCGTGATCGACAGCATCACGATGCACTATCGCCTCACGATGCGGGACGAAACCCGCCGGGACGAACGGTACGGCCTCACGCGGCAGATTGCGAAGCTGTTGCGCGCGTCTCGAGTCCGCGGCATCCCCGTCGTCGTCACGTCACAGGTGTACACGGACATCGAGACTGGTGCGTACATGCCGCTCGGCGGCCACATGCTCAGTCACAACGCGAAGACGATCGTGCGCTTCGAGCGGACCGGGGTGAGCACTCGTGCCGCGGTGCTCGTCAAGCACCGCCACCGGGAGGAAGGCGCGCGGGCTACATTCCGGATCACGGCCCACGGGCTCGAGGACTAGCGCAAGCGTGTCCGTTGCGCGTCGAGGAGCGCTTCCAGCAACTTACGGGCCTCCGGATCTTTCGACGGGAGCCGCTCGAGGGCGCGCCGCGCCCCGACGAGATGCTCGGTGATGCGCGACTCCATCGTCGGCAGGACGTTCTCGCGGAAGAGATTCCGCACGCTTCGGATGTCGTTCTTCGTCGTGCGGGGACCGCGTCCGTACGCACGGAGGAAAGACGCGCGATCCTTCGGCGCGAGTCGTTGCAAGGCGAGGACGAAGAGCCGAGTTCGCTTCCCCTGGCGGATGTCCCCCTCCGCGGAGCCGCCGATTCGGGATTGGACGACACCGGCGCCGAGGAGGTCGTCGCGATCCTGGAACGCGATCGCGAAATATCGCGCGAAGGCTTCGAGCGCCGCACGGTCCTCGGACGAGGCGCGGGCCGCAATCGCGGCGGTCGCCGCCGCGCCGAGGTACAAGCGAGCCGTCTTCGCCTCGCTCATCCGGACGTAGTCGGCCTCGGGGATTCGGTCCGCGCGCTCGAAATCGATGTCGAGGCCTTGGCCATCGCTGAGGACGAAATCGACCTGGGTCAGTTCCGAAAGGAGCTCGAGCCGGACGGACGCGTCGAGATCCGTTGCCCCCTCAATCGCCCGCTCCGCGAGCGATCGGATCCGCAGCGCGTCGAGGATGGCCTGCGATACCCCGTACCGATGGCGCTGGGTCCGAAACACCACCGCGGGGCGGTCAGCCCCGGGGCCCCGGTACAACTTCGCGTCCGTGGCCCACGCGCTCGCTAAGGTCCGCCTCCGGACGTCCTCGTCCATGATGTCGTCGAGGAACAACGTGTACAGGTGGTACCATTCGAGCCACGTCGCCGCCCGTTCGAGGCCGCGGGACGGTGGCTCTCCGGTCAGGAGTTGATATCCCGCGAGGGCCAGCGCGTACCGGTACCGCTTCCCCGCGGTGAAGAGTCGTGAGTTGTCCCGCATCGTCCGGCTGGAAGGGAACGCATCGACCGGATGTTCCGCCGCGAACTCCTCCCAGATCGCCTGGATGTGCGCGTTCGATCGCTCGCGGTACGGCTTCAGGAGGGATTCGAGTCGGTCCTCCGCGGAAGAGGACGTGAGGGCCGACATCGTTCACGCCTCTCCGGCCTCGAGCCAACTCGCGGTCGGAGGACTCACGATGACGGGACGCTCCTGTAACGCCTCGATCGAGGTCGAACCGGTGAGGAACATCGCCGCCTTCAATTCCTCGATGACGGCCCGCAGTTCCTGGACCGCGGCGTCCGCGGAAGCCCTCGCGGCCTCGAGCATGGGCTTGGCCATCCCCGCCATCGTGGCGCCCAGCGCGATTCCTTTGGCGACGTCGAGACCACTCCGCACGCCGCCCGTAGCGACGAGTGGCAAGCCGACGTCCGCCAGGAGAATCGATGCCGGGGTCGGGATTCCCCAATTCCAAAAGGTGGCGCCGAGACGTTCCTTCAGGCTCGCGGCCTCTTTCCGTGCGCGGTAGTGTTCGACCGCAGAGAACGACGTGCCGCCGAGACCGCCAACGTCGATCGCCCGCGCGCCGGCGGCCTTGAGCTTCTGCGCCGTTTCCCGGGAGATACCGGCGCCGGTCTCCTTCGCCATCAACGGGAACTGCGAAGCCAACGCCTTGATGGCGGCGAGACAACCCTTCGCGCGGCGATCGCCTTCCGGCTGGACGACTTCTTGGAGAAAGTTCAGATGAATGATGAGCGCGTCCGCTTTGATCATGTTGATCGCCTTCCGCGCGTCGGCGACGCCGTACGCGCGCTTGCCTTCCTGTGCCACGAGCTGGGGCGCCCCGAGGTTCGCGAAGACGAGCGGGACGCCGTAGTCCTTGACGACCGCGTAGGTCGGCTCGAGCTCTGGTTTCTCCAACGCGGCTCGTTGCGAGCCGACGCCCATCGCGACGCCGACTTCGGCGGCCGCCTTCGCGAGGTTGCCGTTGATCTCTTTCCCCATGCCGAAGCCGCCGGTCATCGACGAGATGATCAGGGGCGCCTCGAGTCGCTTGCCGAAGAACTTCACGCTCACGTCGACGTCGTCGAGGTCGATTTCCGGGAGGGCCGTGTGGACGAGCCGAACATCGTTCCAATAGTTGTACTCCGCGGAGACGTTCTCCTGGAGAATGATGTTCACATGTTCCGCTTTGCGCTGCTCCGTCTTGGAGGGCTCGGCCATCTCAGGGACCTCGGACGACCCGGGTGCCGACGACCCGCCGGCCCCGAAGGGCATCCCGGACGCGGTTCTTTACGTTACCGTTGACGATGAGGCATTCGCCCACATGGTCCGCGATCTCGAACATGCGACGGACCTTTCCCTCGATGCTCCCCGTCACGTCCGTCCGAGACCGATCTGAGAACTCGATCTGACCCAAATCCTTCGGTCCCACCGATTCCAGGAGCAGCGCGCTCCGTCGAAGCTTCGGGTCGGCCGTGAAAAGGCCGTCCACGTCGGCCGCAAACACGGCGCGGTTCGGACGGAAGGCACGTGCGAGCTCGAGCATCATCAGATCGCCAGAACAAATCGAGACGCCGCGCCGCAGGTCGCGCACGACGTCGCCGAAGGTCACCGGAGTGAAGCCCATCGAGGAGAATTCTAGGAATGCGGTCAGATCAGCTGTCGAGACTTTTCCGTCATCGAGGACCAACACCGAGGCCGGGGGAATCGAAACCGCAGCAAGACCCGCCCTGTTGAGTGCGTCGACGACCAGCCCGTCCAGGTTTCGCACATCCGCTTGGACTCGCGCAGCGGCGGACCGTTTTCCCGGACTCGAATCACCTTCGTTGAGCCGATGGCGGCTCGCGAGGATATGGCCATAGGAGCCGGCACCATGGACGACCAGGAGCGGCTGCCCGACGGACTTCAGCTCCCGAGCGAGACGTCGGATCGGGGCGCTTCGTGCCGTACGAAGGCGTGTCTTCTCCGTGATGACACTCCCTCCGAGTTTGACCAGAAGCATGACGGGCCGGCCCACGCCGAGCCTCGCTCTTAATGCTTTCTTGAAGATTCAGAGCGAAACTCTCATGGTGCCGATGGGACGCCATTGCCACGGGTGGGCCGTTTGGTCGGGCGTCTCCACTGGGCCATGGCGGGGTTTGCGCTCTCGGGCGTGACCCTGGTATCATTGGGGCTCGTCCTCATCTCGACCTGGGCGTTTCCGGATGTTGGGTGTTCGGGTGATGCGTGCTGGATGACGTGGAACAGAGTTGCTTTGCCGTCCATCGTGATCGGAGCGTTCCTCGGAGTCGTCGCTTTCGACATGTTCCTTCGTTTGCGCGAAGGAAGGTTGGTCGGCACGAAGATTAAATAGCGCCCGACCTTTCGAGCGCCCTCCGACGATGACGCGCAAGCCGGGCAGCATGTACCGAGAGATCCGCGGCCAGGCGTACGCCCAGAAGCGGTACATGGGCGGCGTCCCCGGAATCCGGATCAGTCAGTTCGACATCGGGGACCCGCGGACGAAGTTCCCGGTGAAGATCCATCTCGTCGCCGCGGAGGCGTGCCAGATTCGCCACATCGCCCTCGAGGCGGCCCGGATCTCGGCGAACCGATACATCGCGAAGAAGGCGGGGAACGCGTACCATCTCAAGCTCCGCCTGTACCCGCACAATGTGCTCCGCGAGAACAAAATCGCCACGGGGGCCGGCGCGGACCGCATCTCCGAGGGCATGCGCGCCGCGTTCGGTGCCCCCGTCGGCACGGCCGCACGGGTGAAGCCGGGCACGAAGGTCTTCACGATCTCGACGACCGAGGATCATGTGGACGACGCGAAGGAGGCCCTCCGGAAGGGCGGCGTGAAACTTCCGACGCCGTGGCGGCTCGAGATCGAACGCGAAAAAGAACGCTAGACGCCGAGGGACATCTTTTTCCGCGCGTCCGCGTGTCTGTCCAGATCCATGGGCGAAACGGACCGACTCCTCGAAGTCATTCGAGGACGGAACTCGAAGACGGTCGGTCTGCAATTCCCAGTCGGTTTGCGCACGAAGGCCGTGGAGCTGGCGCAGGAGATCGAAGCGAAGGCAGACGTCACGTGCCTCGTCTCGGCGGACCCCTCGTTCGGCGCGTGCGACGTGGCCGACATGCCCGTGGACCTCATCGTCCACCTCGGCCACGCGCCGATGCCCCATCTCCGGTACAACCGCGTCTTCTTCTTTGATCTCCCCGGACCCCCGCTCGGCTCGATGGCCTTCCTCGACGCGGCCGAGCCGATGCTCCCGAAACGGGTCGGGCTCCTGACCACGACCCAATTCCGCGGCTGGCTCCCGGCCATCCAAGCGCACCTGGAGAAGAAAGGACATGTCATCCGCATCGGGGAACCGGACCGGCGGGTCGCCTACGCCGGTCAGCTCCTCGGGTGCGACTACCACACGGCCACGGTCGTGGAGGGCGATGTCGACGGCTACCTCTACATCGGCACGGGAGACTTTCACCCCCTCGGCGTCGCGATCCTCATCGACAAGCCGGTGATCATCGCGGACCCCGAGCGTGGGACTGCGAGGGACCTGAAGGAGGTGCGGGACCGCGTGCTCCGACAGCGCCATGCAGCGATCGTCCGGGCCCAAGATGCGAGAGTCTTTGGGATCATCGTCTCGAAGAAGATCGGACAGGCGCGAATGGAGATGGCCACGGATTTGAAGGCCCTCGCCGAGAAGCACGGAAGGCAGGCGAATCTGTTCCTCATGGATCTCGTCGCCCCGGAGCTGCTCCAAGGATACCGTGTAGATGCGTGGGTCAACACGGCGTGCCCGCGAATTGCGATCGAAGACATTCTCCAGTACAAGCAGCCGATTCTCACGCCGCAGGAATTCGAGATCGTCCTGGGGGAACGGACGTGGAACGACTACGTGTTCGACGAAATCCGGGTTTAGCCACTCATCCCCTGACGCGTCGCGCCGGTTCGCCGGACTTGGTTTCTGGCTCATCCGAGAGCGGAGGGCCTATGATGACCCGCGAATCGTGGCCAGCGATGCCGCCCGCAGACGCTGCAGCTCAGCCATCGCTCGTTCGTAATATCCTTCGCAACGCCGGGCTGCTTCCGAGATCGAGCGCGCGGACCTCGCGGGTCCGATGTACTCCTTGACCTGCACTCGGGATCGACCTTTGGTCTCGTAGTGCCAGAAGTACAGATACGCTTGCCTGCGGACCGTGTGAAGGTACACGCCACATCCAACTTGCATCCACCTTCCCATGTTGTTATGGTTATTTAACTATAACGACCGGATCTGCGAAAGGGGACGAAAAGGGCTTAGCCGGGGAGAGTTCTCGCCTCGTGGGATGGAGCCGCCGAGGCCGGGACGAATGCCGCGAAGGAGGCGCCGGGTCATCCTGGTGATCGCGGTTTCGGCGATCGTCGTCGTAGCCGGATTCCTAATCTGGGACGTGTTCGTTCGGCCGCGATCCCTCGCGGAGGTCTACGGCTTTGACCACTGGAGTCCGGGAAGCGCCGTCACCGTCGTGGGGACGATCACGAGCATCGAACGACAAAGCACGAGCTATGGGCCCGAGGTGTATCTGGGACTCGATGGCGGGCCCGGCTGTGCGGGCGTGCCGAGCGTCGTCGGCGACCCGACCGCGAAGTACGAGATCGGCGCCCCGTTCCAGACAACCCTCCACTTCCAACGATACACGATCAACGGAGACCCGGCGGTATCCGCTCCGGAACTTCATTGTCCGTTCCCGTCGACGCTGCGGGCGATCGGCACGGTCCTGGATGCCGGGAGCCTCTATGCGGGACGGCTCTTCCTCGTCTATAATGGGACCGCGTCGAACGGCACCGTCCACTACGAGATAGTCACCTCGAACGGAGCGGCCTACCGACCCGACACGCTCCCCGCCACGCTGCGCAAGTCCACACCACTCCAAGGATCAGACCCGATCCTCCCCGCCGGCGCCCCCATCGATTCCTTCGCACGCTGGATCGATTTCGGTGGACTGCAATATCTGGGCACGCTCGGAGCGTACCAGGAGTTTCCGATCGTCGACGAAATGACCTCGCTGGCGGCCGGCATCTCACGAAACGGCTCGCTTCGGTTCGTGGACGCGAACCACAACGGACTCGTGGACGACGGCGACCGTTTGGACGTCAACCTGGCCGCCACGGGCTCGCCGACCACGTGGGACACGTATCAGCTCATCATCGGCGGCCTCTTCGCGGCGCCGGAGACGTACGTGGCCTGCACGCGTTTCATCCTGAACGGTCCGATGGGACCGTTCGACATCCCGTTGCCTGAGAGACGCGACTCCCACGTGAAACTGCGCTATGCCGGGGACACCTTCGGGACGACGTTTACCTCGAGGATCGACGTGCGCCCCGGATTTGGACCCGCCCCTGCGATTTCGGACGTCCGCTTCTTCGTGCAAGCCGGCGGCTCATCGGGGAACGGGACCCTCTCCAACCTGCCGATCACCCTGAGCAACGGAGTCTCGCTCTCCCTCACAGACGCGAACGGAAACGGCCGGCTCGACTCCGGCGATATGTTCCGTGCCGCCGGCCTATCGAACCGGACCTCGGTGACCCTGAGTCTGGCCCAGGGCGATGCGAGCGTCGGAGACATCGACTGGGTCGTCGGCTACGGCGAGCCGATCGGGCGGGTTCC
>VBLR01000033.1 GCA_005878665.1 Methanobacteriota archaeon | reverse complement strand
AAAGCAGGTCTCGGGCGTGGGTCGGCGTCCTCTCGATCATCGGTCTGATGTTCGCGGCGACGGTCCTCGGCGGCGGTGCGCAAGCGGCGGCGAACAAGTTCGTCTTTCACGTGGGGGACGCATTCCTCGCGGCTGTCAATCCGGACTTCGCTCCGGACTTTGCACTTTCGACCGCGACGGGCGACCGGCTCCAGCTGAGCGGCACGGGTACGTTCAACGCAGGCGCCCGCAGCGTTGGCGGCGGCGGGACGTTCGAGCACCGGCACGCCGACGGATCGCTCTTTGCCGATGGCAGTTGGATCGCAGTCGGAATCGTGAGCTGGAGATCGTACGGCAACGGGGTCCCGCAGGGCCTACCGCCGAACTTCTTCGGCGGAGTCCTGGTGATCCTCATCGAGGTCCACCCGAACTTGCCGGGCGACCCCGTCCTCCAGGCCACGCTGCGCGTCGACTGCGTCCTCGGCCATCCGCCGGCGGGCGCCGAGGAAGGCATCCAGGTGAACGTCCCTGCCTTCCCGATCACCTTCGACCATGAAGATGGCGGCGCGACGCTGTTCGTCCTCTCGATCTAGTCGACCGGAGCGCGCATCGAAGAGTCACCGGAGAAGCCCGCTCAGAATCAGCCAGGCTCGCGGAAGCTTTAGTATCTCCTCCCTGGTTGTCCGCATCCGATGCCGTCGTACCGGATCCCGAGCGACGACCGGATCCGGGATTCTCTCGTCCGCGTCCTCAGCACCAGGCCGATGGTCGACAGCCAGCGCAGGCTCAAGCAACTCATTGAGAAAGACTTGAAAGGCGACGAGAAGTATCGCGTCGGGGAGCCGCGACTCCGGCACCTCGCGATCGAATCGGGCCTCGTCGACCTGGAGATCCGGTGTCGGGACACCGAGGAAATGCGGTCTCTCATCAAGTGCCCCGTCTGCGGCGCGCGCCTGAAGAAGGTGCGTAACATGACCGTCTACGGCGGGACCGTGACCCTCGGGTACCGCTGCGAGCGGTGCAAGTATTGGACCGGCTTGCGACGTCGGGTGCCGACGCGGTACATCTTCACGAGGCGGTCGTGATGCGCGTCCGATACGAAGGCGGCATCCTCGTCCAGGAGGCGCTGAAGGAAGTCATCCTCGATCCCGCGCGGAAGACGCCGGGCAGCGTCGTCAGCCATGGACACATGGACCACCTGACGTCCGGAGGGATCATGACGCCGCAGACGGTCGCGGTCCTGAAGGTCCGCCGCGGCGGGACCGGCCAGCCGCTCCCGTACGGCAAGGAGATCGACCTCAACGGTTTCCGCGTCGTCCTGAAGGATGCCGGCCATGTGTTCGGCTCCGCGATGGTGCGCGTGGACGATCTCCTGTACACGGGCGACTTCAATCCGGAAGGCGGGGCGACGTGCGGTCGAGCCCAGCCCGAGTTCGTCCGGGACCTGATCGTCGACGCGACGTACGGACGTCCCGGATACAACTTTCCGCCGAAGCACGATGTCGAGTCGGATCTGCTGAACTGGCTCGAGATGGAACTCGCCCTCGGGCCGGTGGCCCTCGGCGGATACGAGTTCGGCAAGAGCCAGGAGCTGATCGCGCTCGTGAACCGGCTCGGCGTCGAGGTCGCCGTCTCGGACAAGATCGCGGACCTCGCGGATCTGTACGGCGCATATGGCATCAAGCTCCAATACCGCCGGCTGTCCGAACTCGCGGAGAGCGAGCGGACCGATCCGCGCGTGTATGTGCTTCCCCCGGGATGGTTGCGGCCGCCGCTCGACCACAGCGTCTCGTGGCTCGGCTCGATCGGCCTCAAGGTCGCGTACGTGAGCGGATGGTGCGCGTTCTTCGACTACACCCATCGATACGGCCTCGACGCGCAGTTCCCGCTCAGCGACCACGGCGACTTCGAGGACGTCATGACGTTCATCGAGGCGTGTCGCCCGCGAAAGGTGTACACGGCCTTCAGCGGCGCGAAAGACCTCGCGAAGGCCGTCGAGCGACGATTGAAGATCCGGTCCGAGGCGCTCCTCACACGGTGAATCCATGGAGACAAAACAGGAAGGGAATGTCGTCGTCGTGAAACTGTCCGACGGGGAGGACTTGGTCCCGAGCCTCGAGGCTGCCGCCCAGAAGCACCGCATCGAGAGCGGCTCCGTGGTCTGGGGGATCGGGATGCTCCAGGACTTCGAGATCGGGTTCTTCGGACCGAAGGGCTACGAGAAGACACCGTTCACGGAGCGTCACGAGCTGCTGGCCCTCCATGGCAGCATCGCGATGCGGGCGGACCCGAAGCTCCACCTCCACGCCGCGCTCGGCCGACGGGACCACGGCGTCATCGGGGGCCATCTGTTCCGCGCGAAAACCGCCGTGGTCAACGAGATCCAGCTCGCGCGGTTCGACACGATTCATTTCAATCGCCGGTTGAACGAAAAGACCGGCCTTCGGGAGCTCGTGTTCGACTGATGCGCCCGTCGGGCTACTGCCAGGCGGCGCGATCGAGTTCCCGTTCTTGTTTCGTCTTCTTCCGGAATTGCTTGTAATGATCTTTGCAGAGATGGACGCGCCGCGGTTCGCCGATCAGCTTGAGCTCGGGGAGGGCTTCCTTCACCTTCTTCGTCGAGAGGGACCGCTTCGCTTCCTTCCCGCAACCCTGCACCCCGCAGACATCGTCCGTGGGCATGGATGCGGCGATGCCGGCGGCGATATTTGTAGGTGCGCGGTCCCGGACCTCGGTTCGCCGGTCCCGATGAAAACGTCGATCCTCGCTATTTCTCTTTGCGGCGCAGCATGTGAGCCGCCGCGAGGGAGACGATCGCGAGCGCGGCGACCATTGCCGCTTCCGATCCCGCATCGAACGCAGGTCGCGGCGCCGGCGGCGGGGTGCTGACGATGTCGACCGACACCGCCGAGAGCGACGGGAGATAGACCGCCACGACGGTCCCCGGAAGCGGAAGGAGGGTGTACGATGCGTTCCGCGCGACCGAATCGAACGTGTAGAACAGGGTGAGCGTGTCGTCCGAACGGTTCACCGCATCTCCGTTCGCGGTCACGCTGATCTGCGCGGATCCATCCGTGGGCATCGTATTCGGGTCGAACGCGAAGAGGACGATCGCACCCCCGGGACGCAAGGAATCGACTTGGGCCGATGCGGCGCGCGGTCGGACCGCGAGAGGCCATGCCGCGACGTCGATCCGGTACCGCGCCGGGTTCTCCATCCAGTGGCCATCCGACGTGGCGACGAGGTCCAGCTCGGCGACGACCTGGCCCGCACTAATCGCGTCGAGGACGGCCCTCCATTCCGCCTTGTTCGTCGAGGCCGTCGGCACGGACTTGAGCACGAGGAGATCGGGACTCGCCATCTCTGCGAGGACTCGCCTGCCCGTCACGTTGAAGGATCCGGAACCGAGGAACAACCGCGCCTCTCCGCCCTCGATCGCGAAGGACACGGTCGATGCGCGCGCGAATCCCTTCGCGGACGTGAGCGAGATGTTCGTCGCCGAGGCCGGGAGTTCGATCGTCACGACGCGGGCCATCTCGCTGCGGATCTCGAAGAGGCCGGTCGGGTCATCGTGGGCCGTCAGGGTGACGAGATAGCCGTCCGCCTCGAAGATCGGCCCGTGGGCCGCGGCGGACCGTGCGGGAGCGAAGCCGTCGATCGCGATCGAATCCAGGTACGGCACCGGCGTCTCGCCCGCGACGCCGCCGAAGACCGACGTGGCCGCACCCGAGGTCGCGTTGTACGCGAACCGGACGTAGGTCCCGAGGACGTGGCCCCGGTCGTACGTGAACGCGGCGAAGAGCGCGGTGGGCCAGGGGATGTCGCCGACGGGCGCGCTGCCCCCATCCGAATCCGAAATAGGTCGGAGGACGGGGGACGCGTGAGAGGGGGCAGATCCGCTCAGGGCGACGGGGATAAGCGAAAGCACCGTAAAGGTCGCCGCCGCCTTCGCGAGAAATGCGCGCGCGTCCGTGCCGTCCTCCCTCCACCAACTAGTGTCGCTTCCCGGATAAGGGGATTTTGGTCCAGACGGGGAACTCGTTAGGACGCACCTCGAACCCGCCTCCCGTCGCCTCCGAGACCCTCCTTCGACCGGCGTACGCAAAGTATCTTACCGAGGAACCATCATTGCGCGCTAGATGGGCCCTCTGGACGTGTTCCTCAGGGTTTCGTTCGCTGGGTTCGCCGCGATCCTGGCGACCGTCTCCGTGCAGTCGTACATGCGTCACCGCGAGCGACGCTTCCTGCTCCTGACCGGTGCGTTCGGCATCTTCCTCATCGAAGGGCTCTGGTTGCTCGTCGAGATGGCGACGATGGCCGTCTCGTCCGTCGGTTCGGAATGGCTCGCGCTGAACCTCGCGGTCCTCGTCTCGTTGTACCTCGCCTTGCTGCGGTGATCGGATGACGGAAGGCCTGGAACTGGAGAGCCGCCGCAGGATCTACGATTTCCTGGTCGCGAACCCGGGGGTCCACTTGCGGCGGATCGGACATGCGCTCGGGATGTCGACCGGCATGCTGTCATACCATCTGGGGTACCTCGAGCGCAACGGTGTCCTGAAGGCCGAGGCGGACGGCCATCGGAAGCGGTACTTCATCGCCCGCGCGTTCGTCGAGGCGCAGCGACGGATCCTCGCCGTGCTGCGTCAAGATGTCCCGAGGAAGATCCTCGTGGAACTCCTGACGTACGACGGGCGGACGTTCGCGGAGCTGCAGGCATCCGTCGGCGTCTCGAAGTCGACCCTGTCGTATCACCTCCAGAAGCTGATGCATCGGGACCTGCTCGTCCGGACGAAACGGGAGCGGGAGAGCGTCTTCACGATCAAGGACCTGGAGGAAGTCCGGAAGCTCCTCCTGGCGAACCAGTCGAGCTTCCATGACGACGCCGTCGATCGGTTCGCGGACCTCTGGACGAAGATCCGGACGTGAGACGGCGGCTACTCG
>VBLR01000027.1 GCA_005878665.1 Methanobacteriota archaeon | reverse complement strand
CTACGCTGTGCCGGTTAACATGTTAAGCCGGCGGCCGGAGAAAGGATTATTGCGGGACGTCGGCATCGTTCTGCTCGATGGGGAAGGCCTGGGTCAAGGCCCGGAAGCACGATCGATTCTACCGGGCCGCGAAGAAGCAGTCGTACCGCAGCCGCGCCGCGATCAAGCTATCCCAGATTGACCTGCGATACGGCCTGTTCGAGGCGGGCGATGTCGTCGTGGACCTCGGAGCGGCGCCGGGCGGCTGGTCCCAGGTGGCCCGCGAGCGCATCGGGCCAAAGGGCCGCGTCATCGCCGTCGATCTCTCTCCGATGTCCCCGATCGAAGGCGTCGAGATCCTCCGAGGCGATTTCAAGCGCCCGGAGGTCCAAGCCACCCTGTTCGAGACGCTCCGCAAGCCCGCGGACGTCGTGATGAGCGACTCCGCGCCGAGGGTGAGCGGCAACCGGTCGCTCGATGTGGCTCGGACCCTCGACCTCGCGGATGCGGCGCTCTCCTTTGCGATCCGAGCGCTCCGCCGCGAAGGCCGGTTTCTGGTCAAAGTCTTCCAAGGGGACGGCTACCGAGATTTCGTTCGCCGCGTCGGCGAGCGCTTCGAGGCGATGAAAGGCGTCAAGCCGAGCGCATCCACCGCGACCAGCGCGGAGATCTACGTCCTCGCGATGGGACGTTTCTAGGCCGCGGCCGTCCGCGAAATCGAGCGGGCCCGTTCGAGGCACTTCTGAGCTTCCTCTCGGGCCCCGAGACGGGCGAGCACTTCTCCCCGGTTCAGCCACGCCGCGACGTATTCCGGCCGGAGCTTCGTCGCTTTCGCGTGGCACTTGTCCGCGTCCGAGAACCGGTTCATCCGCGCGTAGACCACGCCCTTGTTGTTCCAAGCGATCGCGTACTTGGGCCGGATCTTGATCGCCTTCTCGTAGCATTCGAGGGCTTTCGCGAGCAGGCCCTTCTTGAAGTAGACCGTGCCCAGGTTGCACCACGCGACCTCGTTCTCCGGGTCCAAGCGGATGGCGTTCTCATGGCAGCGGAGCGCCTCGTCGAGGCGGCCGAGGTACCGCATGGCGACCCCGCGGGAGGTCCATGCGTACGACGGGCGCCGGACGAGGCGGATCGCTCGCTCGTAGTGCGCCAACGCTTCCTGGTACCGCCCCTGCTTGACGAGATGATCTCCCTGGGCCGCCGCGCTGTTCGAGATTCGGAAGAGCAGGAGTGCGGCGACCATCCCGCCTGCGGCGATCGCGGCGAACAGGACCATCGGGAGCGGCGCGGACAGGTCGAACGGGTTCGCCCACATGCGGAAGACAACGAACACGGCGAGCAACGCGCCCACGGACGCGTACGTCACGGCGTCGAACATCCGCCCGGAGATTCGGATCATCTTTCGTCCTTCCGTTTCCGCGGGCGTGGCGAGGACGGGGATCCGTTCCGTGTCCATCGACGCCTCGGGCGCGGTCGGACTCTCCTCGAGCGCGGGTGCGACGGGCCGGTCCTCCGGCTGGTCCTCCGGAGTCGACGGCTGGATCTCGACCAGGAGGGAGTCGAACAGCTTCTCCGCGGCGACCTCGTCCAATTCCGGCTCCTCTGAGGCGGGCGGCGGTTCAGGTTTCGCCTCGGCCATCGGGCCCTTCGACAAGTCGAGCAAGTCTTCGAGGATGGCGTCGACTTTCTCTTCCGGGGACAGATGGCTCAGGGCGAACGCGCAAGCTCCACACACGGTCGCATCCGCGGCGTTGAAGTGGCCGCACACGGGGCACGAAACGGTCGTCTGGTCGGTCAACGATCGAACCGTCTCCGAGGACGAGACCGCCTTGCGATAAACGTATCGTCTTGGGTTCCCCGGATGAAACCATCGACGGATGCGAGCCCGGTCCGGAGGGACGCTAGTCCCAGAACCGCTTCGTGCGGGCGTACGTGATTTCGGCCGCGAGGACGTCGCGTAAGAAGTCTTGCTCCGTCTCGTGGTAGCCACGGAGGATCCGCGCGGCCGTGTCCTCGCCGACGCCGCGCGCCATGAGCGCTAAGACGGCCTTCCTCCCGTGCGCCATCACCAGGCTCGCGTTCGTGAACAGGCGTTTCGCCTTCGCACGGCTCTCTTTGTCCGTCCCTTGAAGATCGAGCTTGGCGATCTTGTCCTTTTCATACGGCGCGATGACCGCGACCATGAGCGCCTCACACTTCGGACATCGGATCTTCGCGGGCAGGTCTCGCACGACCTCCCGCCAGGACATCTTGCAGTTCAAACAGAGGAACGTCGCCGTCTCCTTCTCCAGGCGCGCTTTCACAGCCATCAGCGTCGCGTGATCGGCCCGGGACGGCGTCACGAGCAGGCGTCCTCCCTCGAGGCCCGCCCTCCCGATCGGCGTCATCCGCGTGACGACGATCTCGATCTGGCCCGACTGAATCCGCCGCAGGACCTCCACGGTCCGCGGAATGTCCATCCGTTCCCAGAACACCTTGTCGAGCACCTCCTCGAACAGCGGCGTGTTCTCGAACGTCTTGAGGAGCCGCGGGATGGAGACGCTCTCCCAGTCCACGTCGCGGCGCAGGGCGCCGAACTTCTTCGCGACATAGACGAAGGCCCACCGCAGGAACGCGGAGTTCTTCAGGATGACCCGCAACAGCGGCTCGAGGGCGTCCGGGTCCTCGGGGCGGAGGATCTCGACGACCTGCTGCGGGTTCACGGACCGCGGGACCTCGAGGACGATCCGGTACGGGTCCGTCTGCAAGCCGACGCTCTGCCCGAACCGCGCGCTGATCAGCGACGAGATCAGTTGGGCCAAGGTCTCGTTCACCTTCGAACCGAAGCAGGCATTCACGATCAGGACGTCCCGCGCTGACTCGATCGTGATGCGGGTGTCCGTCGCGAGCGGGGCGTCGCCCACGGACGCCAGGTAGGCGAGGAACGTCGACGTGCCATGCTCGTTCACCGGGTACCGGGAGAGGTCCCGCTCCCTCCGGATCCGGCCCACCTCCTGCGCGACGTCGAATGGCACCGGGATGTCTTCGCCGACCCACGACGGCACGTCGCCGATCTCGCGGACCGGTTCCACGAGCACGCGGTCCTCCTTGAAGTCGACGAACCGCCAGGCGGAGCCGCGCATGATGAAACTCTCCCCGAGCTTCGCGTTCTCCGCGACAAACCACTCGTCCAACGTCCCGATCGCGCGACGCGACGAGAGATCGATCACGCGGTACGTCTTCACGTCCGGGATCATCGAGATGTTTTCGAAGAAATACGGGAGGGAGTTCGAGCTCCGACCGAGGCGCCCGTCCCGGGACCAGAGGATCCGAAGCCCCGCGAGCTGGGCGACGACCTCGTCGAAGTCGGCCCGCTTCAGCTCCCGGAAGGGCCAGCTCCGACGCACGGTCTCGTAGGCCTCGTCGAGCGATGCGAAGCGCTCGGAGACGACAAGGGCGACGAGCTGGTTCGCGAGGACCGAGCGGTTGTCTTTCCGGACCACGAGATCCTCGATCTCCTCCGCGAGCGCCCGGCGCGCGATCGCGCACGCCTCCGCGACGTCGTCCTCATGGGTCGCCAGGATGACGCCATCCGAGACCTCGCCGACCCCGTGCCCCGATCGCCCGATCCGCTGGACGAGCCGCGAGACCTCCCGCGGAGAGTTGTACTGCAAGACGAAGTCCGCGGTCCCCACGTCGATCCCGAGTTCCAGGGAGGACGTGCACACGAGGGCTCGGAGGCCGCCAGACTTGAACTCGTCTTCCATCTGCACCCGCACGTCCTTCGACAGGCTCCCGTGGTGGACGCCGATCTTCGGATCCTGGTACCACGCGGTCAATCGAGAGGAGAGGAACTCCGCGGTGTCGCGGGTGTTCACGAAGAACAAGGTCGATTGGTGCTCCTTGATCAGTTCGTAGCACCGACGGAGGGCCGCGGCCTGACCCGGCTGGACGCGAAGCCGTTCGGCGATCTCAGCGTCGCCCTTCGCGGTCGCGGGCATCTCGACCTGGATTCGGATGCCTTTCGGGATCCGGACGCGGATGACCTCGACCGGCCGACCGACGCCCCCGAGGAACGCGGCGACCTCGTCGGGCGTGCCGACCGTGGCCGACAGCCCGATCCGCTGGAACTCGCGGCCCGTGAGGTCCCGCAGCCGTTCCAGGCCCACCGCGAGCTGCGCGCCCCGCTCGTCCGAGGCGAGCTCGTGAATCTCGTCGACGACGACCCACCGCACGGACCGGAGGTGCTCCCGCAACTTGCGGCCGGTGAATAGAATCTGGAACGTCTCCGGCGTGGTGATGAGGATGTCCGGAGGATGCCGGGTGATGGCCGCACGTTCCTGCGGCGTCGTGTCCCCGTGACGGACGGCGACGCGCACGCCCAGCCGGGCCGCGAAGAACGTCATCCGCCGGAGCATGTCGCGATTCAAGGCGCGGAGCGGGGTAATGTACAGACACGACGTCGGCTCGGGCTTCTCCCGCAAGAGCCGATCGAGGATCGGGAGCAGGGCGGCCTCGGTCTTGCCGATGCCCGTCGGAGCCACGAGGAGCACGTTCTCGCCCGCGAGAATACGCGGGATCGCGCGCTCTTGCGGCTCCGTGAAGGTCTCGATGCCGAGTGCTCGGACCGCGTCGATGATCCGCGGGTCGAGGCCAAGGCTCTCCATGCCCGCCGCTTCAAGGGTCACTGGGACTAAAAGTTGCCGTCCTCAGGCCGACCGGCACGACCGACCAAGGGCCCTGACAAAAAAAATCATGGTGGATAACCGGGGAGGTGGGGTACATCTAATGCGCCGGGGACGGCTCATCCCGAGGTCCCAGAGTGAGCCGTCGCCTGCCCACCTCACCCCTAGTGGGCATCCTGATACTCGTGTTCCTTGCGACGGCGCTCTCCCCGTTCCTCGCGACGCCAGCGGCGGGCTTCGGCGAGCGGCCGTACGAGTCGAATCAAGTGGTCACGGCCAGCAACTTGAACGTCTACACGGGCCAGAGCGTGGCCCAATCGTTCGTTGCGACGGAGATGTATCGGTTGCTGAACGTCACCCTCCGGCTCCGAAACATCGGCGACACCACGGATGTGCTGAACGTCACGATTCGTGCGGATGCGGGGGGCGTCCCATCGAGTTCGTACCTGGCCGCGTCCACGATCGTCATCGGGAACAACAACCTCGGGACGTACAGCGTCCGGTTCACGAGCCCTCCCTCTCTCGTCCGAGGGACCCGGTACTGGATCGTCGCGACCTGCGCGAGCGCGTTAGTCAACGCTTACCAGTGGTATCACAGCGCGGCGGACACGTACGCGGCCGGCCAGGCAAAAATCAACCTCAATCTGGGCGGCGGCTGGATCAATCCCGTGAGCCCGACGGACATGTACTTCCTCACGTTTGGACGGGAGGTTGAT
>VBLR01000026.1 GCA_005878665.1 Methanobacteriota archaeon | reverse complement strand
GGATGAACTGATGGTCTCGGCGTAGTGCGGAGGGCGGGCCTTGGGGACGGAGAGCGAGAAGCGGATTATCATGCGGATCGACCCGAACGACGAGTCGATCACCCTCAAGGACATCATGCAGCGGATCCAGCAGATCCAACGGCAACATCCGGACCTCGACGTTTTCTTCGACGGCGACGAGTACGCGGTTTGCTCGAGGCCGAAAGAGAAAGCCCGTGCGATCGCCGAGGCGGTTGAAGGCCGCAAGAAGGCGTGAGCCGACCGAAGCCTTTTGGCCGGGGGCCGCATAGCGCCGCGCATGGCGGAAAAGAAGCCCACGAAGGCGGACCTCACCTCCGTCCCGATCGAACACCTCGACCTCGAGAAGACGGAGACGATCGCGGACCTCGTCGACGGCTACAAGCACATCTCCTTTCAGGCGAGGACCCTGGGCCTATGCGCCTCCGTCCTGGAGAACATGATGACGGACCCGAAGTGCACGGTGTTCTTCGGCGGGGCCGGCGCGCTGACGCCGGGTGGTCTGAAGAAAGTGATGCGCGACATGGTGGAGTTCGGCCTCGTCGACGTCGTCGTGACGACGGGGGCGATTGCCTATCACGACTTCTACGAGGCGCACGGGCACCGGCACTACAAGTCCTCCCCCGACGCGGACGACATCGTCTTGCGGGAACACTTCCTGGATCGCGTCTACGACACCCTGGCCGACGAGTCCCTGTTCCGCGAATGCGACGACGAGATCGCGGCGCTCGCCGATGGCCTCGAGCCGCGGCCGTACAGCAGCCGCGAAATCCTCTGGGACATGGGGAAAATCGCGTCGAAGGACCCGAACAGCTTGGTCGGTGCGTGCTACCGGAAAGGCATCCCGTACTTCGTGCCGGCCCTCAACGACTCGTCGATCGGGATTGCGCTCGCGAAGCATCATCACGATCGGGTGAAGAAGGGCAAGGAGCCGATCGCGCTCGATTCAATCAAGGACAACTACGAGATCGCCCAGGTGAAGCTGAAGTCTCCCCGGACCGGGGTGTTTTACGTCGGCGGCGGCACGCCGAAGAACTACATCTCGCAGGTCGAGGTCATCCAAGAGGTCATGGGGTACCCGGAAAACCCGCACATGTACGCCGCGCAAATCACGACCGATGTGCCGCAATGGGGCGGCCTGAGCGGTTGCACCTTCGAGGAAAGCCAATCGTGGGGGAAGTTCCACAAAGACGCCAAGATGGCCCAGAGCCTTGTCGACGCGACGATCGGGCTGCCGATCCTCATCGGGTATCTGTTGCAGAGAGGGGTTCACAAGAAGCGGACGCAGAAGCGGTACAAGTGGGAGGGCGAGGAACTCGTCAGGCTGTCATAGAATCCCGGGCTCTCCGCCCTAACCGCAAAGTTGAGAACGCCAGGACCGATACTTCAACGGGATCGGAACGCAGGCCAGAGAGACGGGCTCATCTGATTCAACTTTCATGATGGTCTTGTTGGCCTCCTGGGCCGTACTTTTCATCTTCGGCACCGGGGGCGTCGCAGCCGCCATGTCCAGGTCACCTGACCCCCTTGTCGCTTTGCCGTTTGAGACCCTCGCAGGGATAGGCGCCATAATCCTGCCGCTGGCCCTTCAACGTCTGCTCACACGAACGGACGACCCGCGATTGTCCGAGACGTTTGTTGTCGCGGTCATGTTGTCGTCATTTGTGGGTTTCGTGGGGGGTCTCGGGCTCGCAAACGCGTTCTTTACGAGTACGCTATTCATTCGACGAATTGCCGTCTTCCAGCTGATGGATGGAATTGCGCTTCTCCTTCTGGGATCGTACTACGCGCCTCGACACGCTCCTCTTCTCCTCATGGGAGTTGGCTTGCTCGTCGCCGGATTGGGCTACTCTGTCCTACCTGATGACCCATCCGGTCCTGCCGGTCCTTATCTCCTGGGAGTCGTCGGCATTTCTCATGCCGCCGGTGCTCTCTTCTATCTGGGGCGGCGAGCCCGGGAAGGCGGTCTCCATCCCACGTCCACGATCCAACCACTCGATTCGTCCCGAGCGGTCAACAAACCTTAGCCGGAAAACCGTTTGGTGAGCTGAGGGGGACCCGGCATGCCTACGCGGGTCGGATCTGTCTCTCGTACCGGTGCAGGATTTCCTCCTGCACTGGCTCAATCACCCCGCGGACCGTACCATACGCGCGATCCGCCCGTTCTCTAATCTCCCGGATTGCGGCATCGGACGACATCCCTTGGTGGATCAGGTAGGCGGCGAGCATCGTCCCGGTCCGGCCGCGACCCGCATAACAATGGACGAGCACTTTCTTTCCCTCGGCGATCTTCGAATCCACGAAGGCCACGAACTCATCGACTTGATCGAGGGTCGGCGCGGTGAAATCCTCCACGCAGATCTTCTTGTGCTCGAAGCCCGCGTCCTCGATTTCGAACGTGTTCAGGTGGTCGCACGCGAGGCTCACGACGACGGAGTACCCCATCTTTCGCAGCCGGGCGAAGTCCCACTCCATGTACGCCGGCCCGGGAAGCCCAGCCACGCGACCGGCGTCGACCGTGTAGTAGAACATCTCCATTGAACGGGTTCACGAATGAGAGCCGGATTATGAACATGACTGACGGTCCGGCGAATTCGAACCGCTGATAATTGAAGAGCCAGATTTATCCCGCTCCGACCCGTTTCTGGAGGTGCGAAGAACATGCCCGTCCGAAACCCATTTCCCCGGGAGGCAACCGCGGCTCTACGCCGGTTCGCTTGGATGTTCCTAAGTTTCTATGGCGCCACCTCGATCGCCCTCTGGGCATTCTCGGTGGCTGGACTCGGACTCGTGGGCCCAGTGACCGCATACACCGTGGAAATCTCCTTGACTATCGCGTTGGCCTTCGGCGGGCTTTACGCCGCCGCGTCCGCGTTGAGGCCATCGAAAAGGGACGAGGCTTCCCCGGCGCGCTAGCGGCCTCACGTCTTACCGTCGTCTCCATAGCGAAATAAGGCGAAAGCGATACTCGTCAAGTGGCACACGGCCGGATGACCCTCGGCCTCTTCAATTCGTACGACCCGATTCGCTTGGCCGAGGCCCATCGCCGAGCAATCGCGCGCGCGGCACCGATCGCCCTCGCATTCGATGCGAACCTCGCTACGTTCGGGTTCCCGTTCGAGAAAGACCTGCGAACCGCGGAGGACGTCGCGGCCTGGGTGTCCGGCACGACGAGCATCGGGGAGGCGGGCAAGTATCTCCGGGAGTTAGCGCACCTCGGCCGGTTCCAGACGTTCGAGTTCCCGAAGCGGGGCTTCCCGCCTCAGCTGGGCGAAGTCATCGTGACGACGAACCGACCGGATCCGAAGAAAGCGACGACCGCACCGTTCTTGGCCGGGCTCTTGAAGCATGGGACATCGATTCTGCTCGTCTTCGGACTGGGACCGCGTGGCCTGGACGACCGCGACGTGTACCCCTTGGGCCGCTACCACTTCGATCTCACAAGTCGCGGCCTCTCCCTCGAGACCGCCACCGCGATCGGGGCCGCGCCGGCGTTGATCGCGGCCTATCTGGCGGATTGAATTCGCCCGCAGCATCCGAGCCGACAGAACCGCGTTGCTGGTTCTTACCTGCATTCTTATATACGCCGGAACCGTCGGAACCGCCGGCCATGACGCGCCTTGACGGCGAACTCTGCGACAACATCCTCCTCGGAAGTCAGGCCCGGCTCCCGACCCGGTACGGGAACTTCCGGATCCACGCCTTCGTCTGCCCCTTCACGGGCGAGGAACACGTCGCGCTCGTGAAAGGGAAGGTCGCGGGGAAGCGCGAGGTCCTCGTACGCCTCCACTCCGAATGTGTGACGGGCGATGTCTTCGGATCGGAGCGATGCGACTGCGGTCAGCAACTCGATGCCGCGATGAAGCGACTCGGGCGCGCCTCGCAAGGCATCCTGTTGTACCTCGCCCAGGAGGGACGGGGCATCGGGATCGTCAACAAGGTCGCGGCGTACCACCTCCAGGACCACGGCCTCGACACGGTCGATGCGAATCGGGTCCTCGGGTTCCCCGCGGATCTCCGGAGCTACAAGTGTGCCGCGTGCATGCTCCGCGTCCTCGGGGTCACGTCAATCCAGTTGATGACGAACAACCCCGCGAAGATCGAGGAGCTCCGCGCGTACGGCGTCCGCGTGACGAAACGGATCCCCCTGCAGATCCCGGCCACGGCTACGAACGTCCGCTACCTGCGATCGAAGAAGGAGCGGCTCCGGCATCTCCTCACGACGCCGACGATCCGCGAAGCTCGATCGACGCGACGACCCGGTCCGCGGTGACGATCTCGCCCTCCGCGACCGCGACCTCCCGCACCACGCCGTCCCCGGGGGACGGGATCTCGTTCTGCATCTTCATCGCCTCCAGGACCACCAGCGTCTGGCCCCGGTCGACGTGAGCGCCAACCGCGACCGCGACCCGGACGACCCGTCCGGGCATCGATGAGCGAACGTCCACGACGGCCCCCGTGTCGGTCGGGCGACCTTCGACAACATCCGCTCGGTCCTCGGAGACATCCTCAATGCGCAGACGGTGGACTCCGTCCTCCAGGATCGCCTCATTTCCTTGGAGGCGGACGCGAAACCGCTTCGTCCCGATTCGGACGTCTACGAATTCGGCGGTCGACCGGGTGCGAACCCGATACACCGCGCCGTCGATTCGAATGGCGAACCCTGCGGCACTCCGTTCGACGTCAATCTCGCGACGCTCACCATCGACGTCGAGGCGAAACCGCATGGCCACCTCCCGCGAACGGTTGCGGTCGCCCCGCAACGGCCCACTTCGCGACCGAAGGTCTCTGGAGCGGGAACGTGGGCCCCCGGGCG
>VBLR01000025.1 GCA_005878665.1 Methanobacteriota archaeon | reverse complement strand
GTCGGCAAGGGCGCGCGCCACGACGAAAGCCGCGACGAACGCGGACGTCACGCCTGCGACCGCCGCGCCGGACCACCACGCGCCGATCGACAGCGTGGCAAACACCGCGCTCAGGATGGCCGCGGACTTCCCGTACGCCGGGAGGATCCGGAAACGTAGCAGTTGCTTCCCGGGCGCATGCTCCTCGACGGCAAGCAAGAGCCGACTCCCGCCGAGCGGGCCTCCCCGGACTTCCAAATCCCAGGAGTCGAACTCGCCGCCCGCCCGTGCGATCGCGCCCGCGTCGACCAGGTCGGCTTGGAGTTTCCTCAGCGTTTCCTCGGGAGCCTCTCGCTGGTCCCGCCAGTAGGTCATGTGCAAACGTCGGAACCGGGGTCGGGTCCGCGGGCCCCGCCGCCGCCACGGGGTGAGGCCGCCCTGGATCCGGCCCGCAAGGCGGGCCATCGGCTGCATGAGATGGAGGACCACGACGACGAGCCGCAACCCGATGAGCGACCAGTGTCGCTCCCGCCGGCCCGCGGCGAACTTCGCCCGGCCCGCGCTGATCGAGGCCTGTGCGAGAGGCAGCGCAACGGCGACGAGCAAGGCCGGTCCGAAGATGATCGAGGCGCCCCAACCCAGGCTCAGGAGGAATGTCCCCGACAAGAGCGCGACCATCAGGTACCACTCGGGAGCGAGGGCCAGGGACCACCGGGAGCCCCGCGACTGGTAGAGGGATTGGAACGGCGCGGTGCCCCAGACTCCCTGGTAGACGCGTCCCCCGAGCGACGACAGATCCGAGGATACGCCCTTTCCGTAGATTCGTCCGAGCCAGGTCAACTGGCCGATCGGACTGTATCGAGACGGCCACTTGCGTTCCAAGAGCGCCTCGGCCTTTCCGTATCCGACCTGTTGCCTCCAAAACCTCCGGAAGGATCGGCGGCGGTGGTGCCATACGACGGCGCCCGGGGAGTACCCGATGACCCCGCCCCGGTCGCGGAGCCGCCAGCACACGTCGACGTCATCGCCCGCGCTCCGGAACCTCGGGTCGAATCCGCCGATCGCTTCGAGCGCGTCTTTCCAGAACGCCATGTTGCACCCGGGGATGTGCTCCGCGATGGTGTCGGAAATCAAGACCGGGTTCGGGCCGCCCGGGGCGTTGGCAATGGCATCCGCCCTCCAACCGTCGTTCGGGGGCGGGAGGTTCGGTCCTCCCACCCCGACGGCCTTGCCTTCCATGAGCGCGAGCGCCAGAAATCGCAACCAATGGATTTCCGGGTACGCGTCGTCGTCGATGAAGGCGACGATTTCTCCCGTCGCGGCGCGGATGCCGACGTTCCGTGCGGCGCTCAGCCCTTGATTCTTCGTCGTGATGAGTCGAACCTCGTATTCCGAGGCGATGACCGGGGTCGCATCGGTCGATCCGTCGTTGACCAGGATCACCTCGTAGTCCGGATAGTCGAGCTGCTCCAGGCCCGTCAGCGTGTCGCGGATCGTCGCGCCGCCGTTCAGCGACGACACGACAACAGAGACTCTCGGCCAGCGCTTGTCCGAGGGGAACGGGGACTCCGCGAACGCCCGGGTCACCGTCTCCAGGGCGGGCTTCGGCGTCCGATCTCGGGTCGTCAACCCGAACGCCCAGTCCTCGACCGGATACTTCCCGTGATACCACTCGTCCGTCCACGCGAAGACGATGACCCCGGAGCAACCGAGACGCAAGGCGGCCCGGACCTGCCAGTCCAACATCGCCGCTTGGGAGCCCTCGCCGTTCCGGAGGCTGTCCAGTCCGATCTCGCTGAGCAACACGGGACGGTCATCGCTCAGGCTGTGGATCCGCGCCAGATAATCCTCGAAGGCCCGGGGCGACTCGAGGTAGACGTTGAACGCCACGAAGTCGAGGAACGGGAGGCGCAAGTATTCCGTGGACGGGTAGTTCACGTACGTCACCAGGGCGTACGGGTCTTCTTCCTTCGCCACGCGGTAGAGGCGCTCGATGAATTTCTCGACCCGCTGCCTCCCATGCCAACGGACGATCGCCGCCGGGATTTCGTTTCCGATGCTGTAGCAGAAAACCGCCGGATGACCGGCGCAGGCGCGAATCCACTTCCGAACTCGGGCGATGATTTCCTCGACCTTGCCCGGTTCGTCCAGGAAGGCCATGTGCTCTCCCCAGTTGAGGCCGACCATGACCCGGAGCCCGTTCTCCAGGGCCATGTCCAAAAGCCAACGCGGAGGACCCGTGTGGACCCGGACGACGTTGAAACCGTTCGCCGCCATGAGGGCGAAATCCCGTGCGACCATCTCCGGATTCAGTCGCTCCTCGCCGTCGTCGTCGACGAAGAACGTGCCGTAGCTGACGCCCCGGACCCAGAACTTCTCCTTCCCGACGTACAGGAACTTCCCGCGGACCGTCGGGCGGCCGACGACCAGCGTCCGTTCGACGGCGACTGCCGTTGCGATCTGGGCCACGTTCACCATTCCTTCGAGACGGAAAGGACGCTCGCCGAATCCGGAGCGATCCCGCGATCTTCAGGATCGGGAGCCCCGGTTCTCGCACGCTCTTCCGTATTCTCTCCGAGGCACACTCGGCCCCGGGCCGAGGGCCTGGCGGGTTTTTCGCAATCGCCAGCGGGCCTCCGGACCTCGGACGGGTTCGGAGGACCTGTGGAACGTCCGGGAGAACGAGAAAATCGTTTTCACTTCTGATAACATTTGAAGACCGAAATTCGGGGAGATCTTGCACCGAGGGAACCGGCTCCTCCCCATATCGTCCGCTCGCGTGAAGGAAGAACGTTCGGCACATATCCCCCGTGTATTCGCATGTGCTCGAAGCACCGCACGTATCCATTATTGTACCCAAGTTGAAAACATGACGTTGACGTTGGCCGGGTCCCTCGCCATCGGTTCGGAACACCTCGGGTGAGCGGTCTGACCATCGAATCGATGGAGGAAACGGGGTCATCGAACGGCTTGGACGGGTACACCGCCTTGATTACGGCCGGCGGAATCGGGACGCGCCTCTTGCCGTTCTCGAAAGAAATTCCGAAAGAGATGTTGCCGATCATCGCTCACGACCGCGATGATTCGCTCGAGCTCAAGCCGCTGGTCCAAGCGATCTTCGAGCAACTCTTCTCCGCCGGAATCCGGAACTTCTACATCGTCGTCGGGAGGGGAAAGCGAGCGATCGAAGATCACTTTTCCCCGGATCCGAGATTCCTGGAATTCCTCGAAAAGAAATCGAAGCTCCCGCGGGGCATGTCCGATTTCTATGAGAAGGTCAAGTCCTCGAAGTTGGTCTTCCTGAATCAACCGGAGCCGCTCGGTTTCGGGGACGCGGTCCTGCTCGGCCAATCGCTCATCGACGGGCCGTTCATCGTGCAAGCCGCGGACACGATCATCCTCTCCGATCGAGACGAGCACATCGAACGATTGACGGGGTTGCATCAGAAGTACGGCGCCTCTGCGACGGTCCTGTTGCGGGACGTTCCGGATCCCCGGAACTACGGAGTCGTCGAGGGTGACTATCTCGAACCCGGCGTCTTGGGGATCACGTCCGCGGTCGAGAAGCCGGAGACGCCCCGGAGCAACCACGCGATCATGCCGGTCTACGTCTTCAGCGACGAGATCTTCGAAGCCCTCGCGAGCACGGGGCCTGGGACGGGCGGAGAAATCCAGCTCACGGACGCGATCCAACGACTCGCGGTCGCCGGCAAGAAGGTGATCGGAGTCCTGCTCCAAGGCGACGAGCTCATGCTGGATTTGGGCAGCCCGGAGACGATGATCGAGGCCCTCAAACTGTCCCTTCGGTACGCGGACGAAAAAGGCCAGGCGGCTCCCGAGGCGGCGAAGCGTCCATTGATTCCGAGACCGCCTCGCCGACGTGCGGCTGAGATCGGCTCGTTGCGGGATCCTGACGCAAGCCTCCCGACGTTGGTGCCTCTGATGATTGAATGGCGGACTGCGCACGGTCGGGAACCGGCTGCGGGCTGAGGGATTGTCTCCTTCCGTACGATAGCGCGCAAACCGCCCTCTCCTTAAGAACCCATCATGAAGGTGTCGGTCTGCCGCGAGGATGGCTAAACCCTATTGTCAAGGGAGGCGCCACATCATGCTTATCTCGCGGAACCCAAGGTTCGAAAATTGTCCCAATACGGCTATGACCCGGCATCACGGGGTGGCGGCCAAGGAGGTGAAAGCACCATGGAAGCGACCCGCGCGAAATCGGGGACGGGGTTCGGCCAGTCGTGGCGCGAACTCTCGCACACGCCGACGTACCAGGTACCCATCGTACTTGGCGCGTTTGTGGCCCTGATCGTGGGCATCCTAACGTATCTGTTCGATGCGTCGAAGGCAGGAGCCATCGTGGCCGCGACCGCCGCAGAGGCCTACCTGGTCGTCTTCGGCATCGTCGGCTTGATCGGCTACGCCGTGTCGAAACAGAACGTGCAGAATGGCTCCATCGTGGCCATGATCGCCGGCCTGGCGATCGTGGTCTTGGTGGCGACGCAGCTGGGCCTGTTTGCAGGCCTGCTCCTCCTCGCCGGAGCCATCTGGAGCCTCGCGTCGACCCGGTAATCGGGTAGATCGAGACGAGGCGACCTCTTTTTCCACCCCTTTCTTTCCTCTCCACCGTTCTGTTTCCTCACCATCGCCGCTGACCGAGATTGACACGTCCGATGTGACAGCGGCCCGTCCATCGGATGGAAACGGCATTCGTCGACGTAACAGGTCTCGTTACAACGTAGTTAATAGGCCCCGGGGCCCATCCAATCCGGAATGAAAATCTCGGAGGCCTCGGACGCGCTTCAGCGGATCGGCCTGAGTCGTTACGAGGCCCTCGTGTTCGTGAACCTCGCCCGCGCCGGGGCCACCACCGCGGGGGATATCGCCCGGGCGAGCGGCGTCAATCGCGTGCAAACGTATCGCGCGCTCGAAGGGCTCGAGGCCCGCGGGCTCGTCGAGGTCACCTTGGACCGACCCCGTCGGTATGCGGCGCGGGCCATCAACGACGTCTTCGAGATGATCGCGGACGAGAAGCGCTCGGAGCTCGAGAAGCTCGATGGG
Organism: Methanobacteriota archaeon; assembly: GCA_005878665.1. Taxonomy (GTDB): domain Archaea; phylum Thermoplasmatota; class Thermoplasmata; order RBG-16-68-12; family RBG-16-68-12; genus RBG-16-68-12. Next base: position 440 of record VBLR01000025.1, on the reverse strand, counting down.
GTCCGGAAGACGTTCCTGGAGGCATGGCCGAAGCTCTCCGGCCGGGCCCGCGAGTCCCCGACCGTGCGCCTCCAGGTGATCAAGGGCCGTGCGCAGATTTACCGCACGCTAAGGCAGTTCGTCTCCACCGCGAAAACGGAGGTCCTTGCCTTCACGACGACGAAGGGCCTGCAGCGGTCGTACCGCGCCGGGATCAACGAGGCTCTCCAGGCGGCCATGAGACGTGGGGTGAAGGCGCGACTCGCGGCGGACGTCAACGAAACGAACGAGGTGCTCATGGCCCGGGTCTCGAAGTTCGTGCCGTTGCGACACGTGGATCGACAGCGCGCCCGGTTCATCATCGTCGATCGCGAGTCCATCTTGGCGTTCCTCATTCAAGATGAGAAGTCGATCCGTGGCGAGGGGGAGACCGCCCTGTGGACCAACAGCCCGGACTTCGT
>VBLR01000124.1 GCA_005878665.1 Methanobacteriota archaeon | reverse complement strand
CGAATATTGGATCCCGCACCTCCTTTCCGTCACCGACCCGATCCCGATCGTCCTCGTCGCGAACAAGGTGGACCTCGCGAGTTCCCGGCGGCAGGTCCAAGAACAGCTCGACGACCTGAAGGACGTGCTCCAGGTGGACGGCTTTGTGAGCTCGGCGAAGACCGGGCTGAACGTCGAGGCGGGCTTCCTCGGCCTCGCGAAGGCGATGATCGCCGAAGCGGATGCGAAGATCACGAAGGCAGAAGCGATCGAGGAGACTTGGAATCCGTACATCGCGGTCACGGACCAAATCATCATGGACTTCTGCGAGTTCATGGGAGGCCACGAAGCCGCGATGCCCATCGTCCGGCAGCAGCTCACCCGGGCGGGGATCGATGTCAAGGCACCGACGCGGGAGGGCCTGCGTCTCGCCGTCGACTACCTCGCGGAAGCGGAGTCGGCGTTCCGTAACGCCGCGGACGTGGAGGCGAGCAAGCTCCGCCGCCTCGGCTGGATCAAAGAAATCTCGTGATCACAGCCCTTTGACCATGTACGGGGCACGCAGGTCGTATCCGAGGTTGCGATAGTACCCGCGGACACCGACTCCCGCGGTGACCCGGACCTCGCGCGCGTTGAATTCATGCCGGGCGAGGCGCTCGCATTCGCTCATGAGCCGACGACCGAACCCGCGATGTTGCCAACGGTCCTGTGCGGCTTCGTGAATCTCCACCATGGGACCGAACACCTTCAACTCCCGGACTGTCGCGCCGGATTCGTCGATCCGGAGGCGTGCGTAGGCGACGAGCACGTCGAGTCCGGGATCCTCGATGCTGAGGAAGACCTCGTGTCCTCGGGAGGACTCGTAATCGCATCGGAGGATTGTGAGCGCTTCCGGGCGTGGCTCGATGCCGCGGAATCCGACTTCCCGGCACCGCACGCAGGAACACCTCAGGCCGAGTTGCCGAAGCCGTTCCCGCGCGAGCAGCCGGAGATCTCCCTTCTTCGGACCGTCCTGGATTTCCGGCGCCCCGATCTCGCGCTGCACGCGCTGGATGCGGCACCACCGCGGCACCATCGCCTTCACGCGGGCGACGAGGTCGACGGCCTGTTCCGTCGAGAGCGGCGAGTACCGCCCGGATTTCCAGAGTCCGTACAGGGCCGTTCCGGGCAGGACTAGCGTCGGATAGATCTTCAGAAAGTCCGGACGGTAGTCCGAATCTTCGAACAGCGTCCGGAAGGAGTCGAGGTCGCGGTCGCAATCCGAACCGGGGAGGCCCGGCATCATGTGCGCGCCGACCTTCAGGCCGGCGGCCTTCGCGCGGCCCATCGCGGCACGGCTCTGCGCGTCCGTGTGCCCTCGGTGGACGGCCTCGAGGACGTCGTCGTGGGTCGACTGGATTCCCAGCTCCACTCGGGTTGTGCCGAGACCGAGGCAGGCGTCGACCTCCGAACCGAGAAAACAGTCGGGCTTCGTTTCGATCGTGAGTCCGATGCACCGCACGCCGGCGGTCTCGTTCTTCGTTTGGGCCGTCCCGAGCGAGTCCGAGATATCCCCGTTCATCGCGTCGAGACACCCTTTCACGAACCACTCCTGGTATCCGCGCTCGAGAGACGTGAACGTCCCTCCGAGCACGATCAAATCGACCTTGTCGGTCGGATGTCCGATGTCCCGCAGGGACCGGAGACGGGCGACGACTTGCTCCCCGGGATCGTAGTCGTGAAGCGCGGCGCGTCGCGCCGCAGGTTCCGTGCCGAGGTACGACTGCGGAGTCCCGAACCTCGGTCCCCCTGGACAGAAGGTGCATACCCCGTGTGGGCACGCGTGCGGCGCGGTCATGACCGTCACGACGGCGACGCCGCTCGCGGTGCGAGCCGGCTTGATCCGCAGGAGATCCACCAATTCGTCGCGGCGCGCCGGAGGGAGCCGACCGAGGACATCCGGGTCGCTGGGGATTCCGATGATGCCATGGGACCGCGCCGCGCGTCGCTTCAATTGTTGGAGCTCATCCTTCGACGTGGGCACCCGATCTCGCAGTTCGGCGAGGAACGACGCGAGGAACGGATCCTCCGGAGGCGGGCGCAGTGCAACGGTCAGTGTGGCGGCCTCCCGAGACACACAGACATCGCGTGGAGATCCGAGAGAATCAGCCGGTCTCCTCCTTCCGAGCCGCGCGAGCGGGGACGATCCGCTGCCGTCGACCGAAGAGATCCGTGGACTGGGCAAAGCCGACGACTAGGGAGGCGAGACCCGCGAAGGCGAGCGCGGTCCCCGCAATGACCCCGGTATCCAAGATGGGCGTTTGGGCGAACGCGGCCATCGGGTTGAACGCGCCGGCGAGCCAATCGAGGAAGAGCGCGAACTCGAACACGCCGAGGATGCCGACCCCCGCGACGCCGAACGCGAGCCCGCGGATCCCGGCATTGGATGCACCCGCGGCAAGATTTGCCCGCCACAGAGCGGCGACCAAGCCGCCGAAGAAGAGGAGCTGGCCGAGGCCGGACGTGAGGGCCAAGACTTCTTTCACCTCCAGGACCGGGATGACGACGACCTCGGCGACCCGTCCCGGATAGAGGCGGAGCAACTGCGACGCGAGGTACAGCCAGACGCCGAGGAACGCAAGGAACAGCCAGCCTCGAGGGGATCGGAGGCCCACCTGCGCGACGCGAGGAGAACTCATGAGCCCGTCATCCTCCTTCCCCGGCAAGAAGCTTGCCCTGCGGACCGCTCAGCCGTACATCGTCCCGTGCTTCTCGACTTTCGGCGCGTCGCCCGGCACCTGCTCCAAGATGTCGACCGCGAGGACGACGTGGAGCGGAATCAGGCGCAGCTTCCCTTTCAACTCCTGATGGCTTTCATCGAGTTCCACGAGGATTGCGTCGTCCGTCCCGATCGTCGCGTATCCGCGGAAAATCCCCTTCGTGACCTTCGTGCGCTCCCGGGTCTCCATGGACTCGATCCGGTAACGGGATCCTTTCGTGAGCGAGACGATTTCATCGGCCAGCGCCGTCACCTCCTCTGTTCGGCGAGCTTCTCGAGATGGTCGACGGTCTTGCGGTAGTTCTCCATCGCGATCTCCACGTTCGATTCGACGAAATTCCAGGCTTTCGAGAGATTGCCGTACCGGATCCGGTACCCTTTCCGGACCGTGCTGCGCTCCGTGACATTCACCTCGTCCAGGAGGTCCATCTCCTTGAGCTTGTTGATGTGGCGGTAGATCGTCGCCTTCGTGGTCTTCAACTTCGCGGCGAGCTGCTCGACGGTCCACCCCTTGTCGAGACGACCGAGCAGACATTCGACGAACAGACGGTATGGGACGGAGTCGCGCACGGAGCTCGCGTCGGTCTTCGGATCGTAGCCTTTCGGGATGTATCCGATCTGCGTGAGGAACAGGAGGGCGACATCGTCAATGTCCTTCAACGGCGTGAGGGGGGTGTTGCTCACGATGACGATCTCGAACGGCAGACGGAACCCCCTTCGCTGCGGTATCGGGGATGCATAGTTAAGGCTTCCCATTGAATTTTATGCGTGATTATGATAATAATAATGCTCAGACATCGACAATTCCGCTGTACGTGTCGACCCTCAGCCCACGCGTCCGCAACTCGCGGACGAGCTCGTTGATGCCGATGCTGTCCGAGGCCACATGCCCGGTGACGACGAGGTTCTTCGACCCCTCGCGGCCGAAGAGTTCCCACAACCGCCGGAGGGCCCCCGCATCGATGTGGATGTAGAAAACCGTGTCGATGCCGTGCTCGAAGGCCGCCCGGGCGACGGGGAGGCCTCCGTTCGTGCCCGCGCCGTGGTGGACGGCCCATTTTCCCAGGGGATTATCGATTTTCCCCATGCGAACCGCGATGCGCGTCTTCGCCGCTTGGAACTCCGGGATCGCATAGAGCGTGTCGATCGCGTCGCGCACCCGCGGATTCGGTTTCAACTTCGCTCGCAGGGTCTCGTCCATCACGCGTCGTCCGATCTCGTCACACGGGTTGTGGATGCACATCAGGCCGATCCCGATCAACCGGGCGATCGACGGGAGCCGGTCGTAATTCTCGGCGTGAGCCCGGGGCTCTCGCTCCTCTTGCATCTCCCGGACCGCGGCATCCGCGACGGGTCGGGGCACTCCGTGGTGGGCCAGGATGTCCGCATGCTTGACGAGGACCTTCGGGAAGTCGAGGATCGCGGACCCTCCCGTCGGATGGTGGGCGATCACGACATCGTACCCCTTTTCCTTCGCCATCAGCAGATCGGCCGCTTCGACGTCGATGCCGAACAGCGCTCGGCGAACGTCCTTCGCGGGCACGTTGATCGTCGTGTCGGAGGGAATCTCGGACTGCTGCGCGAGCCGCAGGGCCACGTCCAAGATGTCCTGGGTGTCCATCGCCCGCCCGGAGCGAATGGGATGGGATAAGGCCTTCCGCCGACCCGTCGGATTCGCGGACGCCGGCCAAAGGCTTTTCATCTCTCGGGCGATGAGGTGCGGGGGAAGGAGTCATGGCCTCCGATGTCTCGCCCAAGGAAATCGCCCGAGCCGGTGTGCTCGTGCGGATCCCGCCGGCGCTGCGCTCCTACACGGACGGGCAGGACGAAGTCGTCCTCGAGGCATCCGACGTCGCCGCGATGCTGCACGCCCTCGACGCGAACTTCCCGGGAATCCGGGATCGCGTCGTCGACGAGGCGGGACGGCGCAGGCCGTATGTGAACGTCTTCGTGAACGAAGAGTTGATCGGAACATCGTTGCCGGATACGAAACTGAATCCGGGAGACGTCGTCCATATCCTCCCCAGCGTCGCCGGTGGTTGACATGGCGGGTCCTATCAAGAAAGGCAGCGTGGTCGTGGCGGTCGGGACGAAGAAAGGCGGATTCCTTTTCCATTCCTCGGATCGGAAGAAATGGTCGGTCGCGGGGCCCTTCAACGCGGGCGGGTCGGTCTATCACATGATGCTCGACCCACGGGATGGCCGGACGGTGTACGCGTCGGCCCCGATGGGGAGCGAGCCGTGGGGACCGGCGATCTACCGCGGCCGTGCGGGCCAGGAGCCGAAGGCGACGCGAGGGGCGCCGAAGTTCAAAGAGGGCTCCGACCTCAGTGTGTCCCGCGTCTGGCACATCGAACCCGGTCCGGCGAACGCCCCCGACACGATTTACGCCGGAGTCGAGCCCGCGGCGTTGTTCCGGAGTGACGATCGCGGAGAGACCTGGCAGGACATCGACTCCTTGAACTATCACCCGACGAGGAAGGAGTGGCAACCGGGAGGCGGAGGTCTGTGTCTCCACTCCGTGCTCGTCGACCCGCGCAATCCGCGGCACCTCGTGATCGGGATCAGCGCGGTCGGTGCGTTCGAGACGCGGGATGCCGGGCGGACGTGGACGACCGAGAACCGCGGCGTGCGGGCCGAATTCCTTCCGAACAAGTATCCGGAGTGGGGCCAATGCGTGCACAAGCTCGCCTGGGACGCATCCGAAGACGGCTCCCTCTTCCAACAGAACCACTCTGGGACATATCATCGTGGCACGGACGGTGGCGCGTGGACGGAGGTCACGAAAGGCCTGCCCTCCGATTTCGGGTTCCCGATTGCCGCGCATCCGCGGCAGAAGCACACGGCGTTCGTCACGCCGCTCATCGGGGCGGGGAACCGCGTATTCCCGAAGGGCCAGATGGCCGTGTGGAAGACGACGAACAGCGGGAAATCGTGGCGCCGATCCACGAAAGGGTTGCCCGGTCCGGGCGCGTACATGACGGTGCTCCGCGAGGGGATGGCCGTCGATGCGGCGGACCCCGTCGGAGTCTACGTCGGGACGAGCACGGGGCAGCTCTTCGCGAGCCGCGATGAAGGCGAGTCGTGGAAGATGATCAGCGATTTCCTTCCGCCGATCATGTCCGTGAGCGCGGGAGAAGCGGGCTAGCGCGTCCACAAGGGCGTCGGAAGAGAACGTCCGGATACGAAAGTGGAAGGAGGCGGCGCCGATCGCGCCGCCTCGTGTGTTGGTCCCGAACTCAGAATACGAAGATCAGGACGAGTACCGCCCCGAGCAGCTGTGCGATTCGCCAGACGGTCGTCGTCCACGACTCGCCCGATGCGGTGTACGCCCCGAGGAAGAGGGCCAAGGTAACGAAGAAGCCACCGACACCTCGGAGGATCAGCGCAGCCATGACGATCGACGTCGTCCCGCCGCCGCCCCCGGCAACCGCGAGGATCGACGTCGCGACGATCCCGGTCAAGAGTGCGAACAGACCGAAGACCAAGACCGTCATGTGCTGGGCCGGCGACCGGCCGATGTCCCACAGTCTCTCGCCCATTCCTGCCATCGAGGCCACCTCAAATCCCGAAGAGGGTGGGGGAGTTCGCGAGTACGAGCAGCAGGGCGACGAACGAGACAATCAGAAGGAACAAGCGGACGAAGATATCCATTTCTTCAAGGAACAACGCGGCCCCAATGAGGCCGACGACGAAGAGGAACATCCCGAAGTGGGCGATCGCAGGGCCAATGAAGACGCGCAGATTGGCGTTGGCGGCCGTCTGCTCTGGCGTTGGACTAACGATCACCTGGTTGCCAAGGTCGACGACCATCGCGCCGACAGCGAGGAACAGCAGGCCCAAGCCAATCGCAGCGGCGACCATCATTCGGGTTCGACCCATCATCATCGGGGCGCTCATCATCGGGGGCGGTGGTTCGCGCATCCAATCCCTACCTTGGGAGGAGCAGTTATGTTCAGATTTATATATATTACGCTGAATGAGCCATTAATATAGGTTTCGCAAGATAGACCCTCCCCGGAGGAATCATACGCTCGATTGAGGTCTCAAAAGCCGAGCTTCCCGGAGTTCAGGATGCCTCCGGGATCGAGCGCGGCCTTCACGCGGCGTGCGACCGCGAGGCCGGTCCCGAGTTCATCCGCCATCAGGTGAGCGAGCTTCACGCCGACGCCGTGCACGTATTCCATGGAGCCTCCGAGCGACAGGGCGCGGCGGATGATTTCGTCAACGGCGGATGCGACGGCCGTTCGCGCCGCCGCGCGGTCCGCACCCACGGACCGCAAGACCTCGAGGGAGACGAGCTCCGGTTGCGTCCAGACGCCGAAGCCGATTGGCCGGACGCCGTGTCGTCGGAGAATCGCGAGGCTTGATCGGCGGTACGCGAGGATCCTGGACCGCGGCAGGGCGACGTGGATGTAGTCGAAAATGACGTCCTTCAGGAACATGTCGGCGCGCGTCACGCCGGGCGAGACTTCGTCGTGGGCGTAGATGATGTCGTGTCGGGTCCGCCAATAATCCCGGGCGTCGCCGTCCGGGAGGGATCGGGCGGCGGCAGCTCGAAGACGACGATGCGCGACCCGCCAGCACGCTCCGACGAGTTCGCGAGATCCCGCGAACCCGAGATAGAGGGCGGGCGGTCCGTCATCGGATCGCCACGGGAGTGACGGCGCCGGGAACGATTCCTCGAAATCCATCACCGCCGGAGCGAGCCCGTCGTCGTACATCCGAACCAGGCAAGCGAGACCCGTGGGAAAATCACGAATCGAGAACGCGTGAATCTCCTCCCGTTCCGGGATCGGGAACACGCGCAAGGTCGCCGCGGTCACGATGCCGAGGGTGCCTTCCGTGCCGATGAAGAGCCGTCTCAGGTCGAGGCCGGTCGTGGATCGCACCGCGGGACGGGTGCGGAGGATCGTCCCGTCCGCGAGGACCGACTCGAGGCCGAGGACCTGATCTCCCATCGTCCCTCGCAGGTAACCCGCGTACCCAATCCCGTTCGTGCCGATCGCACCACCCAGGGTCGCGCGCGGCCGAGACCACGGATCGTGGCCGAGGGTGAGGCGCGCCTTCCGGAGACGACGATCCAGCGCCTCCAGGACGATGCCGGCCTGCGCGGTCGCTCGGTTCGACGCGCGGTCGATCGAGAGGACCCGTCGCATCCGACGCATGTCGAGGACGATCGAATCGGTCGTGGGTCGGGCCCCTCCCATGAGACCGGTGCCGCCGCCCCACGGGACGATCGAGAGGCCAGCATCCGCGGCAAAGTGGACGACGACCGAGACGTCCTCCGTGGAGCGGGGCCAGACGACCGCGGCGGGAGTCACCCCTCCTTCCGGGAGGCGGGAGCCACGATGGGCGCGGAACGCATCGAGCCGGTATCGGGGTGGGATCGCCGACTCGGTCGCAATCTGGTCCGCGCCGAGACGCTCCGCGAGCTCCGAGAATCTCGCGCCCACGCGGACGGCAACGCGGCGGCCCTATTCAACCCGCGCGGCACATCATGCGCGCACGAGGTAATACAACGTATACGCCTTGCGCTTCGGGGTGGCGTACCCGTTGTGTTCGAGGCGCACCGGGATCCAGGAGTCTGGGAGCTCGATGAGGTCTTCCTCATCGCACTCAAGAGCGTGGAGTTTCGCTTTCATGGATGACCTCCTCGCCGTTCCTGGGGGATTTGGAAGGTCTTTCGGACCCGTTCTCGCAAGTGATTCTCGTGACCGTTGCGCGCGTTGCTTCCGCCCCGCGTTGTGAGCGCAGGAGGCCGTGTCCCGCTTCCCGGCTGCGGCGCCTCCATAGGCCGCGGGTGCGCTATATTAAGACCATAAAATAGCTATCGCGGTCGTTCCGTCTGACGCATCTCCGGAGGAAACGCTTTTTTATACCCTAGCTCCATGGAGGCCCGAGGTCAAACATGCCGTACACGTACCAGGGATGGACGCTGTACTCGCGAGACGTGAAACTGAAGAAGGGACCGAAAGTAACGATCTACTTCTTCAGCAAGCGGAAACCGAAAAGCGGCAAACCGATGGACGAAATGCCGAAGAATCGGAAGGTCGGCGTGAACAAGCGCACGGGCCTTCCGTTCTTGCGGAAAGGCTGAGTCCAATCTCGCGAACCCCACCCGCCGAGGCAAAATGGGGGAGGACCTCGGCCCCTTTCTCTTATTGAACGAAACCTGAAGCAGGACAACGGCCGCAAACCGAACAGCGCCGAGCCCGTTCCCGGGGCGCTGCAAAGTATTTTACAACGGTCGCGTTGCGGGACCGGAATGCCCGAAGGCACCGCGACGTTCGAGGTCCACGCGCCGATCGAGAGGGTCTGGGCGTTCGTCAGCGACATGCGGAAAGTCGGAGGCTGCGTCCCGGGCGTGCAATCCGTCGAAATCCTGGACGAGACCCGGGCCCGCTGGAATCTGAAAGTGAAGATCGGCCCGCTGTCGCAAGACGTCGTCGTCCTGACCGAGACGCTCGAGCAGGTCCCGATGAACCACGGGAAGTTCCGCGGTCAGGCCGAGAACATGGACATCACGGGGACGATCGACCTCGCGCCCGAGGGGAAATCGACGAAGGTCACGTACACGATGACCGTCCAAGCGAAGGGACCGCTCGCGCGAATCATGGACAACTTCATGAAGACCCGGCTCAAAGCTCAGACCGAAGAGTTCGCGACGAACGTCAAGAAGTCCCTCGAAGGCTGACGCCGCCGCGCGGTTCGTGCCTACCTCTCGCTCAACCGTGATAACCGGAGGCTAGGGCTTTTAGAGAGGCGAGCGCGAATCGGCCGCGTGGCATCGGTGGGACCGCCAAACGGAGGTTCTCCAGCGCCTCGGCCCCGACTCCTCGCCGAGGACCTCCTGTTGTACGACTCGGACGGGCAATCCCTTCTCGACGACCACGCGCTCCGGATTCTCATCGCGCTGCATCAAGAGAGCCTCACCGCGCAAGAGATCGCGACCCGATACCGCGTGCCCATCGCCGCCTGCTACCGCCGCATCCGGCGCCTCGTCTCCCTCGCCCTGATCTCCGAAGCCGGCTTCGTCACCGAGGGTCGGCGAAGGCCCGCGCGCCTCTACAAGTCGGAGGTGGATCGGTTCCAGATCATGTACGGAAACGGGAAGATGCACCTACAGCTGCTCCTACGAAACGGGACCGAGGCGAAGACCGTCGTCGGCGTGCCACCCGACGTCGGCGTCAGTGAAAGAGCGCCTCCACCCCCGCACGAAGTCGGGGAATATCCGTCCGCATGATGTCCGGGTTCGCGCGCCGTGCGAGGGCCGCGTAGTACGCGAGGAACTGCATCGGGACGATGGACAGGATCGGTCGAAGGATCCGGGGCACCGCCGGCAACCGGATTTGGGCGCGCGCCGATTCCCCGATCGTGGCCACGGACGCCCCCGAGGCCTTGAGCGCGCGTGAGATCGCAGCGCTGCGCGGACCATCGTCTCGAGATCGCAACATGACGATCGACTCTCGATCGTCGATCGAGAGATAGGGGCCGTGGAGGAACTGCTCCGGGTGGTAGCCGCTCGCGGGCAGGCTGCACGTCTCGCGGATCTTGAGGGCGGCCTCTAGCGCGGTGATCTCGTCGAGGTCGCTTCCGAGGAACGTGATGCGCGCTCGGCGCGCGATCTGAGTCGCCAGTCGCCGCACGCGTGATTCGCAGGCCAAGGTGTTCTCGAGAGACCGAGCAATCCCTCGCAGCGCGGGTTCCATCGAGGGCCCGACGTGGGATTTCGAACGCGATGCCAGCCCTGCCAGGGCGGCGAGTTGGGTCGTGTAGCTCATCGTGTTCGCCCACGATCGGTCGTGGGTCGAGCCGATCACCAGAGTGTGATCCGCCACGCGTTCCATGGGCGAGTTGGGGAGTCCGCACATTGCGAGGCTGCGGCAACCCCGTCGACGAGCGCGGCGAAGGGCCCGGTTCGTGGTCGGCGTGGAGCCGCTGTGGCTCACGCCGAGGACCGTCGCATTTGCGGACACCGATGAGCCGTACGCGAGATCGTACGCGTGAATCGCAAGCACCGGGACGGACGGCATTACCTCCTGGAACACTCGAGCACCGTACGTCGCCGCGTGGAAGGACGTCCCGCACCCGGTCAAAACGAACCGGCGCGGTCTCCCAACGAACGAACTCAGATCGGTGGCGGACGTCCTTCGCAAGGCCTCCGCGATGAACGCGGGCTGGCCGAGAATCATGTCGTGCATGTGGAACGGGTGACGGCGCCGCGGGTCGGGAAAAGCGACCATGTCCGCGCATCGCGGCCGCCGCTTTAACTTCGTCGGAAAGGCGCGCCGCAAGGGTGAAAACGGAACAAGTCGCGTCATTTTTAAATCAGATAACAGCGCGCTGGCGGCCCAGAGGTGAACGAATGGACGGGCCGCCCAAGGATCCGAGCTAGTTGTCCGCCAGCCGCGACGGAGGGGGGCTGCGGTCTTTCCCCTCGGCCTGAGTCGTCAGCGTTTGAATCTCGGAGAGCAATGAGGCAATCCCGACCGTTTGGGCAATGCCTCGGGCCTCGTCGAGAATTCGCAATCCGGGCTCGACTTCGCCGTTCTCGAGATAGAACCGACCGACGTATGTGAGCGCGCGCGCATAGTCGGAAACGCTCCCCAATTCCTTGAGCCCGCGGAGCCCGCGGTCCCAGAGACGGGTCGCGCGGGTCCATCGGCCCAGTCCCATCTCTCGTTGTCCATCCGAGATGTCGATCATAAAAAGAGAGTCTTTTTCCTCAAGCACTTGGATGAGGCGCTTGGCCTCTTCGATCACCGGTCCGGCATCCTCGTACAGTCCGATGTCCATCATGGCGGCCGCTCGATCCATGAGCGCGTAGCCTTGGAGCCGGATGTTTCCGACGAGCCGGCCAATCTGGAGCGCCCGGTCGTAATATTTCAGGCTCTCCTCATACCGACGGAGTTCGTGGAGGGACATGCCGGCGGAGATGCAGGCCCGCGCGATCTCCGTGAGGTTGCCGCCCCGCTCGGCGATCCGAAGCGCTTCGAGCTTCACCTCCAACCCGCGTTCAAAATTCCCGCGGATGCTCTCGATGCTCCCGAGCGCCGTGAGACTGCGGGCCAGGGCACCGGGCTCGGAGACCTCCGTCGCGAGGTCCACCGCCTGGTTCATGTGGGCGACCGCCTCCGCGAGGGTCCCTTGGGCTCCCTCCAGGAGAGCGAGCTCCCGTAGGACCTCGCCGCGCTCCGCGGGGTCCGGGTGGGATTCCAAGCGAGCCTGCGCTTCGACGAGGTGCCCGAGGGCTTTCGCATTCTCCTTCCGGCACCGCTCGATGGAAGCAATCTTCCGAAGGAGCCGCGGCACTCGGTCGGACCGATGATTCGCCTCGGACTGCTGGACCGCGTGCCGGTATTCCAGGAGAGCGGGCTGGAGATCCCCGAGCGCCCGCAAGGTGTCGCCCATGAGTTCCGGGAGGATGCACGCCGAGATCGGGTCGAGGACCGTGCGGTCGATCTTTCGCAACACGGTCAGGAGTTCCGAGGCCGGCACGGAGTCCAAGAGCGCGCCACTCGCTTCGGCCAGGTATTCCCCGAACGCCTTCATGTCGCCGGCTTCGATCAGGTGATACATCCCTTCGAGGCGGTCCTGCATCTCGGTGCCGTCCATGAAGTAGACCGCCGCCAAGGAATGGAACGATCGCCGACGCGCCTCCGGCAGACGCTCCCGGATGTACTCGCGAATCGTGTCGTGCACGACGAAGCCGCCGGAAATGGTCGGCGCGAGGAGGTTCTTTGCCTGCAGCCCGTGGACCGCGGCCTGCCACTCGTCGGAGAAACAATGGAGGGAGTCGGCCGGGATGAGGCCGCGGAACAACGACGAGGCCTCGAGGATCGTCCGCTCGTCCTTCGACAGCGTGCGCCAGATCTCGCGCTCCAAGTAGCGGGTCACTTCCCCGCTCGCGCTCGAACCGGTCTGCGCCGCGAACGACAGGAGGATGGGGTGGCCGCGCGCGGAGCTCGCGGCTCGCTGGAGTGCGACGTCATCCCCCGCGAATCCTTTCGCGCGGAGGAGGGAGAGCGACGCCTCCAAATCGAGCCCACGAACGTGGAGCACCTCGGCCCGCGAGTCTTTCGCGACTTTGCGCCGCATCAGGGTTGCGGGTCCTGTGCGGGAGATGAGCAAGGCCTTCATGGAGGCACCGTGGACGAGTTCGAGCAGCGGGCCCGCGATGAACCCCGCGAGCTCCGGCGTCGCGCGGTGATAGTTGTCCAGCACGAGGAGAATCGGGACCTCCCGCAGGTCATGGGAGAGCACGCGGGAAATCACCGGCGGGTCCGCCGCCCGGTGCTCCGACAGGAGATTCTTGAGGCCGCGACGGCCGAGGCGGCTGAGGAAGGCCGCGAGGTCCTCCAGCAGGATCGCCCGGGTCGTGCCCTCGTGGATCTCGAACCAGTAGATGTACGGCCGGGGACGCTGCCGCACGAGCCAGCTCGCGACGAGGGTGCTCTTCCCGATCCCTGCGATGCCGGTGACGATCAAGAGTGACGAAGGCGAGGTGGCCCACGCGTCGAGCTCGAGGAATTCCTCCGTGCGGCCGAAGACGCGACCGAGCCTCCGCAGCGTGTCGCCCCAGAGGAGGGGCGCGACGGCCCCCGATCCGATGCCGTGGAGTTTCGTGAAATCCAGCCGGCCGCGCCGCACGAGAGAGACCGCGGCCGTCATGTTGACGTACGCCGGGAAGATCTCGGGGATCTCGGCGACCCGCATCGGCGTGGGATCGAGGCCGGGGGCGAGGACCTCCACGATGTCCGAGTGGAGGCGCGACCGGAGCTTCATCGCCTGGACCCAGCCTTCGTGACTGAGCCGGTAGACCGTCTTCCGCACCCGATGGCCCGGGACGTGCGCCCGCTCCCCGACGACGAGGCCGGCCGCCTCCATGCGCGCGAGCCACTTCGTCGCGGTCGTGCGGCCGGAATGCGTCGCGGCGGCGATCCCCTCTTGCGTGAGGGCGCTCAAGCTCGCGGGTTCGTGAGATGCCGTCGCCGAGAGATGGGCGAGGACTCGGTTGGCCGTGGAGTAAAAGCGCTTCCGCCGGTACCCCCGCGCCACGCGCCGGGAAACAAGACGACCGCACTTAAGCCTACCCGAAACGGAACATTTCAGATCGAGGCGCTCTCAAGTGTGATAGCGTCCGAGGGGTGGTTTCGCCTCGCATCGGGGTCCGCAACGGAATCCTTTTCGACGGGGAGAACCTCGGCCCCGCGATGAAGACCCTCGATTGGATCCGCGCCTCCCAGGCGATCCTGTTCGAGGCGTCGATCGTGCCCGCGTTCGTCGGAACCGCCGCGGCGGTGGGCGCCGGCGCGTCCTTCGAGCCCTTTCGGTTCGGATTGATTCTGGTCTCGCTCGTCGGCATCCAGGCCGGCGCCAACCTGTTCAAGGGATTCTACGAGGGGCAGGACCGGAGCGCGCCGCCGTCCTCTGAGGGCTCGTGGTTCGCCTTCGACAGCGCGGCCGCGACAAAGCTCACGCGGGACCCACGGACGGTGCTGCTCGTGGGATACGCGTGCTTCGGCCTCGGGGCGCTTGCGGGCCTCGGGCTCGTGGTCGTCACTCGAAACCCGCTGCTCCTGGCCTTCGGTCTTGCGGGCGCTTTCCTCGCGTGGAGTTATAGCTCCCCGCCGCTGAAGCTGAGCTATCGGGGAATCGGCGAGATCGCGACGTTCCTCGCCTTCGGCCCGATCATGACCGTGGGGGCCACGGTGGCGTTCGGCGGGGAGGGTCTCGTCCCGAGTTTTCTCGCGTCCGTCGTGCTGGGACTCCTCGCGGCCGCCATCTCCTTCGCCCGATACTTCCCGAACCGCGACGAGGACCTCTCGAAGGGCAAACGGACGCCGGTCACCATCCTCGGAGCGCATCGGGCCAAAGTGATTTTCGTCGGGATCCTCAGCCTGCCGGTCGCGGTCGGGATTGCGTGGCTTCCGGTCCGTGGCGGCATCCTTTGGATCGTCGTCCTCGCGGCGTTCGTGATCCTCGTGATCCGCTCGTTCCCAGACAATCTCGGGCCGTCCGAAAGATACGACGTCACGATCGCGCTGACGATCGCCTGTCATGTCTTCGCGGGCGTGGGGCTGGTCCTGAATTTCAGCCTCGGTCTATAGGCCCGCTTGGGCCGCGACCAGGTACGCCGCCGTCATGGCCACGCCGAGAAGGAGCACCGCCTGGATCGTCGCCGCATTCGCAGGAATATGAGCCGGATACTCCCGGTAATGCAATCGGAGGATGGCAATCGCGCGGCGGAGGGGGAGCACCGCGACGAGGCCGAGGACCGCGATCCATGGGACGATCTGTAGGATCGACAGGGCCGCCAGGAAGACGAGCGCCGAACCGACCAGGATCTCGTACAGCCGAGCCGACTTCTCGAGACCGATGCGTGCGGGAATCGTGCGCTTCCCGCCTCGCGGATCCGTCTCGTGCTCCGGCATCTCGTTCACCAGGAGAAACGCGGCGACGAGCAGGCCGAGGGGGATCGATGCGAGCAGCGGTTCCCAGCCCAGGGTGCCGGTCTGAACCGCGTACGACCCGAGGACCACGATCGGTCCGAAGATGATCGCGACCGCGATCTCGCCGACGCCGTGGTACTGGAGGGCCAGGGGTGGGAGGGTGTAGAATACGCCGATCCCGCCGCCCACGGCGCCGAGGACCAAGAGGATCCAGCCGTTCGGCCGCGTCACGGCGAGGACGAGGCCGATCACGGCCGCAACGGCGAAGAAGCCGATCCATACGCGCCGATGCGCCTCCAATGAAACGGCGGCATCCGGGAGGACCCGGGCCCCTCCCGTGAAGGGGCTCACGAGATGCGGCGGAAGGTCGTCGACGCCCCGCTGGAAGTCAATCGAATCGTTGCTCATGTTCGTGCCGGCGTGGAGGCATACGACCCCGATCGCCGCGAGGACGAGACCGGCCAGATCGAACGTCCGCCGATGGTCCCAGGCGATCGCGGTCCCGAGGGCGACGCCCACGAGCGAGGCGACGAAGCTGCGCGGCTGCGTCGCCTTGAACCAGGTCCGGAGGGAGGCCATCTATTCCCAGACCGTCTGTCCTCGAGGGAGGACCCGAACTTCGATCAACATCAGGGGCCCGGGCCCCGGGTTGATCACCGTGTGCTCCTCGCCGTGAACGAAGCGGGCCACGGAACCGGGCCCGACGTCGAAGGAGTGCCCGTCTGCGATGACTTGGCCCTTCCCTTCGACGAAGTAGAAGACCTGCGTGTATCGGTGGCGGTGGGGCGGCGACTTCACCCCGGGATCCATCTTCGCGAGGCCCATGAGCATGAAGTTGCTGTCGTTCGGCCCCATGATCTTCTTGTCCACGATTCCGGGGCCAATGCCCTTCTCCCACGACTCGTCCGGCAGGTTTCGCACGATCGATCCCACGGTCCCACTCCGTGGTGCGCACACGGACGTGATATAAGTATCTCGATGATTACGTGTAACCATGCCACTCCGGCGGGTGACGATCGAGCTGCCCTCCGAGGTCCTCGTGCGACAAGGCGTCGTCCCCGCGGTGTTCTTCGATCACAACGCGTCCGTCGAGATCCTCCGGGTGTACGCGTTCCAGCCGCGGGAGCGAGTCCTCCTCGTGCGCGTCCTGCGGACCGGTCCCCCCCGCACGACCGAGGAACTCGCCCGGTCCCGAGCCCGCCTCCGCCGTCGATACCACCTCCGGGATTTCGAAATCCTCCGCGTCGAGGATGGTGGACGCGCATACATCGTCCTCCTGCGGCAGCACAATCCGGGCGTCCTGGAGGCGCTCTTGGAGGACCTGGGAGCCGGCGTGACGCCGACGACCCCGATCGTCATCGGGCCCGAGGTCGCGACGCTCTCGTTCCTTGCGGACGACGGCGCCGCGAGGCGGGTGTTCGACCTCCTCGACGGCTTTGGGATGCGATGGCGTCTGCGAAGTCGGAAAGCGATTCGCCATGGCGGGATCGGCGCGGAGGATGGGCTGACATCCCGGCAGCGGGAGATCCTGAGCCTCGCGTGGAATCTCGGTTACTTCGACATCCCGGCTCGAGCCGGCCTCGAGAAGCTTGCACAAATCACCGGCCTCAGCCGGAACACCGTGAGCCAGCACCTGCGCCGCGGGATGCGACGGATTCTGCGGGAGTCGCTCCTATAGGGCGGCCACCACATCCGCGCCACGCGCATGCCCGAGGAGGCCGGAGACCCGGTCTCACTCCATGGGCATCGTCTTCTCAGGAGCGCGATACGACTTCGGCGGCTCCCAAAGTTCGATCCGATTTCCCTCCGGGTCGACGATCCATCCGAAGCGGCCATACTCGAGCTCCTCGACTTTCGGATCGACCGCGACGCCTTCCTTCCGAAGTGCGGCGATCACGGCGTCCAAGTCCTTCACCCGATAGTTGATCATGAACGACGCATCGTCGGTTCCGAAGTACGATGTGTCCGCGGGGAAGATCGACCAGACCGTGTGACCGACGCGCTTCCCATCCTTGCCGCTTCGCCAGGAGAACAGGGCGACCATCCCCTCGATGGAAAGGCCGAGATGTTCCCGATACCAGCGGGCGAGCCCCTCCGGATCTCTCGCCTTGAAGAAGATACCTCCGATTCCCGTCACGCGACTTCGGCGCGTTCGCGCGGCCATGCCCCGTAAGGGGTTCTCAGGGACTAAAGGGGTTCCCCAGACTTCGTCGGGCCAGAATCGCCAACACGCAGGCTCATCCCGCGGCCTTGAGGTCGGAGAAGATCCGCAGGTATTCCCGCAGGTACCGCGTGATCAGGAAGTGACGGCGGACCCGCTCCCGCCCCGCCCGGCCCATCGTCTTCCGCTTCGCGGGATCGCGGAGCAACTGCACGGTCCGGTCGGCGCAATCCTTGACGCTGGACACGAGGTAGCCATGACGACCGTCCTTGATCTGGAGCCGAATCCCGGTGACGTCGCCACCGACCACGGGGACGCTCTTCCAGAGGGACTCGCTCACGATCAGCCCGAACCCTTCGCGGAGCGATTTCGCGATCGCCACGTCCGTCTGCCTCTGGAGGACGTTCACCTCGAGGGCGCCGACCCCGCGGAGATCGGTGAGGAAGTGGATGTCCGGATCATCCCCCGCATGTCGGGCCGAGCGCTCGAACCACATCCACCCTTCCGGATCGTCCCGGGCCATGGAGGCCACGAGCAAGAGCTGAACCTTCGGGACCTTCTTTTTCACCAAACGATACGCATCGATGACGCCCAGCGGATCTTTCCACGGATCGAACCGGCCGACTTGGGTGATGACGGGTCGGTCGAAATCGACGTCGAAGCGAGGCAAGATGGTCTCCAGCTCCTCCCGGTACACGTGGCGGTTCTTCGGGCTCGTCGGATCGATGGCGGGAGGATTGATGTAGACCTGCGGGAACTGGACGCTTGACGGCGCGTACTCCCGCGCGCTGAAGACGGCTGCGTCGTACGCTTCCAGGTACGGCGCGAGGATCCGCAACACGGAAGCGTTCGGCGACGTCAGGTCGAGGTGGCAGCGCCAGATCCACTGCCCTTTCCGCTCGCACAAGGTCGCGAACGGCGCCGGCTGGGGATCGTGGATGATGACGTAGTCGTACTCGTCCGTGAACGCCGCGGCGTCCAGCTCATTGAAGTGACGATAGGTCGCCTCCATGTCCGGGGTCAGCCCGACGTCGGAGCCTTGGAGCGCGTTGTGCATCGTCTTCGTCGCCGTGAAGAAGGCGTTCGAACCGCTTAGGACAAACCAATGGACATCGAGGCCAACATCCCGCTGCAATGGGACCAGGCTGTGGAGTAGCTCGGCGACGCCTCCCCCGTATCCGGTCGCGTTGACGTGGGCGACGCGTTTTCCCTTGAGCTTGCTCGCGAGGGCGAGGATTTCCGCGAAGGCCGGGCCTCCGATGATGGCGCGATAATCGGACAAGCGTTTCTCCGCGACGCGAATTTCTTCCATGGAAATCGGTGAGCTCCGAAGCGGCGACGCGGAGAGGTAAGCGAAGATTATTTATCCAGTCTTCCCCGTCCAACGCGCGTTGGCTCGGGTGGAGTTGCGGGGGCTGACGAAGGCCTACGACGGCACCCTCGCGGTGAAGGGACTGGACCTCGAGATCAAGGACAAGGAATTCGTCGTCCTCCTCGGGCCGAGCGGGTGCGGGAAGACGACGACCTTGCGGTGCATCGCGGGACTCGAGTCGCCCGATGACGGGGAGATTTACATCGGCGACCGGCTCGTGAACGACCTCGATCCGAAAGACCGCAACATCGCGATGGTGTTCCAGAACTACGCGCTCTACCCGCACATGACCGTCTACAAGAACCTCGCCTTCCCGCTGGAAAATCGGAGGATTCCGGCGGCCGAAGTCGATCGGCGGGTCCAACGAACCGCGAAACTTCTGCAGATCGAGCGCCTGCTCGGCCGGAAGCCGGCTCAGCTGAGCGGCGGACAGCAGCAACGGGTCGCGGTCGGTCGCGCGATCGTGCGGGAGCCGCAAGCGTTCCTCATGGATGAGCCGTTGAGCAACCTGGACGCGAAGCTCCGGGTCCACATGCGCGCAGAGCTGAAGCGGCTGCAGAAAGATATCGGTGTGACGACGATCTACGTGACCCACGATCAAGTGGAGGCGATGACCATGGCGGATCGCGTTGCGATCCTGAACGGAGGGCTCCTCCAGCAATTCGGCCCACCGACAGAAATCTTCCGAAGTCCGGCGAACCAGTTCGTCGGAGGGTTCATCGGGAATCCCCCGATGAATTTCGTCGAAGGCAGCCTCGGCCCGAAGGGAACCTTTGATGCGGGAGTGTTCCAGTACCTCCTGACGGACGACCTCGCGGCGGTCGCCGGCCGCGCGAGTTCTGACGCGCTTGTGCTCGGCATTCGGCCGCAGGATGTCCAGGTGTCTCTGCAATCGTCCAATGGGCCGAGCGTTCAGACGGAGACCTTCGCCACGGAACCGCTCGGCGACCAGACCATCCTGGATCTAAAGGTCGGGGAGACGCTCGTGAAAGCGGTCGTCGTCCCGGACTTCCCTGCGGACATGGGAACCGAGATCTGGATCTCTTTCCCCGCGCGCAAGGTCCATCTCTTTGACAAGAAAACGGGAAAGGCCCTGGTGTGA
>VBLR01000024.1 GCA_005878665.1 Methanobacteriota archaeon | reverse complement strand
GGGCTGGTCAGTCTCCTCGTGTGGGCGTCCCTAATCTCGCGGATTCGGTTCACAAGACGTTGAGGCGTGCGAGACGTCCAACCGGTCGGATCGCGATGATAACCCATCCTTTATTACGAGCAGTTCCAATGTTCTCGCTCGAGGTAGTGCGATGGACCTGACCTACATTTCGCTCGAGAAGAAAGACCGCGTTGCGGTTGCGTGGATGAACAAACCGAAAGCGAACACGTACGACGCCGACCTGATGCGCGATCTGAGCACGATGATCGACGACGTCCGCTTCGACGACGACGTGGATGTGTGCGTGCTCGCGTCGAAACTCGACGGCATCTGGTCCGCCGGTGCGGACATCAACCTGCTCGCCTCCTCGACGCCGGACTACAAAGCGATGTTCTGCTTGAACTGTCAGGAGACGCTCAACAAGATGGAGAGCACGCCGAAACTCTTCATCGCGGCCATCGATGGCCACTGCGTGGGGGGAGGCCTCGAAATCGCGATGGCCACGGATCTCCGGATCGCCTCCGACGGCGCATGGCGGGTGGGGTTGCCCGAGGTCACGCTCGGGGTGCTCCCCGGCACGGGAGGGACCCAGCGCCTTCCGCGGCTCGTCGGAAAGAGCCGCGCGATCGACCTCATGGCGACGGGACGAATGATCACGCCGAAAGAGGCCCTCGATTGGGGCCTATTCAACCGGGTCTTTCCGCGGGCGAAATTCTGGGAGGAGGCGATGGCCTTCGCGAAAGGCCTCGCGTATCCCGAGCACTCGGGACGGGCGGTCGGACTCATCAAACGGTCCGTGACGGAAGGGACCGAGATGCCGATGTACGAGGGCTTGGCTCTCGAACGGGAGTTGCAGAACCGCCTCTTCGCGATGGCCGATGCGAAAGAAGGCTTTCGCGCGTTCCTGGAGAAGCGCAAGCCGGCATTTCAGAGGAAGTGACGTTCGGATCGCGGCCGGCGGACATTGGCGGGAAGGCAGGTGGCAGGTATCGGGTCCGGTGAGCCGCGCATCCGGGTCGCCCGGGTCGCGGATCTCGATGCGCTCGCGCGGATGTGGGAGAGGCTCGAGAACTATCACGCCGATCTCGGTGGACCGGAGTATCGCCTCGCGCCCGGGTGGAAGGGAGACTGGCGGCGCTTCACGCGCGGCCACATCGGGCACAAGGACCGCCTCTGCCTCGTCGCGGAACTCGACGGGACCGCGGTCGGCTTCCTCCTGGGAGCGATCCTCGCACGGCCGAGGGTCTTCGAGCACCGATCGTACGGACACATCTACGACCTGTTTGTCGATCCGGCCCAACGGAATCGGGGAGTGGGGGAATCGCTCGTGAACGAGGCGCTCGCGTGGTTCCGGTCGCGTCGCGTCGAAAAGGTCGATTTGTACGCGCACATGCGGAACGAGATGGGCCTGCGCTTCTGGAAGAAAATGGGATTCGAGCCGACCGTCCACATCTTGGACCGCCGAATCTGACCAGCCGCGAGGCAATCATCTCCTGGCCGCCATGCAACCTTAAACAAGGTTGACACATCGGGGCGAGGCCTGAAGTCGCCAGGTGGCCTTCCCGGGCCGATATCATGCACTACGATACGATCCTCGTGACCCACCGCGGCCCGACCGCGGTCGTCGCATTGAATCGCCCAGACAAGCTCAATGCTATGTCGATGATGCTGAAAGCCGAATTGGTCCGCGCCCTTGCCGACCTCGACAAACACGAGGAGACCCGGACGATCGTCCTCACCGGTTCGGGCGACAAAGCGTTCACCGCGGGAGCCGACATTCACGAATTCCAAGGTCGCACCGCCATCGAGCAATGGCGAATGTATGAGCACGGGACCCTGTACGACGCGGTCGACCGGACCGCCAAGCCGCTCCTCGCGATGATCAACGGATACTGCTTCGGCGGCGGCCTCGAGCTGGCCATGGCCTGCGACATCCGGATCGCCTCCGATCGCGCGACCCTTGGACAGACCGAGATCAACATCGGAATCATCCCCGGCGGCGGTGGAAGCCAGCGACTTCCGCGGCTGGTCGGGCTCGGAAACGCGCTGAAGCTCACGTTGACAGGCAATCGGGTCGATGCGGCCGAGGCGCTCCGTGTGGGCCTCGTGGACGAAGTCGTCCCTCACTCGCGCCTTGAGCAACGGACGTTCGAAATCGCCGATCGAATCGCGTCTCGGAGCGCCCTCGCCGTGCGGCTTGCGAAAGCGGCCGTTCGAGCGTCTGCGCGCCTGCCCCTCGATCAAGGGCGCCTGTATGAGCAGAGCCTCTTCACGCTCGTGATGGAATCGGAGGACAAGGAGGAAGGGGTACGCGCTTTCCTCGAGAAACGCGATGCGAAATGGAAGGATCACTGAGGAGACCATTCTCAAACTTGATTGTTTGTTGTCAGCGCCGATAACCACGTGAGAGGGGTCTTAACCGCAAGGCCGAGTGGTTTTTCCCGCTATGTCAATCTGGTCCGGCGTCGCCGCTGCCGGCATCGCCCTCGCGCTAGTTTTCGCGGCTGTCGCGAATCCGCTCTGGGAGTGGCGAAAGGAAGACTCTCAACGCACGGAAATCTGGTCGTACAGCCCATTTGCGGCACACCACACGATCTACAACAACACGACGAAACAAGACGACTTGCGGCTCGACTACGGATACGACCAGCTCCGACCGATCCAGCAAGACATGGCGAATGCCTTCGCCGACTTCGACCAGTTCTTCGTCCTCGGGGCCATCGCCGGTTTCGTGGGATTCGCCCTTTCAATGCTGACAGCCTGGAAAAAGCTCCGCGGGATATACGCCGGGGTCGCATTCCTCGGTGCCTGCGCATCGATGCTCTATGCATCATTCTCAATCGTGTTTACAATCCCCAAAGCTGCCCTTCAGAGGCCGGGCATCCCCGGCGGGGCGCAATTCGCCGGCCAATCCGTGGGAGCCTACACGCTAAGCTGGGCACCCCAACTGGCATGGTTCCTCGCGATCGGCGCGGGCTTAGCATTCGCTTGGGCGTCATCTGACGTCTGGCATCTCGTTTCCTCGAAGAAGCTCACTCCGAAGAAGATGGAGGTGACGATCAAGCGCATCCCATCGGTGACGAACCCGCCACCGCCTCCCGCGCTCGCCCCATCGGCCCCGGAGCCGGTGATCGAAGAGGTCTTCGTGATCGGCTCGAACAGCCTGCTGGTCAAGCACATGTCGCGCAGCCTGATGAGCGACAAAGATCGCGATGTCGTCGGGAGCATGATCTCTGCGATCTCGTCGTTCGTGCGCGAGGCGTTCACGGAGAGAGACGGAGAGGTCCACGAGGTCACGCTGGGGGATCACCGTTTCGTCATGTGCAGCGACAGAGGAATCGTCCTCGCCGTCCTCGTCTCATCCGGTGACACGGACGATATCGTACACCGCCTGCGACATCTGCTCGCGATTCTTGACGACCGATACGGGGACCGCCTGGCTACGTGGCAGGGCGAGTCTCTCGAAGGGATCGAGGACGAACTCCAGGTCCTCTGGCAGCCGTACCACCTTCCGCCGCCGCCTGTGGCCTGATATCCTTTTCGGCCTTCCGTCCTTCGAGTCTGGGACAGATATTTATGGGTCGGAAGCCTCCGCTTCGCGGCCCGCACCGTGGAAGGCTGCAGGCCCAAACGATTTGGCGGTAATCGAATGGATCGGGCAATCATCCTCCTGTCCGGCGGCGTCGATTCGGCCGTCGCACTCTGGTGGGCGAAGAAACAGGGCTGGGACATCCGACCGCTCACGTTCGACTACTTCGGCCGGCCGAAACAAGAGCACGCGGCGGTTCGCGCGCTCACCATGCAGGCGGGGACCACGCCCATCCGGCACGTGGACCTTCCCTTCCTGAAAGAGGTCGACGACCTTCGGAAGGAGGGTTTCGAGAACCGCGTCCTCCTCGACTCCCCGGAGGGATACATCCCGGGACGCAACCTGATCTTCTATGGCCTCGCCGGCTACTACGCGGAACTCGCCGCGGCGCGCTACTTGGTGGGCGGCCACAATGGCGTCGATCCGGAATCGTTCCCCGACTCGAGCCCGAAGTTCTTCAACTTCCTCAACAGCGTGTTCCACCTCAGCCTGTGGTCCTACGAAAAGGCGCCCGTGCAGATCCTGGTCCCGTTGAGCGGCAAGTCGAAGGAGGAGGTCGTCCGAATGGGCCTCGAGATGAACGTCCCGTTCGACGTCACCTGGTCGTGCTATTGGGACCGCGCCGTGCACTGCGGAACCTGCGTCTCGTGTCGCGAGCGCAAGGAAGCGTTCGCCGCCGTTGGCGTATCCGACCCGGTCGAGTACGAAGCGTAGCGGGCGTCAGCAATCGTCGCGCAAAATCTTTAGGAGACCGGCGGATTCCCCCGCTGCCCGGCATGTATACGACGCACGTCCGGTCGGTCGCCGCGATCCGATTCTTGGAGGAAGGCAGTCACAACGTCAAGATGAAACAGCTCATCGGGCACGAGGACGGGGCCCGGAAGACCGCAATGCACGAGCTGATCATCTCGAAAGGCGGCTACTCGACCCCGCACCGTCACGAATGGGACCACCAGCTCGTCGTCACGGAAGGGCGCGGCGTAGCCATCATCAGCGGGAAGAAACTCGCTCTGCGACCGGGGATCGTACTGCTCGTTCAGTCGAACGAGGAACACCAGTTCCTGCAACGAGGCAAGGGGCCGCTGAAGTTCCTCACCGTCACGCCGATCTAGCGCCCGCAAGCCAACCTTTATGGCGGCCTGGACCTTGAGTCGGGATCGATGAAGCTCGGGGTCACGGAATACATCGACTGCGCCCATCACCTGCCGGGCCACGAGCGCTGCGGTTCCCTCCACGGGCACACCTACCAGATCGACGTCTACATCGAGGGGGACCACAAGGGCGGCATGCTCCTCGACTTCGCGGATCTGAAGAAGAACCTCCGCTCGATCCTCGTGGATTACGATCACAAGGACTGGAACATGTTCCTCGAGTACCCGACGGTCGAGAACATCGCCGAGCTCATCACGAAACGGCTGCACGAGAAGATCAAGTTCCCACTCCATGTCCGGGTCTGGGAGGGCTACGGCAAGTGGGCGGAGATCTGAGGCTAACTCGCATCCAGTGAGAGGTCTGCACAACCATGTCCGACTTGCTCGATGCCATCGAGGCAGAGGCGCGCGGGGATTTCGCGGCCGCCCTGCCGAACTACGAGAAGCTGACGACCTCCGGTTCCGCGCTGGACCGCGTCGGGATCCATCAGGCCCTGGCCCGGTGCAACGAGAAGCTCGGACGCTTGAAGGATGCCGGGAGATGGCGTCGGAAGGCGGGGCAGGCATACCTCGCCCTCAGCGACGACGAGATGGCCCGCGACGAGCGACAATACCTCGCCCTGGTGGAATATCGGAATGCGGTACAGGACCTCCATGGCGACGCTTCCCTCGCTGAGGTCGCGAAAGAATACGCCGCGGTCCTGAAGGACAACTTCTCAGGCGGCGCGGAAGGCTTG
>VBLR01000023.1 GCA_005878665.1 Methanobacteriota archaeon | reverse complement strand
CGCTCCCTTCCGGATCAATTCGCGGTACGCTTTCTCGGCGTCGTCCACTCGGAACGCCAGGTGGTCCATCTCCTCGCCGATTCGATACGGAGAATGGAACCGCGTGCCCGGCGGATACCAGTTCAGTTCGAGTCTCTGGCGGGACCCTGCCCCGAGGAGGTGGACGTACTTGCCGCCGTGCGGCATCGTCCCCCTGCTCAGAACCCGCATGCCGAGGACCTTCGTGTAGAATGCCAGGGATCGGCTCAGGTCCCGGACGCGAATGCCCGTGTAATAGAAGCGGTACTTCGTGTGAGGCCCCACCCCGGACGGTCGTATCTAGTTGCTACCGTCATGTGGCGGCCCGGGCCGAGCTCTCGGTTCGGGATCGGATTCAGGCCGCGGCGTTTTCGAGGGCCGCAATCCGCTGTTGCAGGGCATCCATCCCCGCGAGCCGGTGCTCGAGGGCTTCGAGGCGCTTCTGGAGCTCCACGACGACGCGCTTCAGGTTCTCGATTTCGTCGAAGGCATGGAGGACCAACGGTGGCGTGGGTTCTCCGCCCCGCGGGACGGGCCCGGTCGGCTCCGGTGTCGGGAGGACATCTCCCGGCGGAGGCACGGGAATCATGGCGACCTCTCAAAGGCGCACGTCGAGGATATGAAGCTGATGGAACCGGGCCTAAAGATTGAGGAGACCGCCGACGTTCTCTCGCCGCGGAAATTGAGTTTGTCAACGACGTCAGCAGCGGGAACGCAAGAACCCCGCGAGAAGGATGGGTCTCAGGCCGACGCGGTATGCGTGCGGTACGCGTGGCTCGCGATGGTCGTGGGCGGATTGCTTGGGGATCCTGATCTACGCAGGCGAGCTGCTCGCGTTTCCCCAATCGGCCCCGGAACAGGAGAGGTTCGTTGAAGGGGTGTGGATCGGCCTGTCCTTGGTCATCGTTGGGTCGACCGGACTTCGGGAAGGACAGAGGTGGGCTTGGTACCTTGCCGTCGCGTTTTGTAGTCTGGGCCGCGGTCTACGAAGCGTACCGAGGACAAGTCGTGTTCCTCATCTTTACCGCGATCGCTGTGATCCTCGGCGTGCGAAAGTTTTTCCCGAAAACGGGGTCGGCATCGAGTTCCGACAGGGATTGACGACGAATTTGGATTCTCCCGATTGATGCTTCGCCGTTCGTCAGAGATCATGAAGCTTCGCTAGGCGTCTCGATCGCGGCGCAGACCGCGTCGAAATCCCAGATTCCCCCCGGCTTGACGGCCTTCACCTTCAAGTGATCCAAGTGTCCGGCTTTCGCGAGGAGGTTCACGATCCATGCGGTGTATGCGGGCGATCCGGTCGCGCCGGGGGAATTGTAGTTCACGACGTGGAACGAGCGCGGCCCGGGGATCTCGATCGCTTCCTTGACGAAGTTCCCGTGTCGGTCGACGACCTGCGCGCGGACGCCTGCGGTGCCCGGTCGCGTCAGGTGGTTCACCCGGAGGGCAGGGAGGAACTCTTGGACGCGCTTCGCCATCGCCTTTTTCGAGATCGACGAGGCCCACTCTTCCGTCGCGAGCGTTATGAACTCGGGATTGACGAGGGCCGCGAGCTTGTTCCCGATCGGTCGTTCAAACAACTTTTGCACGGCCTCGGCGGGATCGTCGAAGAGCCCGCGATACGTGTACGGGCCCGGTACCGGGACGGCGTTGGGCCCGATCTCCCGCCGTCCGTCCGCACGGACGATCCAGTGCGGATCCAGGAACGGGAGCTCCGGATGCCGCGGGACCGTGTAGATGTTCCGGCTGCACAGGTGATGCCACTCCGCGCCGACCTCCCAGTATTCTCCGCGGAAATGAAGGTCCGTGTATTCGGAGCCGACCCCGAGCGCGTGCGCGATGTCGATCGAGTGGCCGCCGGCCGCGTTGATCAGGAACCGGGTCTGCACAGATTCGTCCCGGCGGCCGACGTTCACGCGAATCTTCCCTCGGGGGTCGACAAACACCCGTTCCGTCGCGGCCTCACGAGCGAGCCCGATCTCGAGGTTGTCTCCCGCCACATCGATTGATTCGACGTCGGAGCCGAGGAGGAACTTGGCGCCCGCGCGTTCCGCTTCCTCCCGAAGCGACTGCGTGAACGCCTGATAGTCGACGGCCGTATCCGTCTTCGACCAGATCGCACCGTGGCAGCGGACGTTCGGCTCGAGTCGTCGCACGTCCTCCGCGGTCAGGAGGGCGAGTTCGTCTTCGCCCATCCCGTTGGCCAGGCCCCAGTCCCGGTACCGCTCGAGGCGAGACAACTGATCGGCGCGGGTCGCGACCTCGAATGTTCCGACGGGCAACCATGGCAGGCGGCGTTCCGCCGCAAACGCCTTCCACATCCTGTACGCGACCTGGGACGACCGCGCGAAGACCTTTCGCTCGACGGGGTCGAGGTAGAACGGTCGGTGCACCACGCCGGTGTTCCGGCGCGACGTGTGGGTCGCGACCTGTGATTCCTTCTCGAGGACGGCGATTCGGCCGTCGTAGTGGTTCGCGAGCCAGTACGCGAACGAGGTCCCGAGGATCCCGCCACCGACGATCGTGACGTCCCAGGGCTGCATGTCCGATTTCGAGGAACCGTCCGGAGTTTATTATGGCTGCGCACGGACGATGGAATCGATCGGCTGTCAGAGCGCGATCGGCATTCAAACGATCGGAGAGCATCGTGCGTCGGTCGGGAACGCCATGCCCCACCCGAACCCGGCAATCGGTTAGCGGCGTGCAATACGTTCGAATACCTACCATAACCTTTTGTCCGTGAGAAGGACGTGCGAGACAGGGATCCCCGGTGCGGCTCGGCGTCTTCGTCACGGCTGCGTTTCTCCTGTTAACGATCGGTGCTGGCCCTGGGGCTCGCGCCCTGACGAACGCCGTGGATGTCATGGTCCTCGTCGACCGACCGGCCGCGGAATTCGGCGAAAGCGTGAATGTGACCACGTACGTTTTCGATCGCGGGATTCTCACGGACCCATCGGCGATTGGAGCGTATGTCGATCGATTGCCTGGCCTTTCGCCGCTCAGCCTCACCCGGCAATCCGTCGGGGTGTTCACGGGCGCCTTCGTGTTCCAGAGCCACCCGTCGGCGGTCGTCGTCAACGCGACGGTGGATGGGACGCCGGACTCCGGGCATGCCGTCGTGTTCCACCGATTTCGGCCGGGACTCCTGGTCGTGCCTTCGCCCGGAGTGGCACGTCCCGGGGAAATCGTGTCGGTCGAGGTCGATGTCGGTGATTCGAATGGACCGCGAGATGCCCCTTCGGTGAACCTCACGGCCCGAGTCCTCTCCGCGCCAGACTTCGCTCCAATGGCCGGGCCGACGCGCGTGAGCTTGACGCGGCTCGCGACCGGCACGTACGTGGCGTCGTACGCCGTCCCGTCGAACATCGATCACGACTCGCTGATCGACCTCTGGGCTGACGTCACGGTGGGTTCCAACGGCTACGGTCTGGGAGCGACGGTCTACGTCCCCGTTCCGAACGCCTTGCTCGTTTGGTATCGCACGGTCAGTTCCGCCCCCTCTAACGCCACCCTGATCGTGTATGTCGCATCCACCGCTGGCGTCCCCCTCGGGAATGCAAGCGTATCGATCCGCACCTCCTCCTTCCCGGGCTACGCGACGCTGAACGGAACGACGGATGCCTCGGGCTCGGCTCGTTTCGAACTGCCACTCAATGCTTCGGTTTCGCACGATTTCGTCGGGAACGCGACGTATGGCGCGTTGTCCCAATCATTCCAAGGATTCCTCGAGCCCCCAGCCGCTCCGGCCGTCCAGGTTCCGCACGTGGTCTGGCTCAACGGGGACGAAATCTTCGCTCCGGGCGAGACCGCGAACCTTCGGTTCCGTCTCGAACAAAACGGCAGCGGAATTCCTCATCAAGATCTCTTCGTCTACGCGCAGACGAGAACGGAACTCGTCCTCGCCGAGCCGGTGTCGACCGACGCGGCGGGCGAATTCGCGGTACACTTCGTCGCTCCCTCGGAGGGGGTGGGGTTGGATATCGCCGGATTCATCGGGGGCGCCTGGCAATCGTTCAGTCAAGGCTTCATGGCGAGGAACCACCTCGTTGCGACGATCTCGTCACCGGATGGCCGACGCCTCTCGATCATCGGCAGCTTTCCGAGTCTCGCGGGTCCCTGGACCGCCTCCCTCGGACTGAGTACCGTCCCAGAGCCCGACGCGGCGTCGGGACCCTTGGCGGCAACGGGGAGTTTCGGTGTGGAATCGATTGAAGGGGGATCGCCAAGTGGGACGTTCACGTTCGGCGTCCAACTACCGTCGTTCCTACCATCGGGGATTCCGATAGTCGTGTCGATCCTAGCGGTGTCGCCGCGATGGGAAACAGGAAGCAGCGGCCTGTTCGTGTTCAGTCAGACGGTGATTGTCGGGACGCCGATTCTGGAGCCTGCGAACCTGGGCCCATGGATCCTCCTCTCGGGGCTCGCTTTCCTGGTCGCCGTCCTCGTCGTCGTGCGTCGACGGCGTCGTCCACCGACGGATGAAGGTCGGGCCTCCGACGAGGACGAAGCCGTGCCCGAATCTCCGGAGGCCGTCGCCGACACCAGCCGGCCTCGGAAGTAACCGCCCCGCTGCGTCGGCCGCCAGATTGCCCGACGATGGAGCGGCTCGGCGGATCGCGCCCGGGATCAGGACCCGATTTCGAATCGTACCGGCCCAATCGTCTCGCAGAACGAAACCGTCGGGTCTGCCGCCCGCCGCTCCAATTGCGGATGCGGACCAAGGCCGATTCCGACGTCGTCCTTGACAATGCTGTTGTCGAGCATCCACGGTTCCGCGGCACCATTCAATCCCACCGTGACGTAGCCGACTCGGGCACTCCGTACCTTCGCCTCCTCTAAGATGCGATGGAGCAGATCCTCGTGTTCGGCAGCTCCGGATTCGACGATCTTCCCAGCTCGTATTCGGAACCAGGGACGGACAATCGCGCGTCCCGCGAAGGCAATGGAGTCCGTCCCGCGAACCTCCCCGTTGACCGATTCCGAACGGACGGCCGCCTCGAGGCGGCCCGCGGGCAAGGCCGTTCGTACGAGTCCACGGCGGATGTCCTCGGCGCTGATGATTCCGTCGCTCACGATTGGCGCGATGGCCTTCGTCTCGAACCGCAAGTCGGTCCCCGCGGCCGAATCGATTCGCACGTTCTTCCGCCCCCGGAGCGAGCGGGCCAACGCAGCGCCGGCGCGCTGGATTTCTTTCAAGTCCACGGCGAGCGCTCTGTGATAGCTGCTGTACCATTTCTCGTAGTCGAGGCCATAGGTCTCGGCGCGCTCCGGAGTGAGACGCCCAATCGGCAGGTCGATGTCCCGGACCCGGCGTTTCCTCCGCGGTTCGTGTTGTCGGTCGCCTCCCAAACTGTTCGCCTCGAACTTCTCGGGTGGGATGTCCCGCATCCGACGGGCATCCGCGGGACCGCCAAGGTAAATGTGTGCGGTCTCCGCCTCGGCGATCGCATGCTCGACCGGTGAGGCCGTACTCAGCCACTTCGTCGACAGCTCGTGCATCGATGTGAACCAGAGGTCGTCCGTCATCAGGGTGAGATGCGTATCGCTCCCGACGCGGCGTGCCTCGAGGGCCAGCGCTTCCGCGAGCGGGATTGTCAGCGTGTAGGTGTAGATCGTGAACACGTCCTTCCACCCGAGGCGAAGGGACGTGCGGACGACCTGGCGGGCGAGAGGAATCCACGATTCGAACGCAGGGGTCGGCTGTCGATGAATCGAACGGGCCATGGATGGCCGAATCATGCAGGACACGTTAAAGGCGCCATCGAACGTGAACGCTCACACTATTCCATTCGACGGCGAATCGGAGCGAGGACGGGTCCAGTTCGTGTCCTACTTCAGGGCGAAGACCTTGGCCACAAACTCGCCCGTCGTTGTGTTGTAGGTCCCTTCGAACCGGCCTTTCGCGGTGTTCAGCCACTTCAGTTTTTCCGAGAGCGTCTGATACACGGCTTCGCCTTCGGCGTGAACCGACGTCGGGCTGACTTGTCGCCCGGTGCCCTTCGCCTTGATGATGAGCATGTCGCCATCGTCGGTCTGATCGATCCCGCGAGCCTCGAACTCGTACGTGCCGTCCGGCTTGAAGAGCGCATCGACCGTCTCCATGTGGGTCGCATCGTACTGGCCCTTCTGCGTTCCCTGAAGATTATACGAGATCAGCACCCCGTCGGGCGTGAACTCCTTAATCGTCACGGACGTCGTTTTTTCGCTCAGCTCGCCTAAAAACTCTTCTTCGGGCATGGTTTCGAAAACTCCTCCACCTGTGCGCCCCATGGTGTGCGAGAGGTAATACGTCTTTCGGCAAGGAGGAATTCGAGGTCCCGCGTCTCGGACGGCGGACCCGGAGTCGGATCACGCTGGCCAAGCGATCCCGAGATCAGTTCCGATCTTCTTGAGACCGTCGACGACTTTCGGGTCCAGCGGGATCCCTTCCTTTCGGAACTTCTCCATGCGCGCGAAGCTCTTCTCTCCATGCACATAGATTCGCTCCTGTCCCTGCGCCTTCGGGCTGTCTTTCAGCTCGCGAACGAGTC
>VBLR01000022.1 GCA_005878665.1 Methanobacteriota archaeon | reverse complement strand
GGAGCTGTTGGATGAGCCCGATGCCGATGAACACGATGATCATGTCGATCACGTACGCGCCCAAGCGCCGGCCAAAGAGCACGCGCTCGACGGGCTTCGCGAGCGGCTCCACGAACGCGGCCGCGAGCCCATTCTCCCCGCCGGCTTCCAAGAGCGCGGCCTCGAGGTCCTCGCGGGCGACCTCGCTCCTCCCCGCCGCCGTGGCGCGCGCCTCACCGGCCGCGTGGAGGTGGCTCATCAGTTCGTACGTGATGCCCGCGCGCTCGGCGTCTCCGAGCGGGTGGCGGGCGAGGATGCGGCGCACGGTCGAGTCGAGCCACGTTCGCGCTTCGGTCGTCATTTGCATGGTGTCATTCTCCTTCCAACAGCCGCGCAATCGCGCTGGCGTACTCCTTCCATTCCTTCACGAGCATCGACCGGTGCTCCCGGCCGCGACCGGTGATGCGGTAGTATTTCCTCGGGGGCACGCCGGGCTCGACCTCGCGCCATGTGCTCGTGACGTAGCCCTCCGCCTCGAGCGCGTGGAGCGCCGGGTAGACGTTCCCCTCTGCGACCTCTAGCCCACCGTTCGTGCGGTTGCGGATCGACGTGACGATCTCGTAGCCGTACCGCTCGCGCTCGCTGACGAGCTGAAGGATGGCCAGGCGCGTACTGCCCTTGCGGATCTGCTGCGTCCATCGGAGCACCTCCTCTGGCACGAAGTACCTATGTATAATAGGTGTATGGGCTCTATATAGATTACGCTCCCTCACCAGGTTTGCGGGGGGTGCGGGGCGTTCATCCACTTGCGTGCCGAAATTCGTCGGTCGATGCCTTCCGAGCGCCTCGCTGCCCGGGGTCTCCCCTTCCTGTCCGGCGGAGGCCATCGGAATTCCCGCACTTCCTGTGCGAGCGAGTTCTCCTCATCCTCCCAGGCGATAGAGATATCCGGACGAAGCTTGGGGCCACGGGTGAGTATTATAGGGCCTTCGTGGTGACGGAGGAGCGTGTGACGAAATGGCCCGCACCAAGAGACGAGGTCGAATACGACGTGCTGCGAGTGAGCGTCAACGTGCACATCAACTGACTCTTGATCGCCCGACGTGGACCAACTTGAGTCGGTTGGCACGACTCCATCGCACATCGCGGTCAGCGATCGTGCGGACGCTCATCGCTGAAGCAATGAAAATCCAAAAGCTGGCCGAAGAGCGAGGCACGGAGTCTCGACGACCTGATGCCCATCCATAGTCGACGTGTTCCCCGACACTTTGGACCTGGGTTCGAATCCGATCAGGTCCGTTTGACTCCAGACCAGCTTTCCAAGTTGACTCAAAACCCTCCGTACAAATCACCCCCGCGTGGCTTTCTTCAGGGCACAGCAAGACCGACGACGCCGTCTCACGAGCTCGCGTCCTCGACTCTCTTCAAGACTCGAAGGGCCGTGAGGGTGATCCACTTGCTCGGTTCCCCTGCCGGTTCGAGGGCGAGCGGCCTCACTTTCTTCCTCACGGCCCCGCGACCGCTTCCCGGCCCTTCGTCGGGATGAATCCGGTCGAGAAACCAGGTCCCGTCGCTCTGCCGCTTCTCGCGAAGGATTCGGAGAGCGGGCTGGAGGCGACGATCCCCGGCATATCCGAGCCCCGTGAGGACGTCGAGCCCTACCAGGACGTCGTAGTAGTAATGCGTCGGGTAGTGGAACCGGAACCAAGGAGCGTACCGTCTCCCCTCCTCGAAGAGCTTCCGCTCCAGATAGAACTCCGCACCTCGCGAGATCGACCGCTCCATCGCGGCGGTCCGACTCGCCTTCGGAACCGACGCGAACGCGGCCAACGCTTCCCAGCAGTCGAGGGTCCCGGGCTTGCCGGCGGCGCAGTTCCAGCCCCCGTCCTCCCGCTGGTCCTCGATCATCCAGTCGTAAAGCTTCCGGACCCGGCGATCCTCGCCATATCCGACCCGCGTCAGCATTCGCGCGGTGTTCCCGACGATGCAGACCTCCTCCGTGAAGAAGTTCACCTCGGAGCTGAGATGCAGCTTGTACTCGAAAATGAGATCGGCCAGCCTTCGGACCCGCCGATCGGCCGCCGTGAGGCCGAGGTCGGAGAGGATGATCCCCTTCCAGATCGACGAGCCGAAGCGGGGGAAGCGGAGGAAGCTGACCCACTCTCGGACGGTCCTTGGCTCATGGGCCTCCCAGTAACCCGTGGGCTTCTGGGTCCTCAGGAGGTCCCGAGCCCAACCCACGCGAAGGATCGTCGAGAGCGCCGCCTTCACATCCGGGTCGTCTGCCTTGCGGTCTAGCAGGTCCACCAACGCGTGGTATCGGACGGACGGCTGGTCTTCTTCGAGCAGCCAGTTTGTGACTTGAACATCCCGGCCCTCAACGATTTGAATGGCCCCCTCGCACGGTGCGCGAAACCTCGCCGCCCACAGGTGTCGGAGCTATTTCAACCATGAGTGCCGCGCAGGAGGGCGCAATTGCGGCGGTGGGCGCATGTACCGGTTGAGTTGGTCGTCCCTCCCGCGCCGGCCCCTTCTTGGACCGAACGAATCCTTTCAGGCCCGTCACCATAATGCCACACTCGGCTGGCCCGTAACGCACTTGACCGTCGAAGGGGACTCGTGATAACCACCCCGAGGACGTCGTTTCGCATGCTATTGGTTAAAGGGCGATTTTCGACAATGTAGCTCGCCCTTCGGATCCGGTCCGGGCTACCTCACAATCACCGCGGACTGGAGGTCATCGAGGACCTCCGTGGCGAGGCGGATCGCGCTTTCGTACTTGCCAGCTTGAAGTGCCTCCTTCGCAAGCTTCAGGGTGTTGCGCATCTCGCCCACGTTCCGGCCGTTATCTCGGGCGCGCTTCCAAGCCTCGATGGCCCGGGTCAATCGGTCCATCGCCTCGGCCCTCGTCACTGCGGGTCTCTCTTCGGGTTCCGGAGTGTTTTCGGCCTCGACCGGCTCCGGAGCCGTCGAGGCGACAATCGGCATTGGAGGCGGGGGAGACTCCGTTGGCGCGGGAGGTTCGTCCGCCGGGGGCGGGCTAGGCCGTTCGGCCTCCCGCGGCCCGACGTCCGCCGCCTCGATGACCGTGGCGAGGTACCGCTGCGCCTCCAGGAGGCTTTCCTCCTTGGCCGCGAGTTCCTGACGCTGTGCCGCGAGCCGGTCCGTCTCGTCTTTGAAGACCGACCCGAGGTGGGCGAGGGACTCGTGCAGCTCGGTGGACTCTTCCTGCCGGACGTGCATCTGCTCGGTGATCGTCCGAAGTTCCTGCTCGCGCGTCTCAAACGCAACCAGCCAGTCCTGTTGGAGCTTGAACAGCTCTTCCTCGCGATTCACGATCGCCAGAAACTTCGCGTCGGCCTCCCGCATCCTTCCGATCATCTCGTGATCGAGGCGTTCCACGTTGCTTTCGGCCTCCCTCAGCGCCTTCTCGCGGGCCGCCAAGTCGTTCGCCGCATCCTGGAGCCGTGCCTGTTCGACCGAAAGATTCTCCCGGTCGGCTCTGATCGTCGCGAGGTCTTGGTCCACAGACGCGCGAGCGACCCGGACCTCGTCTCTCTCCCCGTCGATGGTTCGACGTTCGGCCTCCAGCCGCGCCGCTCGCTTCTCCAGATCTTGGCGCTCCGAGTCGAGCTGCGCCCTGAGGGCATCGAGTTCCTTGGCGCGGGCGTCGAGAGCCGCTTTCATCCCCTGCATCTTCGAGGCGGACGCCCGGACGGCGTCGACCAAGAACGGTTGCGCTTGTTCGGTTGACATGGTCTATCCCCTTCGGCGGAACGTGACGGCATCGCGTCGCCTCGTCCGGTTATAAACGATTGGACCAAGAAATCGGCCGTGACAATAACGGATCGAGCGCCCCGGACCCTTCGGGACCGTCTCTAACGCCGATGGAGGTCCACGAAGCTGCCTGATGCCTCCGTCTGCTCGAAGCATTCCAGACCGGAGCTCTCTTTATCCGATATGATAACGTCTCGCTACCGTTCCCGTGGTTCAAGTTCCTTCACCGTCGTATGCCCGGGTTGGCGGGCTGTGCAACCGGGTCATGAATGAGTGAGCCCCGCGAACCTTCATTTGACACGACCATTTACGCACAGGCAATGGCCCGCAACCTTTACTTCCTCGGCACCGCCGGATCGGGGAAGTCCACGATGGTCTACGCGTTCCAGCTGTGGATGAACTCGCAAGGCCTCGACTGCGTCACGGTGAATCTCGATCCGGGAGCGGAGGCATTGCTATACTCTCCCGACCTCGACGTGCGGGACTACGTGAACTTGGAGGAGGTCATGGCGGAACAAGGCCTCGGGCCGAACGGCGCCCAGGTCGCCGCGGCGGACATGGCCGCGATGAACGCCAAGGAGCTCGCGGACGTCTTGGAGACCTTTGAGACGAACTACGCCCTCATCGACACCCCTGGCCAGATTGAGCTCTTCACGTTCCGCGCTTCCGGTCCGGTCCTGATCGACGCATTCGGCCGCGAGGACTCCGCACTCGTCTATCTCAACGATCCGGCGCTCGTCAAGAGCCCGAGCGGCTTCATTTCGTCCGTCCTCCTGAACGCGACGGTCCAGTTCCGACACGGATTGCCTTTCATCAATGTCCTGAGCAAGGCGGATCTCCTCCCGGAGCCGGAGCTCGAACGAATCGTCAAGTGGTCGCTCGACCCGTTCGCGCTATACGAAGCGCTCTTCGAGGAAGCCGCCACACCGAAGACGCTCCTCGATGTCGAGTTCTTGAAGAGCATGGAGTCGATCGGCGTCTATCGTCGCGTCCACCCGGTCTCTTCCGAGCTGACGTTCGGTTTCGAAGAAATATACAGCCAGGTCCAGCAGGTCTTCGAAGGCGGCGAAGATCTGTCGAAGGACTAATCACCCGTCATCCCGGAATGTCGCAGCGAGCTCACAAGAGGCCGTCGAACTCTTTGAGGACCTCGGGATACTTCGTGCGAATCGCGTCGAGCACGGCCGGCGTGGAGAGCTGTTCGACGCCGATTTCGGAGACCGCTCGGAGGACTTTGTTGATTGTCTCGTCATCGACCCGGATGAGGCGTTCTTTGATCAGGTAGTGCCGTGCGAGTTCCTCTTCCATCCGCGCCCGCCACTTCGTATCATAGGCTCGGAGGACTTCTTCGGTCGCCCCGCCTTCGATGGCGTCGGCTGCGACCTCTCCCGCATACCGCCCGGACAGGCAACCGTTCAAGATCCCCCCTCCCGTGAGCGGATCGATCAAGCGGGCCGCATCGCCCGCCAGCATGACCCCGGGAGCGACGGTCCGGTCGAGGGGCATCGATACGCTGACCGCGCCCGCGACCTCCTCGACGATCTCCCCGCGAGCGAGGCCGGGAGTCCGCTCGATCAACCGGTCGAGATACTTCTTGGCGTCCGCGCGCTCCCGAATCTTCGAGAGGTTCACCCCGATGCCCACGTTCGCGACGTCCCGGTCTTTCCAAAACACCCAGGCATAGCCGCCCGGTGCGCAGCTCCCGAGGTAGAAGTCGTTGAGCCGCGGGTCACCATCGACGCCCA
>VBLR01000021.1 GCA_005878665.1 Methanobacteriota archaeon | reverse complement strand
TTCCCGGGGACATTCGCGTTCGTGACCGTATAGACGGCGTTGCCGAGCGGATCCTGCATCGTGGCGAGATCGAGCGGTAGGTCGTCGTCGTTCACGATGACGTTCGACGCGGGGACGGTCATGTATTGCGCGAACGACCCCGCGCGATCGATTCCCAGGATCGAGACGTTCTTGCACACGTGGGCGTTCCCCGTGCGACACATGTAGCACCGGCCGCATGCGATGTGGCCCTCCGCGCTGACGTAGTCGCCTTTTCGGAGGCCCGTGACGCCGGACCCCAGTTTCTCGATGTGTCCGGCGAATTCGTGACCCTGGACCAACGGCACCTTGATCCGTCGGGCAGCCCACGCGTCCCAATCGTAGATGTGGACGTCGGTGCCGCAAATCGACGCGATGTCCACGCGGATCAGGACTTCCTGATTGGACGGTTCGGGGATCGGGATGTTCCGGAGTTCCGTGCTGTTCGGTGCCGGTTCGAGCTTCACCGCGGCTTTCATCGTTGACGTCATGACCGGGTCCCCGTCCGCGGTCTCGCGCATGGGCTTGCGGTATTTCAACTTTGTATCATTCGATCGCTCGCCCTGCAACCGCCGGCGTCGTCACGATGCCCACCGTTGAATCGGGTGGAGTTTCGAGGTCCGGTAACCGATGAGCACGAACAGGTACTCTCGTTTGTGGAACTCCTCGTCCAGGGTGGGATCGCCCGTGTCGACGCGGAGGACCGGCGTCATCGCGAGTTTCGCGGGGGTCGCCACCACGATCACGTTCTTCGTCCCGATTCGTCGGAGGACTTCGGGGCTCACCTCGAGGTTCCCACGGCCCAGGATGAAGCCTTGGGCCCCGACCGGGCTCACCACGAGCTTCGCCTCCGGGTAACGGTCCAGGAGATCGAGGATTCCCCTCTCGTTCAAATTCTTTGCAATGGCCTGGCCGCCGACGACCGCGTCCACGCCGAGCAGCGTCTTGTCGATCCCAATTGCCGTCGCGATCGAACTGAGCGTCGAGCCCGGACCCAGCAGGAACAGGGTGTGCGGTTCGTTCTCGAAGAGTTCCGAGAAATGCACGGCGAGTTCCCCGCGGATGGCGTCTTCGCTCACCTCGTCGATCATGACCTTCCCTCCCGCGACGAGGTTCGGTTCGACCAGGGTCTTCGCGGTAGAGAACAACCGGATTTTCCATTCGCCCTCGCGGTAGGCCACTTCATCGAGGTCGAGGATCTCCGCGGTACCGATGCGGAGTTGTCCTCGCAAGTACCCCACCAGGATCCGTGCCGCGGCCGGGGGCGAGACCGCGAAGAGACCGGAATGCATCTTCACTCCCGCGGGAATTCCCAAGATGGGGATCCGATCCTGCGCCGCTTCGGCGACGTCTCGCGCGGTTCCATCGCCGCCGCAGAACAGGAGGAGTTCGGCGCCTCCGTTGATGCTGGCCTCCACCGCCGTCCGTGTGTCGGCCGCGGTCGTTCGCTCCTCAGGCGTATAGACCACCTCGATCGTCTCCGCGCCTGCGCCGGCCGCTCGAAGGGGGTCGGCCCCCATTGCGCCCCCGCATGTGATCCACCGCACGCGAAGGCCCGCGTCCGGTTTCGAGAGCTCAACGAACGTCCGTGCGAAGATGGACGCCCGGGGACCTGCGATTGGCTCCGCACCGGCCGCTTGAGCTTCGTTCGCCACGCCGTCCGTCCCCTTCAGGCCGACGCGGCCCCCCATCCCCGCAATCGGGTTCACGACGAGGCCGATGCGATGCACGGTGTCTGGACCGGACCGGATGTATTTCCGTCTTCCGCGCCCCTTCAGGATCGACGCGAATCAGAATTCGTCACGGGAACCTTTCGCCACGCACGGGCCAACTCCGGGGGCGGCGCGGCGACGGCGAGGTGCGCAAAGTATCCAAGCGCGGCAATCGGGAGCAGAGGCCATAGCGGGGGCGCGAGGCCTACCGCGGTCGCAAGGCCCGCCGCGACCCCGAGCTGGATGACGCGCAGTTCGTTCCGGGTCACCGATCTCAGGTCCGTCGGTTCGATGTGGAAGTGGATCCACGCGGCGGGCACGGTGAAAATCGCCCCCAGGAAAAATGCGGGATGGACGATGGCCCCGATGATCGCGTAGAGCGCAGCCGCGATGCCGGCCATGATGCCCGCGTATCGCCTCGCGTTCGTGTAGCCGAGGGCCACAACCGTGGTCCGCTTCGGTGGCGTCGCCCCGGCGTCCATCGGCTCATCGAGATAGTGGTGCACGACGAGCATCGCAGTGCAGACGAGGGCGTGAGCGACGAGGGCCGTCGTGGCGACGAGCGAAATCGAGAGCGTCTGGATCGCGTACGCGCCGAGCCCGGAGAGGAGGACCCCGGGAAAACCGCCTAACCACTCGCCGGCGAAGGGACGGTACGACGTCGACACCGGCGGCGCCGTGTATGCGAGCCCAAGACCGTAGCCGGCGACGATCAGGAAGGCGAGCCAAAGGGCGCGCTCGATGACCACCCAGACCGTGAGCACGGCGACGGCGACGCTCGAGATCGCGAAGATCCACCAAAGATCGCGTTCCCCGAGAAGGCCGAGGTTCCGGACGTGGCTGCCGCCGGACAAGGCGCGTCCTCCGTCTGCCTGATCGGTCCCGCTCCTCCAGTCGTAGATTTCGTTGATCGCATGGGTCTCCCATCCTTGGATCAGAGCACCCAGGCCGAGCGCGACGACAAACCACAGCGGGTTCAGCGAGCCGGACGCCACGTACGCGACCGCGGTCCCAAGGACGACCGCGGTGTACGACCACAAGAGGACGGGGATGAGGCGGAACTCCAGAAACCATCCTTTCGCCTTCCGCTCCCAGCGATGGTCCGGCGGGATGGAGGCCAATAGTTTGACTATTGGGATAGTAATATTAGAACGTTCGCGGATGGGGTCTTCGATGGACGTCTCGCAACCTAGATTACCGCAAGACGGTTGGGGGCGCCGCTTCATGGACAAACGGTTGTGGTACCTCATCGCGGGGACCCGCGGCGGCATCAACCGCGCCCGCATCTTATGGACGCTCCACGACCGGCCATACAACGCAAACGACCTGGCCACCCGACTCGCTTTGGACTACAAGACGATTCGCCATCACCTTGATGTTTTGCGAGAAAACGATTGCGTGATGACCCTGGGGAATGAGAGCTACGGGACGCTCTACTCTCTGTCGCCCCGGTTGCAAGTCCACTTCGAAGACTTCTTGGAAATCTGGCGGCGCATCGAGCCGCGACTGGGGGAAAAGTAGATATGGAGCGGACCCGCGTCTCACGGTGATAGCGTGGCGTTTGGGACATTTTGGATGATCGACCTGGTCCTCGCCGGGGCTAGCATCGCGGTCCTGATCGGCCTCCTGTACATCTACGTCGGCAACTACCGCGGGCTCCGATCTCCGTTCTCCGCAGGCCTCATCGTCTTCGCCGCCCTCTTCCTGGTCGAGAACCTCGCGGCGATGTACTTCTACGTAGCGATGAGCGAGTGGGCCGGCGCCGGGGTTGCAGTGCCGATGCTCGCCCTGAACGCGGCCGAGCTCGTCGGCTTCGCGACCCTCCTCTACGTGTCTTGGCGGTAGCCGCCGAGGGCGTTGCGGTCAAATACGCCCGCCCCCTTTGCGGGCGCGGAGGAACGTCGTGGTCAACTACCGGCCGATGGGGAAGAGCGAACTCGAAGTGTCCGAAGTCGGATTCGGCGTGTGGACACTTGCCTCCGGCCGCTGGGGTTCGTTCACCGACGATCAAGCCGTCGACTTGTTGCACAAGGCGTACGACGCAGGGATCAATTACTTCGACGTCTCACCGACGGACGGAGGCGGCCGAGGGGAACGCCTGATCGGACAGGCGTTCGGCGACAAGAGGGAACTCGTGATTGTCTCGAGCAAGGTAGGACGCTCGCCGACGGGAACCGATTTCTCCCCGCCGTCGATCCGGAAGTCGTTGGAGGGGACCCTCGAACGCTTGGGCTCCTCGTACGTCGACGTGCTCCAGTTGCACTATCCCGATGCACCGACGGTCGCGAATGCCGCCGTCTGGCAGACCCTCGAGGCGTTGAAGGGGGAGG
Organism: Methanobacteriota archaeon; assembly: GCA_005878665.1. GTDB lineage: Archaea > Thermoplasmatota > Thermoplasmata > RBG-16-68-12 > RBG-16-68-12 > RBG-16-68-12. The sequence continues at coordinate 8,485 of VBLR01000021.1, read as the reverse complement.
GCAAGATCCGTTACTACGGAATCGCCCTCGGCCCGGGCCCCGGGGGCCTCGAAGAGGGACGGGCGGCGATGCGGAAGCACGACCTCGGCTGCATACAGGCGTACTACAACATTCTCGAGGAAGAACCGGGCCGCAAGTTCTTCCCCGTGGCCCTCGAGATCAACCAGGGGATGGTCATCCGCGCGCCCCACGCGGGCGGCGTACTCGAGTCCGATGCCAACGCGACGTCGTTCCCGGCGGACGGCGATCTCCAGACGAAGGACGCGGCGTGGATCGAACGGGCCCGCAAACAAGCGACGAATCTCCGTTGGATCTATGAAGGAAAGGGGATGACTCTTTCGCAAGCCGCTCTGAAATTCATCCTCTCGGAGGAGACCGTCGCCTCGGCGCTGCCGAACATTTACCGCGAAGAACAGCTCGCCGAATATTCCGCCGTCTCGGATTTCGAGACGTTCTCACAGGTCGAGCTCGGTGAGATCGCGGAACAATTCCGGAAAGGCTTCGGCGTCTGAGGCGGCGGATGATCCTCGGCTACGTGGACGTGGAGGATCGCATTTACGATCTGAACTTCGCGACGCTGCGGTTGCGGGTGCGGGTCGAGGTGGCGGCGGCACAAGAGGGTTCACGCGTCACCTTCTCCCAGGTCGCGGGTGCTGGCTCGGCCTCGTATCGAGTGCTCGACGAAGCCGACGCGACCGCGGAAGTGTCGATGGATCACGATGGGAAGCGAGTGCCGCTGCTCCGCCCCGTCGAGGGCCACTTATTCCGCCACGAGGCGGGATTGCTCTTCTTTGCGACCCCGGCCCACCGCGACCCGGACGATCCTGGTTTCTTCCTCGTGAAGCTGCGCGCGATGCCGAGTGCCGTCCGCTACTTCTTCGAGGACCAGGAAGGGCGGGAGATGATCTCGATTCCGAGGGATGAGATCTTGCGGACGGAGAACGAAGGCGATGGGGTCACCGTGTACGTGAGTGCCGCGAATGTCGCACTTCCCAAAGAGAAGATTGCATATGCGGTTCAGCTGAGACCTGCCGCCGGCGTGCAGCGCCTTCTGCTGAACATCGGCTCGTCGTCTACCGGATGACGAAATCCTTATTACGAGTCCGCAGCTTCGGCGGTCGAGGTCCGACATGTCGTACGATGTCGCGGGTCTGGGTCTCGGCGGCGAGAAGAAAGGCAAGAAGAAGATGTACCTCTACGTCGGAGTCGCCGTCGTGGTCATCGTGATCGTCATCGTCGCGGTCTGGTGGGCCCTCTACAGGCCGATGTAAGGCCGTTGAGGGTTCCTTCCGTCCCCGATCGACGTCTCAGGAATCACACTCCGCCAGACCGAGCGAGTCCGGTCGCGTTTTATCTCGGATTCGAGATAGAAAGAGTAATTTTTAAATACTGCCGGCCGTATGCTTCGGCTGTCGTTTTTGACACCCTTTTGAACGGGAGTGTACGAATGGCAACGGTTTCCAGAGAAGTCGAGACCGGCACCACGACGCTGGGCCTCGTCTGCAAAGATGGCGTCGTCCTCGCGGCAGACCGCCGCGCGACCGCCGGGACCCTGATCGCCCACAAGCGAACGAAGAAGGTGTATCGACTCGACGACAACATCGGGCTCACGACCGCAGGTCTCGTCGGGGATTTGCAGGTCCTCGCTCGATACATCACCGCCGAAGTCGAGCTGTACAAGCTGAAGCGAGGCATCGCGATGCCCGTGGAGGCGTGCGCCACCCTGACGGCGAACATCCTCAGCGGCAGCCGCTTTTATCCGTACTGGGTCCAACTCGTCATCGGTGGCTGGGACCGGGCCGGCGGGCACGTCTACTCGCTCGATGCGGCGGGCGGATCCTTGCCTGACAAGTTCGTCTCCAGCGGTTCCGGGAGTCCATATGTGTACGGAGTCCTCGAAGACCACTTCAAGGACGACATGACGCTCGACGAGGGCGCGAACCTTGCGATCCGCGCCGTGACCGCCGCGATGAAACGCGATGCGGTCTCCGGCGAAGGAATCGATGTGGCCCTCATCTCGAAAGACGGTTTCAAGATGCTCGACGACAAAGAAGTCGAGAAGCGCAAGACGAGTATGAAACTGGCCTGAGTCCCGCAAGCGGCTCCGGCCAAAGTGATGTCCGATGACCATCGAGGACATTCTGAACGACGCGCGAAGCGTCGTGAAGAAAGTGGTCCCTGACCACGTGGAAATCACGCAGGTCGACTTCGAAGGCCCCACGATCGTGATCTACACGAAGAACATGGAGGTCTTCGCAGAGTCCAACGACCTCGTGCGACAGATCGCCCAGCAGCTGCGGCGCCGGATCGTCGTCCGGCCCGACCCGTCACTGCTCGCGACGCCGGAGGAAGCGGAGAAGGTCATCCGCGAGGTCATCCCGCCGGAGGCGCAGATTACCGGGATCTATTTCGAGACGGAGACGGGCGAGGTGACGATCGAGGCCCTCTCGCCGGGAATGGTCATTGGTCGCCACGGTTCGATTCTCAACGAGGTCAAGAAAAAGATCGGGTGGGCCCCAAAGGTCGTCCGGACGCCCCCCATTCCGTCGAAGACCGTCGAGGAGATCCGCCAGTATCTCCGGACGATCAACGACGAGCGACAGGCGTTCCTCAAGCAGGTCGGACGTCGCCTCGCACGCGAGGTGCCGGCCGGAGAGAACTACGTTCGAATTACCGCCCTCGGCGGATTCCGTCAGGTCGGGCGGTCCGCGGCCTTGCTGAGTACCCGCGAATCGAAGGTGCTCATTGACTGTGGCGTCCTGATCTCGGAAGACAACGGCTCTCCGTACCTGAACGCCCCAGAGGTCACGCCCCTGAGCTCGATCGATGCGGTCGTCATCACACACGCTCACCTGGACCATTCCGGCCTCGTTCCGGCTCTGTTCAAGTATGGCTACGAAGGGCCGATTTACACGACCGCGCCCACGCGCGATCTGATGTCACTCCTCCAGCTCGATTTCATCAAGGTCGCGATGGGCGAGGCCCGCAAGTCCGCGTACGACTCGAGCCACATCCGGAAAGCTGTTGCGAACACGATTCCGCTCAAGTACGGCGAGACGACGGACATCGCCCCGGACGTCCGGCTCACGTTCCAGAATGCGGGCCACATCCTCGGCTCCGGGGTCGCGCACTTCCACATCGGGGACGGCCTGTACAACGTCGCGATGTCGGGAGACATCAAGTTCGAGAAGACGTGGCTCTTCAACCCGGCGGTCAACAAGTTCCCGCGGCTGGAGACGCTCGTCCTCGAGTCGACGTACGGCGGATACCACGACATCCAGCCGTCGCGGCACGAGGCCGCGCAGCAACTCAAGGAAATCTTACGTCGGGTCCTGACCCGCGGCGGAAAGATCCTGGTGCCGGTCTTCGCGGTCGGCCGGTCCCAAGAGGTCATGCTCGTCCTCGAGGACGCGATCCGGAACCACCAGATCCCGGAGGTGCCGATCTATCTGGACGGCATGATCTGGGAGGCGACCGCGATTCACACCGCGTACCCGGAATACCTGAACAGCCAGCTCCGGACGCAGATTTTCCAGACCGGCGAGAATCCGTTTCTCTCTCCGACCTTCAAGAGGGTCGAGACCGCGGACATGCGGGCGAACATCATCGACGACGTCGAGCCGTGCATCGTCCTGGCGACGTCGGGCATGATGTCCGGCGGGCCCATCCTCGAGTACTTCAAAGGTTGGGCCGATAACCCGCTCCACGCCCTCGTGTTCGTCGGCTTCCAATCGGAGGGGTCGCTGGGTAGGCGCATTCAGCGGGAGGCGCGGGAGGTCACGTTGACGGACCGCGGGCAACCACTGACCCTGCCGATCAAGATGGACGTCGAGACGGTCGACGGCTTCTCGGGCCATTCGGACCGGCTGCAACTCCTTAACTACGTCGGCACGATGGAGCCGCGGCCGGAACGGGTCATCGTGAACCACGGCGAGGAGTTCAAGTGCTCCGACCTCGCGTCCGGCCTGTACAAGAAGTTCGGCCTCGAGACGCGGGCGCCGATGAACCTCGAGACGATCCGACTCAAGTGAGGCCTACGGATGTCCGCGGGGCAGGGCGCCGCTCGGCCTGGATGGACCCGGCGGGCGGCGGGGAGCTCCGTGCTCCTGTTCTTCGTCCTGTCCGGAGGACTTTGGTTGGGCAGCGTTCTCTCCTGGCAGCTGGATCAACCTGAATTCGTCGTGGTCCTTCTCGCCCTCGCCGCGTTCTTCCCCCTCGGCTGGCTCGCGGTCGGAATGCGGACTCGCCCGGTGTGGGCCCTTCAGGTTCGGCAGGAGCCGACGCGCGTCGCCGACGCCGTGCGCGAAGCCATTCGCGACCGGAACCCGATGCCGGCATCCCCCGCCGATGTTGGCCGCGGAGGACTCTTTCGGGGGTGCAATCCCATCTTCCGTGTCGCGGAGCCACTCTGTTTCATCGGCATCTTCCGGTCGCCGGTCGATGCGTCGACCACCGTTCTCCTGATACCCCGATCGCCCGACCGCGTATCGCTCGATCGGCTTCGGACGACGATCGGGGCCCGGCTCGTTCCTCAGGCGTGAACTCGGTTCCACTGGCGGGACAGCCCACGGGCGGGGGAATCTGAAAGCAGGATTCGTTAGTCCGCCATCGAGTCCATCCAAGCCTGGAGAGCATCGCGGGCGGCCTCTAGGTTGACGACCTGGTCTTCCCCGTCATTCTCGATCGTGAAGCGCTCGAGGACGATGCGTCCGTCGACTTGCCGGAATTCGAGCCGGAGGCACGGGATGTCGAACGGGTCGACTTGCTCGAGCGCCCACGGCTCGAACGAGACCGTCACCCGCTCTCCTTCCGTCACGACGTTGTAGCCTTGGGTCTTGCCCAACCCGTCGAGGAACGGCAACCGCGGCGCGGAGATTTCGGACACCGTCATGCGACGACACAGGTCCGCCGGGGGTCAGGAATGTTAGGCATACGTCCTCCGGACAATGTATGCGGAGCAAACCTTTTGTGTGCACCCCGCGTTGAACGGCCGTGCGCCGGTCCCACTACGAAAAAGTGCGGGATCTGCTCAGCTCCGAGGCGTTCGAGGCCCGTCTCGATTCCGTCATCGAGGAATGGGGAGGGCTGCTCGACCGAGACACCGCCGCGATGGTCGTGGTCGAGCGGCTCGGGCGGAGCGTCGCGTCGTTCGCGCGGGTCGCCGACCTCGAAGAGGGCATGGAGGCAAACCTCCGGGCGACCGTCGTCGCGATTTCGCCGGTCCGCACGTTCACCCGCCAGGACGGCACCGAGGGGAGGGTCACGAACCTCGAGCTACGGGACGAGAGCGGATCGTGCCGGTTTGCCCTCTGGGACGACGACGTCGGGCTCGTCGAACGGGGGAAGGTCGCGGTAGGGACCACGGTCCGCGCCCTCGATTGCTACGTGAAGCGTACGAACTTCGGGCTCGATGTGTCCCGCGGGAAGTTCGGTGCGCTCCTCGTGGAGGGCGCGTAGGTGGCGGTCCGAGAGACGGAATGGGCCTATTCGAACGACGGCCGGATCGCCTTCGCCTTCCTCGCGCTGGCGATCGTCTTGCTGGCGATCGGGGTCCTCGCCGTGACGGTCGTCGGGAGTGACGCCGCCAACGGCGGCGTGGCCTTGCTCGCGATCGCCACGTTCCTGCTCGTCTTCTCCGTCCTCGTGTTCCTCCCGCGTCTCGCACGGCGCGGAGCCGCGAGCTTCAGCGTCTACTCGCGCCGATCGGTCGATGAGGCCGTGAAGGCCGTGCGAGAGGCGTTCGAGGCATCTGGGCGGACGCCCCGCGTGGACATCGTGAAGTCTCGGTCCGACCACCCCCCTCGGGTCGTGACGGCGGAGGGAGTCCAGGCTCGGTTCCGGATCGAGGTCACTCGACATCCGGCCGGTGCCGAGGGCGGCTCGGAATGGACCGAGATTGTGGAGTCGTCGGCATCGCGGGACGGCGCCGAGGCTCAGGCGTTGCGCAAGATGGTCACCGAACGCCTCGCGGGCGGATCGCCGCCGGACGGCTGAGGCCCTACATCCCCATGCCGGGCATCCCGCCCATGCCACCCATTCCGCCCATCCCGCCGCCGTGACCGTGTTCACCGGCTCCCGGGGGCGGTGGCGGTGTCTTCTTCGAGGCGATGACGTCGTCGATTCGAAGGATCATGCTCGCGACCTCCGCGGCCGAGTCGATCTCCTGGATCTTCACGCGGAGCGGCTCGACGACGTTGGCTTTCAGCATGTCGAGCGGTTCGCCGCTCGTAACGTCGACGCCCATCGCCTTTCCGCCCTTCTTCCCGTGGGCGGCCCGAAGTTTGATCAGGACGTCGATCGGATCGAGGCCCGCATTCTCGCCGAGGGCCCGTGGGATGACCTCGAGCGCCCCGGCGAATGCCTCGATGGCGAGCTGCTCCCGCCCGCCGACCGATGCGGCGTAGCTCTGGAGGGCGAGGGAAAGCTCGATCTCCGCCGATCCGCCGCCCGGGATCGCCTTGCCGTCCTCGATCGCCGCGGACACGACGCGGAGGGCATCGTGCAGGATCCGCTCGACCTCATCGACCACATGCTCGGTGCCGCCGCGGATCAGGATCGAGACCGCGCGTGCGTTCTTGCAACCGGTGACGAACGTCATGTCGTCCGTGCCGACCTTTCGCTCTTCGACGAGCTCCGCACGGCCCAGTTCTTTGGCCGTCAGGTCGTCCAGGTTCGTGACGATCCGGGCGCCGGTCGCCTTCGCGAGTTTCTTCATGTCGCTCTCCTTCACGCGACGAACCGCGTAGATGCCTTCTTTCGCGAGGAAATGCTGGGCGACGTCGTCGATCCCCTTCTGGCCCAGGAGCACGTTTGCGCCGGACGCTTTGATCTTCTCGACCATCGTCCGCAGGGTCTTCTCCTCTTCATCGAGGAACATCTGGAGCTTCGCCGGATCGCGGATCCGGATTTCCTCGTTCACTTCGGTCTTCTTGACCTCGAGGGCTCGGTTGATGAGCGCGATCTTCGCGTCGCGGACGAACTTCGCCATCCGCGGGTGGACCCGCTCCTTGTCGAGGACGATCCCGTCGATAAGGGTCGTGTCCGTGAGGTTGCCGCCGTGCTTCTTCTGCACCAGGATGTTGTCGACGTCCGCGCGGGTCTCGCCCGCGACTTCCTCGACGATGGCCTGGACGGCGTCGACGGCAATCTGGGCCAGGAAGTCCGCGTTCGTCCCCACGCTGCGACCGGACATCGCGGTCCGGGCGATCGACCGGAGCGTGTCCTTGTCATTTCGCTTCACCGCAAAGGCGAGTTCGCGAAGGTGTCGGACCGCCTCCGCGGCGGCCATGCGGTACCCGTTCACGATAATCGTCGGGTGGACCTCCTGTTCGATGAGGCTCTCCGCCTCTTTCAGGAGCTCCCCAGCGAGGATCACGGCGCTCGTTGTGCCGTCGCCGACCTCGTCGTCCTGGGTCTTCGCGACCTCGACGAGCATCTTCGCCGTCGGATGTTCGATCTCGATTTCCTTCAGAATCGTGACCCCGTCGTTCGTGATCGTCACGTCGCCGAGGGAGTCCACGAGCATCTTGTCCATGCCTTTCGGGCCGAGGGTCGACTTGACCGCGTCGGCCACCGCGCGAGCCGCGGCGATGTTGTTGAACACCGCCCCTTTCCCCTTCTCGCGTTCGGTCCCTTCCTTCAGGATGATGATCTGCTGACCGCCCATCATGAGAATTCCCGTCGGGCCTATGATAGGACTTCTATATGAGTGTTGCCCTCGCAGGGGGTCTCCGTCCGTTCATCGTCGTTCAGTGGCCGTTTGTCTCGACTTTCCGATTCCGTCTGATCGAGGTCCATCCGCCATGCCGATTCTGCCCGTTGAGGCGAGACCTCGCGTCACTTCTCCGGCCGGAAGCGCATCGCGCTCCACACGTTGTCGATCGGGATTTGACGGACGCCCTGGATGTGCTCCTTCAGGAGGTGCCGCCAGAGAATGTCTCGATTCAGGTCCGTCCCCAATTGCTTCGCCTTGGGGTACGCGATCCACGCGAGGCGATCCTGCTTCGCCGCTTCCACCGCCGGAGCGCATCGCTTGTCCACGTCTGCGAGCGTCCTGACGAAGACGAGGATGGCGTCGGCCTTTGCGGATGAGGTGACCTCAACGTCGTCGAGATCCACGCCGGGCGGCCTCGCGACGACGCGGACCTTCATCCCGTCCTTCAGGTTCATCTTTTTCGCGAGTCTCATTGACAATCGCCCCCCGTTTGTCAGCTGGCGCCCCATGGCGTCCGTCCGCGCGATGCGCGAATTCACGGCCTCCCGCATATGGATTGCGCCGGTCAGACGTCCTCGTGATCGCAGCATTCACGACTTGAGAACCCTCTCGAGCTTGTCGAAGCCTGCGTTCCATCGTCTCGCGGCCATTTCCTGGTAGCCGGCGCAAGCCCGGTCACCGTGACCGTCATGCGAGTCTGCTTCCCCACCAGATCAAACGTGACCTTGATGAGGAAGGATTTGTCGCCGGCCCCGGAGCCAATCTCGCGGT
>VBLR01000123.1 GCA_005878665.1 Methanobacteriota archaeon | reverse complement strand
CGCGCGACTTGCCCGTTCCTCCAGGTACGCCAGGAACCCGTCGCGGAACCGCGGTGTCGACAGCATCTCGGCGAGGACGGGGGTCACGCCGATCGTGACGGACCCCTTGCGATCCTCGGCCTCGAGGCGATCCAGAAGCCGGAGGAGCGGAAGGTAGCACTCCGCCGCGGCTTCGTAGAGCCACGATTCCCCGTGGGGCCAGCGACCATGACCGAGAACCCATGGTAGGTGCGTGTGAAGCACGAGCAGGAGAGTACCGCGGGGAGTGGGCGACACGGCCCTCTGCATGGATATCCAAGGAAAAACCCTTCGCAAGTACCCCGGCCGGTCAGGCTAGGCCCGGCATCGGGGTACGGGGCTCGGACGAGGATGCACGGAAACAGGTTTAAGTAAGGACCGTCGCGTCCTCTCCGGGCATTCGATGAAGATTCTTTTCGCCTCGGCCGAGGCCTATCCCTTGGCCAAGGTGGGCGGCCTTGGAGATGTCGCGGGAAGTTTGCCGAAAGCCCTGAAGGCCCTCGGCCACGATGTGCGAATCGTCCTTCCTCGATACGGAATGATCAAGGACTCTCTCGAAGACCTAGCCCGCTTCCCCGTCGACCTCGGGGCCGCGGGCGAGGAGGCCGGCCTCCGAATGGCGCGGATCGGAGGCGTCCCGGTCTATCTCGTGGACAAACCGGACCTCTACGATCGTCCGAAGGTCTATGAGTATGACGACGACGGGAAACGGTTCGGATTCTTTTGCAAGGCCATCCTGGACATGCTCCCGGCCGCGGATTTCTGGCCCGACATCATTCACGTGAACGACTGGCATTCGGCCCTGGTTCCCGCATTCCTTCGTTCGAAGTCGGCAGGAGATGCCAGGTTCCGGCGGATCGGAACCGTCCTTACAATCCACAATCTCCTCCATCAAGGCTTGTTTTCCCGCGAGCTGTTCGAGTGGCTAGGACTGCCCGGCGACCTGTGGGGCCCCGGTGGAGCCGAGTTTTACGGTCAATTAAATTTCATGAAGGCCGGGATCGTCTCCGCGGACTTCGTGAACACGGTCAGCCCGACGTATGCAAGGGAAATCCAGACGGCGGAATTCGGAGAACGACTCGACGGCCTCCTCCGCTCCCGCGGCTCGAAGCTCTCCGGAATTCTAAACGGCATCGACTACGACGTATGGAATCCTGCGAAGGATTCGTTCCTGACCCAGAAGTACTCGAGATCCACCCTGGAGAGAAAGCGATCGAACAAGACTGCCCTTCAGAAGGAGGCGAGCCTCCGCGAGGATGCGAAAGCGCCTTTGATCGGATACGTCTCGAGGGTCACGGCGCAGAAAGGGTTCGACATCCTGATCGAGGCGCTTCCGAAGATCCTGGACCAGGGAGTCCAGTTCGTCCTCCTTGGCACGGGGGAGAAGAAGTACGAAGAACCGGTGTCCGAGCTCGCCCGAATACGGAGCGACTTGATGGTCTGGCTGAAATATGACGAGGCCCTCGCGCATCGGATCTACGCAGGTTCCGATTTCTTCCTGATGCCCTCGAAGTTCGAGCCGTGTGGTCTGGGACAGATGATCAGCCTCCGCTACGGCACGATCCCGATTGTCCGTTCCACGGGCGGCCTGGCCGACACCGTCGTCGACGTGACAGGGGACCCTTCCAAGGGGAACGGATTCGCGTTTCGCGAGTACACTCCCGACGCCCTCCTCGAGGCGGTTCTGCGAGCCGTCGGGTGCTATCACGTCGGACGGGGGTGGAAGTCGATCGTCCAACGCGCCATGTCAACCGATTTGTCGTGGAACGCATCGGCCCGCCAGTACGTTGCCCTGTACGAGAAAGTGCGTGCGCGGGTCAGCGCGGCGACCTGATGAGGCTTCAGAACTCGCACAACTCACTGTGGTTTCTCTGAGAGCTTCGCCCGCTCCCGCAGGATCGCGGCCGCGTCCTCTGGCATGACGGGATTGATGTAGAAGCCGGTCCCTCGTTCGAACCCTGCGGTCTCCGTGAGCCGCGGCGTGATCTCGAGATGCCAGTGGTACTTTGACTCCTTCCGATCGCAGGGAGCCGTGTGAATGTAATAGTTGAAGGGCGGGTCGTCGAGGATGCCGAACATCCGACCCAGGATGTCCTTGAGGATGCGGGCGAAGGGAGTCCGCTCGTCGTCCGCGATGTCCTCGAACGCCATCTCATGGGCCTTCGGCAGGATCCATGTTTCGAACGGGAACCGGGCCGCATAGGGGGATAGGCAGACGAACGACTCGTTTTCCGAGACGATCCGCTTCTCTTCCTCGAGCTCCGTCTCGACGATTTCGCAATAGAGGCAGGATCCCCCGGTCGACTCGTAGAATCTATTGAGGGAATTGACCTCCTCCACGATCCGACGCGGCACGATCGGCGTCGCAATGAGTTGCGAGTGCGGATGGGAGATCGAAGCGCCCGCCCTCTCGCCGTGGTTCTTGAAGATCAGGATGTACTTGAACCGCTTGTCGCGGATCAGGTCGAGATACCGCTGCTTGTACGCGGTAATGATTTCCTGGACCTGGAACTCGCTCTGCATGGACAGGTGGTCTTCGTGCTCCGGCGTCTCGACGATAATCTCGTGCGCCCCGACGCCGTTCACGCTGTGGAACAGCTGGCTCACGCGGCGATGGACCTCTCCCTCGACCTGCAGCGCCGGGTATTTGTTCGGGACGCAGCGGATCCACCATCCGGTGCCGTTCGGGACTCCGTCCTTCCGATATGCCAGCACCTCGGGCGGGGTCATGTGCTCGTGGCCGTAGCAGAAGGGGCACTTCTCCGGGTCCGTCGTCGAGTTCCCGCCTCGAAAGGCGCCGGGCCGTTGCGCCCGTGCTGCGGAGAAGACGACCCAGGTATCCGTGACGTAGTCTTTTCGAAGTTCGGGCATAGCGTATCGGACGGTTCCTCAAACACGAGAGGCTTCTATTTCAGGGTTGCGCAGTCGGCCTCTTCGACGATACTGACGGGTGTGCACGTGAGGACGGGACCTCCGAACGGCGTCGAACGCATTGGCGAGCACCGCCGTCAGCGTGTACGCCTGGGTCGTCTACCGCCTGTGGCCGAGTAAGTCTTGGACCACTCCGGATTCGGGCCCTCGCGTGGGCTACTCCCGATGGTCATGAAGGCCGAGGACGTTCCCCGATGGATCTCGGACCTTGCCCCCATGCCGGTCTCGGCGCTCAACGGGGACTCCCGCCGTTTCCATTCGCTCAGCCGCCTCCTCGAAGTTGTCGACGTGGAACTCAACCGGTCCCTCGTCCTCGAGCGTCAGTGTCAACCCACGGGCGGGGCCAGATCGGCCCATCGGTCCGAGACGCGCTCCACGGGATGGCCGAGGAGGTCACGATAGAACCGAAGCGCCTTTTCCAGGTCGTCAACGCGGATGAAGATGCGACACCCATTCGTCGCGATGCCGTCGGAACCCATGTCCGTCCCTCCGATCCAAGAGTACACTGCCGGGTAACCCTTTGGGTTTACGAATCTGCCAAGTCCTCGGGGAGCAAGACTGAAGCGTGGTGGGAATTGCAGGAGTATCCGTTTCATTGACTCTGGTCCGGGGGGAGATGTCGAAGGAGGTCGGAGCCTGGATCGTCACGGCTCGACGGTCCGACCGTACGGAACACAATCCTGATGACGCGTTCAGCCATATCGACCGTCCGTGGGTGGATTCATGGAACGCGCGAAGCGACGCAAGGAGGGAGCGGCACTGAACCGAAACGTCCAAGAACGACTCGTTCGCGGACTGAACTTGAATCTGGCGAACATGACGTCAATGGCGACGGCCTACAAACAGGCCCATTGGAACCTGCAAGGCCCGGGATTCGCTCAGCTCCATGAACTGTTCGACCGTTTCGCGGACCAGACGAGAGAATATGCCGACCTCGTGGCCGAGCGAGCGGTTCAGCTTCACGGCACGTCGCATGGGACGATCGAGGGGGCGGTGAAGGAAACCACGCTTTCGCCGTTTCCGCTGGACGAACACCGGCAGGACGTCCTCCTGGCAGCGCTCGTCGAGCGCGCGAGCGCGGCAATCGCCGAGATTCGAGGGGGCATCGACGCGAGCGAAGAGGACCTTCCGACTCAGGACGTCTACATCGAGATCGCCCGCGGGCTCGAGAAACAGGAGTGGATGCTGAGGTCTCACCTGACGGGATGACACGTCAATCCCGGTCTCGTGAGCCAGCCTTCGCCCGTCGGTCCGAGAAGCTGACGACGAACTCCTCGGGCCTTCAGACTCCTCGATCCTGCGGAGCGGCCTCGGTGTCGCTCTCGTCCCGGCCCTCCACGATGGGAACGGTCGCGAGGAACACCCGGAATCCGGGTGATCCGTACAACGCGATCTTGGACACGTTTTCGAATAACGCCCCGTGACCCATCTGGACCGGTTTCTTCTCAATCATCCCGGATCCTCGGAGAACGTACGCCAGCCCACGTCGCTTGCGATCGACGGGAATCGAGACGTCCGCCTCCCGGGTGAACTCGATGTCCATGCACTCGAGTTGCATGAACGTCTCGGCCCGCGCGAGCGGCCCGACGACCGGGCGTCGCATCGTGCCGTCGAGTGATTCCGTTGCATCTCCCGCATCCTTGATCTGGATCGAGGTCGGGGGCGCCTCCGTGTGCCAGGGCAAACGCAGCACAATCGACAGCCATCGAGCGCTCCCGCCCTCCTGGGACGGCTGCATCGTGAGTTCGTGACGGATCTCTTGATGAGCGGTGACGACGAGCACGGATCCTGGAGAAAGCACGGTGTGCGTGCCGCCGTCCTCGTGGTGCACGTATCCATCGAGCACGTAGGCGACGACCTCCTCTGCCAAGTGAGGATGGAGCCCCACCTGGATCCGTTTCGTCGCGACCGTTTCGGCGAACCGATCGAACGGCGGGAACGGACCCTGCTCGGCGGTCGGCATGAGAAGATGCGACGTCGGATCGGAGAGGTCCTCGTGACTCGAACGAATCATGACCTGTCCAAGTTGGGACTTCCCCGTCATCGTATCACCGGACGTCCTCCGACAGATGTATTTGAGTATCTAACGACTCCGTGCGCTCGCTCCCCGGGATCAGTGTAGTAGGTTCATCATGCCCGGCGGTTCGATACGACCGAGAGAGGTCGGAACGTCCGGGCCCACTCCCTTCTCCCGATCCAAGCGGGCGCGTTGGGCCTCGGGATTCCCGTGCACACCCATTATATACGCTGTACCGGCGTGCGGAAAACCAGGAGGAGAAGATGAGCACCGTCACAGTGGGTCAGGAAAATTCGGCGCCGATTGACATCTATTATGAGGACCATGGCTCGGGGAAGCCCGTCGTGCTGGTTCACGGATGGCCGCTCAGCGGCGCCGCGTGGGAGAGGCAGGTCGCGGACCTCCTGGGCGCAGGTCATCGAGTCATCACGTACGACCGCAGAGGGTTTGGCCAATCCAGCAAGCCGTCGATCGGATATGACTACGACACGTTCACCGAGGACCTGCACAAGCTCGTGACGAAGCTCGACCTTCACGATTTCGCCCTGGTCGGCTTCTCGATGGGAGGCGGCGAGGTCGCCCGCTACTTCGGAAAGTACGGATCGGACGGTGTGAGCAAGGCAGTGTTCATGGCCGCCGTTACACCGTTCCTTCTGAAGACGGCCGACAACCCGGGCGGGGTCGACGCGGGCGCATTCGAAGGAATCAAGGCGGCGATCGCCGCTGATCGCCCCGCGTTTCTGTCCCAGTTTCTCCGGGACTTCTTCAACGTAGACGTCTTCGGCGGCAGGCTGGTCAGCGACCAGGCAGTCCAGATGAATTGGAACATCGCGGCGGGCGCTTCGCCGAAAGGCACCGTGGATTGTGTCACGGCGTTCTCGTCGACCGACTTTCGGGAGGACCTCAAACAGATCGACGTCCCGACGCTGGTGATTCACGGAGATGCAGATCGCATTGTGCCATTCCCCGTCGCCGGAAACCGCATGGCCGAGTTCGTGAAAGGGAGCAAGCTAATCGCGGTCGAGGGCGCACCGCACGGCCTGAACTGGACGCACGCGACCAAGCTGAACCCCGAACTGGTGCACTTCCTCGGGTAGCGAGCGGCCGAGACCGCACAGCCCCGGCGGGGCACAGGATGACGACGAGCTCGTTGCGATTGAATCCCCGAGCGGTCGGGCTGGCCCGGATTCGTTCAACGGCGAATCCGGCCGTTGTCAGGGATTCAACCGGACGAAGTTGAGCGTGGCCGGCGCCGTCTTCCCCTTCGCGTAGATGATCTCGCGGGCCCCGTCGCCTCCGGTCCCGAGGCTCGGGCGAAGCGGCGAGATGCCCATGTTGTCGATCCCCGCGTCGATGAGCGTCAGGGTGGCGGACCATACACCGTTCGATCGGCGGGTGTACGTCACGTTGCCGTACTCCTGGCCCCAGGGTGGGCTGAGCGGAGTGTCCATCGTGAACAGGTAGTAGTCCCCGGTGCTCGGATCCACCTCCAGGACGCCCCATTCGTTGTTCGTCAGCTTGAGGTCCGGAGTGTCGACATGGACTTTCGATCCGGCCGCGTCGATCTGGATGATCCCGTACCGACTCGTCCGGGAGATATCGTACGTGGCGACGACCACCGACCGGACCGGATCCCAAGCGAGGTCGGTCGCATCGGAGAGACCGCGCGATGCGTCCGTCTCGTAGGCCAGGTTTTGGGCCCCCCAGGCCCACCCGAGCACGCCGTACGAGGCGGAGTTGAACACGAGGGTCGTGTCGTTCGATCGCTCGCCTCGGTTGCCGACGACGAGCAACGCGAAGTTGTCGGGCCGCTCGATGATGTTGGCTTGAATGTTGTTTGCGTTCGCCGTGTCCTTGATCACGGTATCCGGCGTGCGGGACAACGGATCCGACACGCTCGTCCAACCGGTCAACAAGGTCCATCGGAAGCTGAACACGGTCGAAGACACGCCGGCCACCGCGGAATTCCACGTGACGACGATCCCTCCGTCGTGGGTCGAGATCGCCGACGCGTACTGGGCGGAGGTCGCCAGGACCGTCGGGGAGCCGAAGGAAATCGACGCGATATTTCCCGCGAGATCACGGCTCACGCTCACCGGCATGTCGACCAGGTCCCCCGCTGCGGGTCCTCCTTCCGCGATGATTCGCATCGAGAGCGGGGACGTGAAGACCGCCGCCGGCCTTCGGTACGCCGCGACGGGCGTCGGTGACTTGGCCGGCGAGCTCCAAGCACCCGACTGCGTGGGATCGCCGTTCGCCCAGACGACCGAGAGATTTCCGCCGGCGTCCGCGTAGACGGCCATGTATTTTCCGAGCGCGTCCTTGAGGATGTCTTGGCTCCCGGACATCGCGAGGCTGTTCTTCCCCACCGCCGAGTCGCTCGCCATCGCGACAATCGTGGCCGACGCGTGCGTCAGCGAGGACGCCAGGAGGAGGACAACCAGGACGGCCGGCACGGCCAGCTGGAAGAACCGCCGGAGAGGTCGGGCCATGTTCACACCTTCGACCGAAGGAAGGATGGGGACGATACTTAGGCGGCCCGTCCACAAGATGCGGACGGGCGGTCAGGTTCAGCACACCTGAACACGACACGCTCATCTCGCCATTATCGGGGGCGAGAATCGAAACGGTTCCCCGGGGTTCGGGCCGGCCGGTGCCGGCTCGATATGGGCCCGCCTGAATCACCGCGTCGGGTCCGGGTCTCTTAAGGTCAGCGGAGAGATTATCGCCGGCGAGCTTCACCTGGGCGACGCGTCGACGGATACGGCGAGAGCCTTGCGAGGAGAATTGGGCGGGTCGAATCAGACGCTCTGGACCATCGGCCATTCGACCCGATCGTTCGAGGAATTCCTCGCCCTCCTCGAAGAATATCGAATTCGGTTGCTGGCCGACGTCCGGCACTTTCCCGGGTCCCGACGAGTGCCGTGGACTGCGAAGGTCTCACTCGCGAGGGCCCTCTCGGACCGGAGCATCGCCTACGAACACTTCGAGGATCTCGGCGGATTCCGCAAGGCGTCCCATGACAGCACGAACACGGCTTGGCACAACAGCGGATTTCGAGGCTACGCGGACTACATGGACACTCCCGAGTTCTCCGCCGCTCTGGATCGACTCATCGCCGTTTCGCGAGACCGGTGGACGGCCATCATGTGCGCGGAAGCGTTGCCGTGGAAGTGCCATCGCTGGCTGCTCTCGGACGCCCTCGTCGCGCGTGGCATGCGGGTCATTCACATCCTCGCGTCCGGCAAGACGCAGGACCACCGGCTCACGACGTTCGCGCGCGTCCACGGCACCCGAGTGGCGTATCCAGCGACCCGCAAAGGGGCTTAAGGCGCGAGCCCATTGACGCCGCGAGATGGCGACGATCCGCGACGTCCGCATTGACGCTGGCCTTGGGATGGTCGTCCAACGGTGGAGGAGCACGGAGGACGGCTTGTTCCTGCGCGCCCGCGGGCAGCGGGAGGAGGTCCGCCTCGTGTGCCGGTGCGGACGCAGCCATTGGATCGTCCGCGAGCAGTACGCGATCGGAAGCGCGTCCCTCCTTGTCATGTGTCACACGTGCGGAACCCGGGGATCCTTCCTCTTGGAAGGCGTGACCCTTCCGACGCCCTGAGCCTCTTCAGCGTAGGGCGTATCCGCCGTCGACGACGATCGTCTGGCCGGTGATGTACGACGCGTCGTCGGAGGCGAGGAACGCGACGACACGCGCGACTTCTTCCGGCGTGCCCCAGCGCCGCAAGGCCGGTTCCTGGGCCAACGCTTTCCGGTCGGCCGCCTTCGTCGCGCGCTTGGTCGCTTCCGTCTCAATGCTCCCGAGGGCGAGCGCGTTCACGCGAACGCCTTTGGGTCCGACGACTTGCGCGAGGGCTCGTGCCAACGCCAACACGCCTCCCTTGGCCACGAGATACGGAATCCCAAACGTGTCGCCCGTCAGCGCGGGCGTCGACCCGACCAAGATGATGCTACCCCGACGCGCGTCGACCATGGTGGGAAGGGCCGCCTGTGTGACGAAGATCGATCCAAGGAGGTCGATGTCGAGCGGCGCCCGGATCTCGCCCGGTGTGAGCGCGGTGTAGCCCTTGTACCACTCCGCCGTCCGGATCGGATGGCCCGCGAAGCACGCCGCAATGTCGAGGCCGTCGAATTCTTTCACGACGTCGGCGACAAGACGCTCGCAGGATCCGGCGTCCGAGACGTCGGCTTGGAGGGCGACCCCCCGCGAACCGAGCTTCCGGACCGCGCCAACGGTCGCCTCGGCGGCCTCCTTCCCGTGGTTGTACTGCACCCCGACGTCGGCGCCCTCTCGCGCGAGCTCGAGGACCGCCGCGCGACCGATGCCTCCGCTGCCACCGGTGACCAGGGCGACACGCCCATCGAGTCGGCCCACGATGACCCGACCCGCTCGGCGTGTAATAAATCCTCGGGCCAAGCATCCGGGCGGACCGGAAACGGGAGAGGACGCAGAACCAAATACCGCCCAAGGCCTCGGGGGTCTCCGGCATGGGCCGCGGCGTCCACATCTCCACGGAGTTCGCGTTCCTCCTCTCCGGGGTCTTCATCATGCTCGTCGCATGGGCGCTCAACCTGCTCGGGACGATCGCCGGCGATCAGAGCTCGGGCCACGGGGTGAGTGATGTCTACCTGTGGCTCTTCCTCATGTTCCAGGGACTCGGATTCTCCACCGTCGGGGTGATCGGAGCGAACTACCGCGAGTTCATGACGAACCCGGCCCTCGGCAAACGATACGCGGTCGGATTCCTGCTCATCGCGGACGGCGGCCTCCACCTCTTGGCGCTGAACCAGCATCTCGGGGCCGCCCCGCAGGCCGCGTTCTTTGCGATCGTGTCCCCGATTCAAATCGTCGGGGGGATCGCGTTCATCGACCTCCCGCGACGACTCGATCCGATCTGGCTGCTGTTCACGGGCTTCCTCATCGCAGCCTTCGTCCTCACGCGGACCGTGGCCGTCTGGCCCATTGGGGTGGTGGAGGAGGTCGATCCGCTCGGGCTCATCTCGAAGGCGGTCGAAATCGCGATGATCGCGATGCTCGTCTCGCTCGTTCGGGCAGACAACGCAAAGAAATCGGATCTCCGTTCCGCGTCGCCCGCAAACGGTCCGTAACTCACCGGAAACCCGGGTCCACGGAATCTAGCACCCGGACGTCACGACGAACGGCGCAATCATTCCTTTCTGGCGGTGCCCCGCAACGGGACAGATGTAGTAGTAGCTCCCGGGCGCAATGCGGGTGACATCGATGTTGATGTGGCGGGTCTCTCCATGCGCCAATAGGTCCGTCTTGTTCAGGCCCGCGACGAAGGCGCCCGTATCGGCGCGGATAACTTGGAATCCGTGGAAATTGATTCCCGTGTTGGTCAGCGTGACGTTCAGGTTGAGGCTGGTCTGGTTCGCACAGATCTCGGGACCGCCTTTCGAGAACTGATTGAACCCCCACTCATGCTCTCGGAGGCTCGCGGGGTCCGTGAGCACGGCGCCCCCGCCACCCACGACGACGGGCGCCGGGAAGACGAGGTTCGTCCAGATCGCGATGATGACGAAGAGCCCGACGACCCCAGCTCCAATCCCGGCGGCCGCATCGGCACGCAACGGCTTCTTTGCCAACGTCCTCATCTCCTATGGAAGCGAACCGTGGTGAGGCATCACCACGGAGTACAGTAAGGCGATGAACAGGGGAAGGACGGTCAGGAGCGAGATCACGGCGAAGACCGCGACGGGACGCGGGCCGTAACGCCCATGCATGTACACCATGAAAATGAAAAGCGCTTGAAGCACGGCGATCGCCAGGATGCCGGCATCGGCGAACGCCCCGAGGGCGCTGCGGTCGACCGCGATCAGGATCTCGACGATGAGTCCTAGCATGAGGATGCTGTATACCGCCGCGTACTTCGCCTCATCGATCACGATCCATCACCTCACAGCAGATAGAGCAAGGGGAACAGGAAGACCCAGACCGCATCGACCATTCCCCAGTAGATTCCGAAGATCTCGACCGAGGCGCCCGCCTCCGTGGTCGAGCG
Source organism: Methanobacteriota archaeon (assembly GCA_005878665.1). Lineage (GTDB taxonomy): Archaea > Thermoplasmatota > Thermoplasmata > RBG-16-68-12 > RBG-16-68-12 > RBG-16-68-12. Next base: position 9,566 of record VBLR01000123.1, on the reverse strand, counting down.
TGCTTTGAGCGCCTTGACCATGAGGTACGTCAGCGCCGTCAGGCCCGCGACCACATGGGCCCCATGGACGCCGGTCAGGACATAGTAAATGCTCGACGCGGGGTTCGTCGAGAACGTGAATCCCGATGCGAACAGCTCTTTCCACTCGAACGCCTTGTTCACCATGAAGAACGCGCCGAGGGCGAACGTCGCGACCAGCGACCCTTGCAGTCCACGATACGATCCTTGCCGTGCGAACATCAGTGCGAAGACCATCGTGAGCCCGCTCGTGAGCAAGATGATCGTGTTGAATCCGCCAAAGAAGATGTTGTGGACCGAACCGGGTTGGGGCCAAGCGAATCCGCTCAGCGGGCTGTTCATCCGGAGGAACACGAAGGCACCGAAGAGCGTCCCGAAAAACGCGATTTCACCAAAGATGAAAAGCCACATCCCGAGGGAGAGGTTCTCCAGGCGGTCGAACGGCCACTTTTCCCCGATGGCCTCGATGGCCTCGCGTCCGCGGAGCGACTCGTAGCCCCAACCGACGAAGGAGACGGCAAGAATCACGGTTCCCAGGATGAGCGCGGGTAGGCCCATCAGGACCCCCCACAGCGCGATGCCGGCGCCGGCGGCCGTCACGACGGGCCAGCGACTCCAATGTTCCTCGCTGGACTCGCCGCCGTGGCCTCCGTAAGCGTGGCCGCCGTTCGCCATCGCATGCCCGCCATTCGCGGCGGCCACCGGCCGGTACGTGACGCCCGTGGCGGAGACGACGGGGACGCCTTCGGGGAAGTTGAACTCCGGGGGTGGAGACGGGACGCCCCACTCAAGGGAGTAACCGCCCCAGGGATCCTGGCTCGCTTGCGGCCCGCGGCGCGCACTCCAGAGCAGGTTCGCAAACATGATGAGCTGCGAGATACCGAACGTGAAGCCTCCGATCGTGATCAGCAGGTTGAGCGGGCCCCATCCGGTGCTCGCGTCGTACGTGAAGATGCGGCGCGGCATGTCGTACAGGAGATGCATCGGGAAGTAGAGCAGGTTGAACCCGATCATGTAGATGACGAAATGGATCTTCCCGAGTCGTTCATTGTACATGCGGCCCGTGATCTTCGGGAACCAGTAGTAGAGCCCGGCGAAGAGTCCGGTCAAGCCGCCGCCGACGATCGTGTAGTGGAAATGGCCGACGACCCAGAAGGTGCCTCGGAACGCCGTGTCGAGCGCGACGGAGGAGTTGAACACGCCGGTCACGCCGCCGATGATGAACAGGCCCAGCGATCCGACCGCGAAGAGCATCGGGGTGGTGAATCGGATGGACCCGCCGCGCAGGGTGAGGATGTACGCCAGGACGATGATCGCGAACGGGATTGAGATGAGTTCCGTCGTGATGTTGAACGCTTCGAGGAGGCTCTGCGAGATGCCCGTCATGAACATGTGGTGAGCCCATACGGTGAAGCTCAAGATGCTGGCGATGGCGAAGCACGGAATGATGATCTTCTTCGCATAAAGCGGCCGACGACTGAACGTCGAGAACAGGTCTCCAACGATCGCGAATCCGGGCAATAAGAGGACGTACACTTCCGGGTGTCCGAAGAACCAGAACATGTGGTCCCAGAGGAGGGAGCCTCCCTGAGGCGAGGTGAAGAACACCGTCCCGAACGCACGGTCCGCGATCAGGAGGCTGAGCGCCGACACGAACGATGGGAACGCCCAGAGCATCAGGAGGCTCGTGAAGATCCAGCCCCATGTGAAAAGGGGCAACCGCATGAGGGACATCCCGGGGGCGCGAAGGCGGAAGATCGTGACGAGGAAGTTGACGGTCGAGACGATGCTCGATGCCATGAGCAACATGAGCGCGAGCCCCATCATCGAGCCGCCCACCTGCGGGCTGAACTCGACCGTATTGAGCGGGGCGTACGTCGTCCATCCCCAATCCGCGGTCCCGCCGCTGGCGAAGAAGCTCGACAAGGCGAGCAGGCCGCTGGAGAGGTAGACCCAGTAGCTGAGCGCGTTCAGCCGGGGGAACGCCATGTCCCGTGCGCCGATCTGAATCGGCACGAAGTAGTTGGCGAACGCCGCACCGAGTGGAGTGAGGACCCAGAGGAGCATGAGGAGGCCGTGGGTCGTCACGGCTTGGTTGTATTCGTCGGGCTGGAGGAAGGTGTTCGACGGTAACGCGAGTTGCGTCCGGAACGTGAGGGCGAGGAGCCCCGCCGCGACGAAGAAGTAGAGTGAGGTGAAGAGATACAGGATGCCGACGTCTTTGTGGTTCGTCGTGAAAAGCCATCGTTTCAAGGGGTGCCAGTCTACCATGATGAAGCCCCACTAAACCCCCGAGAGGTACCAGTCGTGGAAGCTGTCTGGGCTCTGAATGATCAGGTCCGCCATCATCAACGCGTGGCCGGTCCCACACAGCTCGTAGCAACGGATCGCCTCGGGGAAGATGCCCGATTGCTCGGCCACAAACCAAGCTTGGTTGACTCGACCTGGGATTGCGTCCCGCTTGATCTTGAAGTCGGGGATCCCGAACGAGTGGAATACGTCCGCGCTCGTGATGTTCAGGATCACGGTGCCGCTCCAGCAACCGCGGACGCCTGGCGTGCACGTGCGGTTGATCTCCGGAACCCGGAATTCGCCGATGAGTTCCCGGGCGTTCGGATAGACGAATCGCCAGCCCCACTGGAACCCGATCACGTCCACGTAGAGAGCATTCGGGTCGTTCGGCGGGTTCTGGAGATATGCGTTGAGCGCGAATGTGTTGAGGGTCAGTCCGAAGAACAGGGAGATCAACAGAGCGGTCAAAATCGCGGCCAGGGCGGGATTCCCTCGGTCGGCCATAACGCCGACGCGGGGGGCGTCCTTGGGATCCTGGGCACCGGGCTTCTTTCGATACTTCGCGAGGAAGTAGAAGAACATCACGAAAACGGCCCCCGCTACAATCACCGCAGCGATGATGTACAGTGTGAAAAGGGACTGCCATTGCTCCGCCGACGGAGCGAGAGCTGGCACGAGGCCTGGTAGGCCGCGTTCCTCGTAAAAAGGTTTCAACGGCACGTGCCGTAGTCTTCAGAATCTTTAAGCTAGGACAACGGATGCCGGGCGTGGGGGTCAGAATAGAGGCTGCACAGTCATCCGGCGGGGCCACGACGGCCGCGCCGAAGAGGGGCGCCCTGTGGATCGTGATTGCGATTGTCATCGCGGTGGCCGTCACCGCTGCGGTGATGGACTTGGCCGTCCTCCCCGCGCTCCAGAAGCCAGGATCGAACGATTTCAAGATCCACCTCATGACCTTTGATGTCGGTTACGACGCAGTCGGCGTCAATCCGGAATGGAAGGTGAACGCGGGCCAGCTCATCGTCGTCACGATGAACAACAGCGGGGCCATGGCCCACGAATTCCTCCTGTTCAGCGGAGACCGAACGGCGATCTTAAATTCGGCGAAATACGCCCTCGCGCTCGCCCAACGGAACAACCCGGGCTGGGACACGAATTCGGATATCGCGAATGCGACGCTCGACAACTATACTGAGTACCACGACTCCTGGAAGAACTTGACCCGGTTTGGCTGCGACGATCCCTTGCTCGGCTGCGTCGATCACGACGTCGACCCGGACGCCACCTTCGTGTTCTGGTTCGTGATCAACACCCCGGGCACGTACTTCTTCGCGTGCCACCAAGTCGACACGACGACCACCACCTGGAAGATTCACCAGGACAAGGGAATGTGGGGAACGATCGTCGTTTCCTGATGTGCATGAGCGTCTGCACGCGCGCTTGCTGAGACCGCGGCTCGCGGTGATGGGTCAGGCGGAACTTGAGCCGTGGCTCCCATGCGAGGTCGCGGGAGTTCCAGAAGGCAACACGTTCGAGAGGAATGAGATCAAAGTCCACAGCAGGATCAGAGTCACCACGAACAGGACGGTGGAAAAGCCGAGCAGTCGCGAGAATGCGGATGCCGACCCGATGCCGCCCATGAACGCGATGGGCGCGACGTACGCGAGGAACAGCCCCGACAGGGGACCGCTCGCGCATGCAGGGCATATCACAGCGAATCCCAGGAGCGGGCCGGGAAGGGCCCTCGTGGCTCGACGACTCCTCGTGACGACTTGGAATGCGAGCGCGAACACAAGCCCGGAGAGAAGCGAGAGTGCGATCGCCGCTGCGATGGAATACGGTCGGAGCTGGACGCCGAACGTCGTCGTTGGCGCCCATGCGATGCCGGGACCGTAGCCGACCGCGCTCTCGATGACGACGAACACGGGCTGGAGCGAACTGGATAAGTCCACGACGAAAATGCCTTGCAGGAATCCGAACGCGACTGCGTAGGCGACCGACGCGATCGCCCACACGCTCCGAAAGCGGTTTGCTCGAGCGCGGAGGATTCGAAAGGTCGGGACGAGGAACGACACCGCGCGCGCTCGCGAGGCGTCCGGGGCAGGCGGAGCTAAGGCCGAGCTGAAATACAGCCGACCGAGGGCGTACAGGACCACCGCCGAGGCGTTGATCCAGATCAGGGGCGCCAGAGAAACGAACCAATCGAGCACGACGTCCGTCCGCAGTTCCCGCAGGACTTCGCCGAGCTCCGCGAACGTGAGGGCCACGAGGATGAGAGACATTTCAAGCCAGACGACGCGAGCCCGCATCATAGTCTGCAAGGGGTGCAAAGAAGAAAAAGTTTCTCGACGCGCGAGGTTGTCCATGCTCCCATCTTTCCCGGGAAGAAGGGAGCTCGTGCGATCCGCGAAACCTTCCTGGAGGCACGCAAAAAGACATTATACCGACGCCCCGATGGACGCGACGCGGGGGTAGCCAAGCTAGGACAACGGCGCCGGACTTAAGATCCGGTCTCGCAGGAGTCCATGGGTTCAAAAGCCTCGCGCGCCGCGCAAGGCGGAAAGTCCCATCCCCCGCACCGGATTCGTTTCATGAATGTTCAACTTCTTGATTTCGGCGAAGGTTTATCAGGCCGGGTTCGCTGCCGCGCGCGGGTTGTTGAGTATCATGCACCCGATGCGCATTGAGATCGGATTCTTGACCATGGTATTGGCAGTCGCCACCTTGGCCCCTGCGGTTGTTCTCGCAGCAGGCGGACCTGTGGCGCAGCCGAGCGCGACGAAGACGTACACGCTCTACGGCGACGGCACGGCCGGCCAGAACGGATGGGGGTTTACGGCGAACACCGTCACATATCCCGGGCCAACCTTGTATGCGAACCAGGGTGATACGGTCAGTCTTAGCCTATTCTCGAAGGACGGCATGGGGCACATCTTCGTCGTGGACTGGAACAGCGATGGCATCAAGAACGGAGCAGACGTAAATTCCACGCAATTTAGCAGCACCACGACCGCGACCGCGTTCTCATTCACCGCAGACCAAGCTGGTACTCACCAGTACTTCTGCAGTCTCCATACGGCCGCCGTCCAAAAAGGTCCTCTCATTGTGAACGCGACTGGCGGTGGTGGGACGCCGTCCTCGGACAACACCACGTTGATCATCGGGGGCGTCGTCATCGTCGTTGCAATCGTCGCGGTCGTCGCGGCCGTCGCCATGCGCCGAAAGAAGCCGTGAGCCTCAGAACGTATCGAGCCAGGTGCGACGGAGGATCCCGCCGAGGCTCCGAAGCTCCCGTGCGGTGAGCTGCCAACCGGCACCTCCAGCGTTCTCTTCAGCTTGCGCCGGGCGCTTCGCGCCAGGGATTGGGATGACGTGCCCGTGGCGGCGGAGCCAGGCGAGCGCGACTTGACCCGCTGTCTTTCCCCGGGCGCGGCCGATTTTTCGGAGCTCGCGAATCAAGGGGGCGGCGGCTCGGAGATTCGCGGGCTTGAACAGATCTTCATCCGAACGGATACGATCTTTTGGCCTCCGGCCGTCGTGGTACTTTCCGGTGAGCACGCCCTTTCCAATCGGGCTCCAGGCCAGGATCGCGATTCCCTCGCGTTTGCAATACGGGACGACCTCCGCTTCCACCTCCCGTTGGAGCATGTTGTACCGCACCTGGTTCGACACGATGTCGGCCCTCGACAGATGGGAACGCGCCTCCTCGAGGTCTCGGACCGCGAAGTTGCTCACGCCGATGTTCCGAATCCGGCCCGCGCGGTGGAGCGCCTCGAGCGCCTTCATCGTCTCCCGAAGCGGGACCTGGCTCCAGGGATCAGGCCAGTGTACCTGGTAGAGATCAATCTCCCGCACGCCAAGTCGCGTCAAGCTCGCGGCGCACGCCTTCCGCACGTCGTCGGCGCGCAGATGCCAGCCGCCCACCTTCGTCGCGACGAAGACATGGTCCCGGCCGACGTTCCGGATGGCTCGGGACATGACGCGCTCCGAGTGGCCGTCGCCGTACGCTTCGGCGGTGTCGACGAGGTTGATTCCGAGCTCCACGGCACGTTCCATCGCCTTCCGGCAGTCCGCATCGCGGACATCAGAGCCCCACGCCTTCCCTCCGGCCTGCCACATCCCCAGCCCGACCGCGGAAACATCCGGTCCGCCGCGGCCCAACGAAACGTACTCCATGGGAACGCCGCGCGGCCGACGCATCGCCGAGCCAAAAACCTATCGCGGCGCGAGGTCGAACCATTCGGGCGGATGATCGGGGAGACGGAAACGAAGGAACGATTTGTTGTACTTGTCATGCAAGCGATCGGATTCGGAGACTCCCCGCCGGTATGCCTTCTCGAACGCGGGCCAGTCTTTCGACGCAATCGCCGCAGCGATCGACCCGAAGGTCTCGCGGACAAATGCCGCGATGTCCTCCGCGTACTTCGGCCGTGCCACCGCCGCGGTCTTGAGGACCTTCTCCGATTCCTTCACCATGTAGCTCGCGAGTTCCCAGTTCCTCGCCTTCGCCGCATAGAAGAGGGTCCAGTACCGCCGGCTCAGCTCGTCCATGAGGCGCGCCATGCCCGGCTGCATGGCCGCGATCTGGTCGACGGTCAGTGCGCCGTGCTTCGTCGTCGCCCGCACGCGCGCCCCGGGAATCGGAGCCTCGTCCATGGGCGCCCGCAACGGGAGCGTCCATCAAGGACGTTTCGGCTCGCCGGCTTTGACTTTCTCGATGGCGTATTCGACGATCGCATCCGCGGCGTTCACACCCGTCGCGTCCAAGAGGCCGCGGAATCCGGGTGACGCGTTGACCTCGAGGACGTATGGCGTGTCCCCACGGAAGATCATGTCGACACCGCTGATCTCCAATCCGACGGCCTTCGACGCGCGCACGGCGATCTCCTTCGCGTGGTCCGGCAGCTCGATGGCGACGCCTTTCGCGCCGAGGTGAATGTTCGCCCGCCACTCGTTGTGGGCCGCGACGCGCTTCATCGAACCGACGACCCGATCGCCGACGACCAGGGCGCGGATGTCCACGCCGGGATTCGGGATGTACTCTTGGAGGCACACGACTTCGCCGAAGAACTTCAGCGTGTCGACGATCGACGCGGTCTCCTCGAGGCTCTTCACGCGCATCACGCCGATCCCCTGCGTGCCGGAGAGGATCTTCAGGATGGCCGGATACCGGACGAGATGCGCGGCCTCGACGAAGTTCGGCCGCGACGCGAGGAGGATGCTCCTTGGGATCGGAATGTGCGCCTGGCGCAGCGATTGCAGCGCGAGGAACTTGTTGCGCGCGGTGATGAGGCCGTCGCTCGTCAGCGTCGTCCGGATGCCCATCAGCTCGAGCTGGCGCAACAGCATCTTGCCGAAGTCGGTCATCGATCGGCCGATTCGCGGGATCAGGACGTCGTGAGAACGCAACGACTTGCTGTTGAACACCGCGTCGTCCGTGCCGGCGACCACGAGGCGGACCTCGTCCGTCTTCACGAATTCGGGCTCGTGGCCATGTTCGCGAATCGACTTCAGGAGGGCCTTCGTGGACCAATACGATGGCTTCTTCGAAATCACGCCAATCTTCATCAGAGGCCCCGCACCTGCGCAATGAAGCGATGCGGCTCGCGGGAGAAAAACGTGTCGAGTCCGAGAATCGCGCGGTTAAGGCTATATCGCGGGATGTCTATCGACCGACACGAAGGGAGTTGGTGGTGCACCCGACGGTCTCGGAACGACGGCAACGGCAGGACCGGACGACCATCGGAGTCGTCGAGGAGGTCACCCTCCGCGGCAGCAAAGGCGATATCCGCGTGCTAGCGAGGATCGATACCGGTGCCTCACGGACCAGCCTCGACACCGAGCTGGCGGCGCGCGCGGGTGTGGGACCCGTGTTGGACCGAGTCCGCGTTCGGGCCGCCGCGGCCCATGAGCCGGAGGAACGCGACGTTGTCGATGCGCGCGTCGTGATCGCTGGGCGGGAATTCGAGGTCGCGGTGGCGATTACGGATCGAAAGGACATGCGATACCACATGATCGTGGGCATGGACATCCTCCGCGATTCCGGTTTTCTGTTGGATCCGTCGAAAGGCAACGGACGCGAGAACGACGGGAAAAGGGCTCATCCGAATCCGTAGCGTTTCACGAAATCTGCGTCAGTGCGTCACGCCTCCCGTAAACCTTTAAGTTTACAGTAGTCCGCATGGGTCGGGGCTCCTTTCGGCGGCTTACGAATCTTCTTATACCGTCGTGGGATTGAAATCATCGTGAACGCAACGAGGAGCCCGGGCTCTCGGAGCGGTCTACCTCAATATGATGCCGATTAGCATGTGGTTTACCATGTCGAGTTCCTTCTTCGCACGCGGATCGTCGACCTTTGCTCGTGGGATGATGTAGGTTCCAACTACAACCGTCTCCGCACCCGGGGAGCCGAGCAGCCACATGAACATGGCTGCGGGCACGCCATCCTCCATGCAGTTGGACACACGAAGAAACCCCTTCAAGGTCGCTTCGTCAATCGGCCTAAGCGACACTACTCGCTCTTCTTGCTTTTGAAGAGCGGACATTCGTTCCCGCTCGCTCGACATGAACCGATCGAGGGCGTTCGGTTCGTCCTTGAGCGTCCATGCTGTCACTCGAAGGCTCCCGAGAGGATCTGACGTCCGGTGGAAGGTTACAGTTTTCTCCTCAAGGATCTCGAACCGCCAATCCTCAGGATAGAGGAGAGTGAACATGTTGCCGGGACCATCGAATCGTTTCGACCCGGATGAGGCCATTCTCCGAACACATCGCAATCCTGGCTAAAGAACCCGAGGTTGCACACGGGGGAAGGCGGAAAAAGAGGCAAATGCCCGCTGGGTATGGCGGGCAAGAGCGGAACAGGCAAGCAGCGAGCCACCCCCATCAAGGAAGCCGGCTACCCTGTTTTCTCGGCTTGAAAAGGGCTTTTCCCTACCAGCTCGCTAGCACACAAAAGGTCTTTCTGTGTAGGAGAAAACGCGGCGCAGTGTGAGTGCGTCGCAGTCCTTAAGGGCCTGCCCAGACGTTGACGGTTCGATTCACACGACCGAGGAGCTACAACGGTTCGAGATGCGGGTCAAACGCCTGATCTATCTGGTGTGGCTTGTTCGATGGCTCGGCCAGAAAAGGGAAGTGCTCGAGGCAGAACTCAAGGCCGCGATAGCCAAGGGGGAGACTTGGTTGCCTGCGAACTATGCGGAACTCGGGACAGACCTGGTCGGGTTCGTCAACTGTGTCTCGAACGCAATGTTGTGGGC
>VBLR01000020.1 GCA_005878665.1 Methanobacteriota archaeon | reverse complement strand
TCGGGTGTCTGCACCACGAGAACAAGTGGAAGCCCGGCGAGGAGCGCTACGGATTCAAGGTGATGGATATCACCCAGTTCCTCGCGGAACGACTCCCCGGCGACTGGCCGACCGGGAGCAACATCGACCAGAAGCGGAAGGAGCCGCCCCTCCCCGGTCGGAGGGGGTGACGGATGGCGACGTCGCCGGCGACGGCCGTGAAGCCCGGGCCCGCTCCGCCCCCGCAAGCTCCCGCCGATCCTCTGACGGCCTATTACCGCGGCGTCCGCCAGATGAATCTGCAGCTCGCGAAGGACCGGTACAAGCAAGGATTCAAGGTCCGGACACAGGAGTACATCCGCGGCCGCGGCACGCTCGCCGTCGTCGACGAAGAAATTTGCATGGGCTGCACCCATTGCTTCGACAACTGCGCGTTCGAATCGATCGGCATGGTCGACCGAAAGTTCGCGCTCCCGGAGTACTCGTACACCTCGCGGAAGGCGATCATCATCGAGGAGAATTGCGTGGGCTGCGAGAAGTGCGCGATCGTCTGCCCGGTGGACGCGATCACGATGGTGACCAAGTATGGGTTCGAGGTCAAGGATGGGCGGGTCGTCTCCACGACGCCCCCTGCACCGCCTGTCCCGAGGCCGCTCGCCGCGGCCGCAGTGGCCGCAAAGCCCGCGCCGCCCGCGGCCCCAAAACCGGCCGCGCCCGTTCCCGCCGTGAAGCCGGCCGCCGCGCCGCCAGTGGAGGCGCCTGGGCCGAAGCCTGCTCCGAAACCGCAAGAGAAACCGGAAGTGAAACCGGAAGATACGCCGGAACAGAAACCGGAAGAGGAACCGGAAGAGGAACCGGAAGAGCAGCCTGAGGAATCGTCCGAGGAAGACGAGACGGAGGCGGACGAGGGATGACCGACGGCGCGTCTCCCCCGGTGGTTGTGAAGGCGCGCAAAGTTCCTCGGATGACGTACAAGCAGGAGATCCAGACGATCAAGAACCTCCCGCGCGTCCAGCGGCTGATCGTGATCATGAAGATTGCCGGCGTCTTCCTCGTCGCAATCGGGCTCGAAGGGATGGTGATTGCTCTTCAGGCGGCCGGGCCCAATTCCGTTCGCGACGGCTTCATCCTGATGGCCGTCTTCATCCCGCTCGGCGTGTTCGTGTCCATGTTCCCGATTCGAATCCGCACGGGCGCCTGTGTGGCCTGCATGTCGCCCCTCGAGCGCGACCAAGCGATCTGCCCGAAATGCGGCGCACCGCAGATGTGACGTCTCAAGGCGAGACGAGCGGCTGGACGACATGGGCCGTGTCGATCGTCAGTTTCAACGATCGGAGGAACGCCATCCTCCGCATGAAGTGGGCCTCTTCTTCCCAGAGGTGGGCGAGCCGAGACGTGAATGTCGTCCCGGGGATCCGGGAGGCGATGGCGCGAACTCCCTTCGAGAGGTCGTACACCTTCGAGCGGTCTTTCGGGGCCGAGAAGAATGGGAAGGCCGACACGATTCCGGTGTGTCTCAGGCTGCCGTAGACGCCGGCCTTCGCCGCAGTCTGATCGCCGAAGGTTCGGACCTTTCCCGCAAAGTCGCCGAACGACTTGGCCGGCACACGGACTTCGCCGACGAACAAGGATCGGGCCACGGCCTCCGCTGACTTCCGATATCCGTCCGCGGGCACGTCGAACGGGTTCGGGAGCTCCGCGTTCTTCGACGTGAAACCCGCCATCGCGGTGTCGATTGCCTTCTCCTTTGCGGCCAGTCCGCTCGCGCTCCCACCCACGGTGACCTGCGCGGTGAACGCACCGGATGCGACGGCCGGCCGGAGGATTTTCGCGGCAACCGCTTCGGTGATGTGCACCCAGCTGGGGGTCTGGCTCGTCCGGCTCAGTTTGTCCAACGCGGCCGCAAGCTTCGCACCGTCGTCGAAGGCGTAGGTCAAGGTCTTGCGGGCCGCCGGTTTGGCCTCGAGGCGGAGCGCCACCGCCACAGGGATGAAGAACTCTGCCGCGAGCGGGACCGTGGCGTGCAGCAGGTCGTATGCGGTCCCGTTGTTCGCCACCTCCTCGAACCCGAGCCGGGCTCGGTGTCCGAACGGCGAGATGGTCCGGAGCGCGTTCACATAGGACGTGAACTCGCCTCGATACGACGCGAACGGCGCGTCTCCGCACATCGCATCGCCGATGGCGAAGTCGAGGGGGACCGTGGGCACGAACGGCACGGCATGGCCCTTCGCGGCCCCGTCATCGTACAGTTGTTTCCAGGTCGCCCCAACCTGCGCGATCGCCCGATGGGCCCCGTCCGCGAACTCGATTCCCGCGTACCCGCCAAAGTCGAGCTGCACCCCGCGCTGCTCCGGGACGATCCAGTCATACGTCAAGAGCGTCCGCGGCCGCACGACGGCCCCGAACTCGCGGGTGCGTCCCACGCCAAGCTGCGTCCGGAAATAGTGGTAATCCTCGGCCGACAGCCCAAGGCTGAGCGTGCTCTCCTCGCCGTTCAGCACCCGGACGAGCTTGCGAACCTCGCCGTCGTCCTTCACCTTCACCGTCACCGGGGGAACACGGTTCAGGTCGGCGATCAGATCCTTCGGCAGGACTCGGTCGTCCCGGACGAAGAGGGCGCGGATGAGCGCCTCCCGGATCACTTCCGAGAGCGCCGGGATTTGCACGGCCCTCTCGATGTAGTTCCAGTCTCGTAGGAGGCCCACGTCATTCCTCCTTGCCGTGCTCGTAGGCGCGGACGAACCGATCCCGCGTCGGCTTCGCGCGCCGGAGGACCGCGGCGATCTCGAGTCCGACCGCCATCCCGGGCGGCGGGATCGCCCGGAGGCCGGGCCAGGGGTACTTCGTCCAGACCTCGAGCGTCTTGCCTCCGTTGATCTTCTTTCGCGGGTCAAACACGACCTTGACCGCCGAGATGAACGACGTCGCGCGACCGTGCATCTTCCGCAGATTGAACACGAGGAAGAGTCCGAGCCCCATCGAGTGGCCGTCCATCTTGAACGCGGCGTCGCCCATCCGCTTCACGAACCCGAGGGCCGTGCCACCGGAGGGACGCGTGTCGTCCATGAGCACGTACGGCACGAGCGCGGCGGTCGTGCTGTCGACGAGGAAGGCCTGGACCGCACCGTTCAGCTTCAGCTTGTCCCGGATCTCCAGCGCGGTCTCGACCGCTTCGGGCAGCCGACTCACGGGGACGAGGTTATGCGAGGTGACGAGTCCCCGACTCAGACGACGTGCGCTGTAGTTGTTATATCGCTCCCGCCAGAGTTGATCCGTGACGGCGGGGGCGAGTTTCGCGCCGGCCTCTTTCGATGCGAGCCCATCGACCGTCCGCTCCTGGTCCGCGACTTCGTCTTTCGATCCTTGGACGGCCACGAGCGCGATGTCCGCCGGATCCGGACTGTCCGGATGGAGGGCGCGCTCGAAGATGAAATGGTCCCGACTCGCCAGGGTCGCATGATACGGCACGAGGGCGACGTCGACCATTTCCTTCAAGAAACGGGCGCCAGCCGCGAGCGACGGGAACGCGTACGCGATCGCTTTCGAGGTTTCCGGTTTCGGGACGATCCGGAGGGTCGCTTCCGTGATGATCCCCAGCGTTCCTTCCGCGCCGAAGAACAACGGAGTGAGGTTCGCGAGATGGCCGCCCGCGTCCGCCTCCGATGCGGTCTTCAGGAGGGTCCCGTCGGGCAGGACGACTTGGAGGACCGCAATCGCGTCACGCAAGCTGCCGCCCCGCGGAGCACCGAACCCGCTGCTCCCGGAGTTGATCGACCCGCCCACCGTGCTCCCGATCGCGTTCACGGGGACGATCGGAAGGGCGAAGCCCTTCGCGTCGACGAAGTCCTCGAGGTCTTTCCATGTCATGCCCGCTTCCACGGTGACGGTCCGGCCGTCGGGGTCGAAGGCGACGACGCGGTTCATCTTCCGCATGTCGACCAGGACGCCGCCGCGGTTCGGGACCGAGCCGCCATACCATCCGGTCCCACCGCCTCGCGGCGTGAGCTGCAGCAAGCTCTCGTCGCTCAGCTTGACGAGGGCGGCGACCTCCTCGGTCGTCTGCGGCAGGGCGACGAAATCCGGGTACAACTTCCACTGAAGGAGCGCGACCTTCGGGAGGGACGCGAAGTCGTGACTGTAGACCATCCGCTCGAATTCCGAGCGCGCGACACGCTCGGGTCCCAAGGTGTTCACGAGTCGTCGATAGGCATAATCGAGGCTCGCCATGACCCGGCTCCGGGGACGGGCGCGGGTAGACCCTCACTCGGGATAAAGGTAACGTGCGACCTCGGTCAACGGGAGAAAACCGTCACACGTTGAGGGCCTTGATGATCTGTTCCTTCAGTCGCGTGACGTCCGATCCGGAACTGTACACGCCCATCGCTTGCGCCGCGGAGACGACCTGCTCGTCTTGGGCCTTGTCGACCGCGCGGGCGATGTCGAGTTTCAGTTGCATCTCGCTCCGCCCGCTCGCGGGGACTCCGAGCGCGCCCGCGGCCTTCTCGACGCGGACCCGCATGTCTCTCGTTTCCATCGTCGAAAGCTCGGTACTGATCTCTCGCTCGATCTCCATCCGGCCCCGTCGGAATTCGCCGAGCGCCCGGCCGACGCCGCGCGCGAGTTCGGGGAGCTTCGACGGCCCGAAGAGCAGCAGCACCGCGATGATGATCAAGATGACAACCCACTCAATGCCTTCGATCTGGGCCGCGATGTCGATTGGGGAAAACGCGGACATTTTTTCGGCCTCCCCTAGCTGCTAAGGACGACCGGGTTATCAGGCTTTCGCACGTGCCCGGGTGTGCTCGACCCGGATGGCGGCCCCATACCCGACCACATACAATGCGAGCATCGGGAGCGCGACAAGGAACATCGTGATTCTGCTCCCGTCCGGGGTGATGATCGCCCCGAAAAGGAAGATCGCGATCGCCGCGAAACGCCAGTACTTCTTCCAGAACTCGGAAGACACGATCCCGAGCGCGGACAGTCCGTACATGAGCACAGGGAGCTGGAACGCGAGGCCGAACGCGACCGTGAACAGGAGGACGAAGTCGATGAAGCTGTCGCCATACAGGATCAGAAGGTTCGCGCCGAGGAGATTCTGAACCGAAAACAAGAGGTTGAACGTGAACGGCAGGACGACGATGAAACACAGGAGGACTCCGGATAGGAAGAGCAGCAAGACGGGGACCGTGATGCGGACCACGAGACGTCGTTCCGAGGGCTTCAAGGCCGGTCCGATGAACCGGCCGAGCTCGTACACGATG
>VBLR01000019.1 GCA_005878665.1 Methanobacteriota archaeon | reverse complement strand
TCATCGGAGTCGCGGCGGACCTCTTCACGCCGATGGGGGCCGTCCTACTGAACGGGGCCCTGATGGTCGTCGCGGCCGGCGTCTTGGTTGGCCTTCGATCCGGGCTCCTCTCCTGGGAGGCGCGACCGGCGATGACCGCCGCGACGGGGCCGCCATCGCGATAGCCGTTTCACATTGCCCGTCAGGGTCGAGATCACAGACGCCTCCACTGAATCGAGCACTTGAGGAGAACGGCTCCGCCTTCGCCACGCGTTCCAGAGATAGATGCCGAGGATGATGACCACCAGAGGGCTTGCGAGCACGACCAGGTCCAGGCCCAACGGCAAGCCGAACAAACCGGACGATTCGACGCTGATCGGCTGGAATACCGCATACGATTGATTCGTCGAGTCGTTGACGACGAGCCGAATCACGAACCGCCCCCTCGTCGTCCAGACATGCGAGACCGCGCATCCGGATGCGTTGGCCCCGTCTCCGAATTCCCACGTGCAGTTGTACGGGCCCACTCCGCCGGTCGGATGGGCGACGAGCTCGGCGGGCTCCCCGATGATGGCCGGGGAGGGTCCCACTCCGAAGGTCGCCGTGAGCCCCGTGATGACGTCGACGGTTTGCGAGCTCGACCCGTGATGTCCCGCGGAATCGGAGACGCTCAGCAGGACGCGGTACGAGCCGGTCGCGTTCCATGCATGGGATGCCGAGCACCCGGTGGCGGACGTGTTGTCTCCGAAGTTCCACGAACAGGCATATCCGCCGGACCCACCGCCTCCGGTCGCGACGAAGGATATGTTTTCGTTCACGGCGGCCAGGGACTTTGACACGCGGAACGCCACCGTGAGGGGCCCGCCGGGCGGACCCAGGGCGGGTTGGACGTCGATGGGGCTCGAATCCGATGTTCGGTTGCCGCCGGAATCGGAGAGGACCAAATCCACGGTATAATGTCCGGCGACGGTCCAGGCGTGCGAGGTCGAACAGGCGGTCGCGTTGTCCCCATCACCAAAGTCCCACACGCAGGTGTAGCCGCCGGATCCGCCTCGACCGGTCCCGGAAAGGGAGATGGACTCATTGACACGGGGCAGAGACGTCGACACAGACATGGTCACGCTCAGAGGTTCCACCGGCGCGCCGCCCGTGGACGAGACTTCGATCGGCGAGAGCGAGACCGTCCGGCTCGCGCCCAACGAATCGGTTGCGCGGACGAGCGGCGAGTAGTTGCCGGCATTGGGGTAGCTGTGGGACACCGCGGAGCCACCGCCGGACTGGCCGTCCCCGAAGTCCCATGAATATGTGAAGGGTTGGCCGCCCCCGCCGTTCGCGGTCGCATTGAACTCGAACAACGTGTCCGTATGGCCCGATGCCGGCGTGGCCGAAGCGGTCACCTGGACATTGGAGATCGTGACCGACACGGAGCCCGAGGCGGTTCCTCCGTTCGAGTCCGTGACGACGACGGTTGGCTGATACGATCCGGCCTGCGCAAAGGCGTGTGCGACCTGGACGCCCGAGCCCGTCGTTCCGTCCCCGAAGGACCACGCATAGTCGGTGAATGTTCCCGGCCCGCCGGTGGCCTGCGCGGAGAAGGTGAGGGACGTGCCCGGCGCCGCGGCGGCGTAGCTTGCGGATGCGACCACCGATGGAGACGGGCTCACTTGGACAGAGGTCGAGTCCGTCGCGGACGCCGTCGTGGAGTCGGTCACCGTGCAGGTCACCGTCATCGCCCCCGCCGATTGGTACGAATAGGTCACCGGGGAGCCGCTCCCGGTATTCCCATCGCCGAAGGTCCACCCATACGAGTACGGCGCGGTTCCTCCGGTTGCGGAGCAGGTGAACGTGACTGATTGCCCGACGTCCGCGGCCTGTCGCGGCGCATTAGCCGTCGCCCCGAGTGGGGCCGGCGGGGCCGTAACGGTTACCGTCTGCGTCGGCGCGGCATGGCTGCCTCCGAGGCCATCCGTCGCCGTGACCTCGGGCGAGTACGTGCCCCCGGCCGTATAGAAATGCGTGACCGAAGGGCCGCTCCCGGTCGCACCGTCTCCGAAATTCCACGAGAACGAATACGGGGAGCCGCCGCCCCCGCTGGCCGTTGCCGTGAACGTGAAGACGGTCGTCAAGTCTCCGCTCGTCGGGGATACGCCCGCCGTGACCCCGATGTCGGAGATCGTCACGGACACGGACGAGGAGGCCGTCCCGCCGTTTCCATCCGTCGCGGTGACGGTCGCCTGATACGATCCGGCTTGGGAGTACGCGTACGTAGCGGGCGCACCGGAACCGGACGAGCCGTCCCCGAAGGCCCACTCAAACGTGAAAGAACCGTCGCCACCCGAGGGAGACGCGCCGAAGGTGAGTGTCATCCCCGGAGCGGCGAGATCATGGTCGACGGACGCGGCCACCGAAGGAGTCGGGCTGATCACGACGCTCGTTGAGTCCATCGCGATTCCCAGGAGAAGGTCGGTGACCGTGCACGTCGCATCGTACGTTCCGGGCGAACCGAAGGAGTAGTCGACCGTAGGCCCCGCTGCAATCCCACCGTCGCTGAGGGCCCACGCGTATACGTATGGCGGTGTGCCGCCCGAGGCGCTGCACGCGAACGTGATGCTCTGGCCGACATCCGCGGCGGAGCGGTCCGCGCTGACATATGCACTCACGGCGTCCGCCGGCGCGGGGTGGGGGCTCCCGGATGCGGCCTCGACGGCCAGATGGCCGGGTGCGAGCTTCGGCCCTAGAACGGATGCGCCCAATGGCGCCAAGGCGATGACGAGGAGCGCCAAGAGTACCACGACGCTCCCGGCCCGCGCATGGGCTGCCATCGGCACGATCCCTGTCCGTCCAACCTCAAAGAGAGGTATTAGTACACATCCATCGCGTTGAAATCGGATGTGTTCACACGTACACACGACGGCCAGACCCCTCTACTTTTCGGTTGCTGCGGCGATGCTGGGCCCAAACGGGCAGAAACCTAATGGTCAGATGTCCTCATGCCCAACCATGGCCGCCCCGTTCGGCAAGCTCCTCTACCTGTACGTCGGCACCTCGGACTTCGATCGCGACCTGAAGTACTACACGGACGTCTTGGGCGCGAGCGTCCTCTGGAATCATCACGCCTTCGGCGCGAAGGTCGCCGCCCTTCGGTTGTGCGACGGCCCGCAGTATCTCCTGGCGGACCACCGGTCCGCGCCGTCGTGCCTACCTCTCTTCGAGGTGCAGGATCTCAAGGCGAAGGCCAAGGAGCTTCGATCCCGAGGATGGAAATCCGCAGGTCGTTCGTTCGAAGTGCCCCCCGGACCGTGCCTGCTCTTCAAGGATCCGAGTGGCAACGAACTCGCCCTATTGGAGAATGTGCGACCGAATGTGATGGGCGAAGGCTTTGAGGACTAGGACGACCCTGGGGCTGTCCGGTCCGAGGTGAAGGCATGCGGATGTTCGAGCACCCAAACGCGGCGCTCGTCGAGCGCCTCTACGCGGCGTTTGATTCGAAGGATGCCGCTTCGCTGGGCAAACTGATCGCGGAGGACGCCGTCTGGCACGTATCCGGATCGAGCCCGGTTTCCGGAGACCACCGGGGCCACGCAGAGATTTTTGGGTATTTCCAGAAACTCTCGGACTTGACCGAGGGGACGTTCCACGCCGAGCTCATCGATGTCCTCGCGAGCGACATGCACGCCGCCGCCCTCGCTGCCGCGAAAGGGACGCGCGGAGATCGCGTCCTCGAGCAGACCTACTTGCTCTTCCTCCGGATCGAGAACGACCGCATCGTCGAGGCGCGGCTGTTCAACGAGGACGAAGAGGCCTTCCAGGCGTTCTGGTCCTAGGGGCGCGTCGCGGCGACGTTCTCCCTGGAGGATCCGCATGTCTTTCGACGCCGCGCGTGACCTGTGACCGGCCCAGCCGGAACCCGCTCAACAAACCCCGCGGACGGCTTCACGGTCTCCATGATTGCAGACTTGCAGAATGCGTACATCAACGCAGTGGAGCACGTCGGAGAGAGCACGGTCAACGTGAGCACGGCGCGGGCCCCGTACGGGCCTCCGTTCGGGCGGCCGTGGCCCCGGCGAGGTTTCGGGTCCGGGGTCCTCCTCGACGCCCAAGGCCACGTCCTTACGACCCATCATGTGATCGACGGCGCGAGCAAGGTGATCGTGACGTTCGCGGACGGCCGCGTCCTGAGCGGGACGGTCGTCGGCGGTGACGATGAGACGGACGTCGCGATCATCAAGGTCGACGGGAAAGACTTCCATGCCGCGGAGTTCGCGGACTCTGACCAGTTGAAGGTCGGCCAACCGGTCCTCGCGATCGGGAATCCGCTCGGCCTTCCGGGCGGCCCGACGGTTACTTCCGGGGTGATAAGCTCGCTGCGGCGGAACCTGTCGTTCGGTCCGGGAGACGGCCTCCCCGTGATCCAGACGGATGCCGCGGTGAATCCGGGGAACAGCGGCGGTCCGCTCGTCGACTTGCAAGGACGGGTCGTGGCGATTAACACGGCGACGATCCCATATGCAGAGGGCATTGGATTTGCCATCCCGATCAACGCGGCGCTCGGCGTGGCGCGGCAAATCCTCGAACACGGGCACGTGCAGAGGCCGTGGCTCGGCGTGGCGGGATATGACGTCGACCGACGCGTCGCCGCGTACTACGGGATCACGAGCCGCCAGGGAGTGTTCCTCGCCGAGGTCACGTCGGGATCGCCCGCGGAGTCGGCCGGTCTCCAGGTCGGGGACGTCCTCACATCCCTTGGGGGCCGGGCTCTCGGCGGAGTCGCCGACCTCGTGGACGGACTGCACGAGCGGGCGATCGGCGACACGATCGACATCGAGGCGGAGCGGCGAGGC
Source organism: Methanobacteriota archaeon (assembly GCA_005878665.1). Taxonomy (GTDB): domain Archaea; phylum Thermoplasmatota; class Thermoplasmata; order RBG-16-68-12; family RBG-16-68-12; genus RBG-16-68-12. The sequence goes on along the minus strand of VBLR01000019.1, from coordinate 702 downwards.
CAATCCTTCCGCGTGAAGGCGACCCTCGCAAGCCGGCCGTTCTGAGCGCAAACCTTCAAAACCGGTTCCACGATGGACGGACCATGCGCCCGCCTCACCCGGAGTCGTGCCCGCGGTGCGGCAAGCCGACGTGGAACTGGTACTACCTTTCAACTCGAATCTGGATCGAGTGCGAGCACTGCGGTTTCAAGGACAGCGTGAGTAACACGCCGGTCAGTGGCGCAAACACGGACAGCACGACGCGGAAAGTCCCGGCGTCGAAAGCGTGAGGCGTCACCTGGGCGAGCCCGCGCAACCATGAAATAGCGTTCGGACCGTTCCGCCTACTGACCCATGGCGACCGCATTCCAGATTCTCGGCGCCGAGTGGCTCGTCTTCGTCCTCGGCATCTGCCTGATCGGGATCGTGGCCCTCGTCTTCGGCGCCCTGTGGATGTACCGCGACGCGCAAGGCCGGCGGCTGGACGCAACCGTTTGGGTCGTGCTCCTGGTCATCGCGACCTTGCTCACCGGGATCATCGGCTTCGTCATTGTTTTCGTGATCTATCTCGTCGTCCGCGAGAGCCATCCGATCGGCGGGGGAATGCCGATGGCCTACGGACCCTATGGACCGGTCCCCACCGAGGTCGTGCCGGCCCCCTGTCCGGTGTGCGGGCGTCCGATGGTCTGGTATCCGCAGTACCAGCGCTGGTATTGCCCTTCG
>VBLR01000018.1 GCA_005878665.1 Methanobacteriota archaeon | reverse complement strand
TGACCTACTGGCGGGACCAGCGAGAGGCTCCCGAGGAAACGCTGAGGAAACTCCAAGCCGACCTGGTCGACGCCGGCGCAATCGCACGGGCGGGCGGCGAGTTCGACTCTTGGGATTTGGAAGTCCGGGGAGGCCCGCTCGGCGGGAGTCGGCTCTTGCTTGCCGTCGAGGAGCATGCGCCCGGGAAGCAACTGCTACGTTTCCGAATCCTCCCGGCGTACGGGAAGTCCGCGGCCATCCTGAGCGCGGTGTTTGCCGCGATGTCGATCGGCGCGTGGTGGTCCGGCGCGGCGGTCGCAGGCGTGACGTCCGCGTTCGTCGCGGCTTTCGTCGTGGCGCGCGCCCTTGCCGACACGGGATTCGCGGGCGGCATCCTCCGGGAACGGCTCGAAAGGTTCGGGGCAGCGTGATGCACGAACGGTCCACTTCCTTCTCGCGGGGACACACAGACTTGATGGGGGCGGCCCGTCTCCCATTGAGCTACCGGAAGTCCCTTGAGGGGGCCATCGATTGACGGGGTCTCGGAAAAGGCCGACCGATTCGAGCGGACGGAACGGGTCCGTTCGCGGTCACGCGGTGGAAGAGCTCCTTCGCCGAAGCGCCAACCGGGGCTACGCAGAACTCCTCGACGAGTTGCGGGCATTCGCGCCTCAATCCGATACGGACGACATGGCCGAGGAGGACCGCGCGATCCGGACGCGATCGGGTCTCGTCGGTTTCGGCGAGGCTCGCCCGCTCCGTCGCCATGGTCCTCACGGTCTTGTCGGCGTTCTCGCTCTTCTTCGCCTACCTGGCCGAGGACTTCGGGCTGACGACTCCCGTGTTCACGTCGCTCTGGGAGTTTGGACGCTCGCGCCTCTCCGAATCCCGGCTCCTCCTGCTCGAGATCGCGACGCCGATCGTCGCGTGGATCGCCTGGGCCGCGGTCATCTGGCGCGCGCGACTCGCGAGCGGAGGTACGAAGTCCGGTGCTCGACGCCCCGGGACATCGGCGCGCAAAGGCGGAACCGTCCGGAGGTCCCTTCACGAAATGCGACCGTACAGGTGGTCCATTGCCCTCCTCTTCCTGGCGTCCCTTTCGGCCGCGCCGCTCGCCATCATCACTCCCTTGCCGATCAAACTCCTGGTCGACAACATCGTCGGCTCGCAGCCGCTGCCGGCCTACCTCGCATTCTTCGCCGCGAATCCGTCGACGGTATCGAAGGATTATCTGATCGTCCTCGCCATCGGCATCTTGCTCGGCGGGACGGTCCTGAGTTATCTCCAGAACTTGGTGAATATCTGGCTGACCAATCGGGTCGGGAACCGCATGACGACCGATATGCGGGTCCGCCTGTTCCGCCAGATGCAACGTCTCTCGACCGTCTACCACGACACGAAGGGCACGACCGATTCAACCTACCGCATCCAGAACGACGCGACCTCCCTGCGGTCCCTGTCGACCGATGGCGTGGTCCCGTTGATCACGGCGGTCGTGACGCTGCTCGCGATGATGGTCGTCATGGTGACCCTCGACTGGCAGCTCGCGTTGATCGCCTTGTCCATAACTCCGTTCATGTTCCTTTCGACCCTCGTCTACAAGAAACGGATCCGGCTCGGATGGCGGAAAGTCAAGTCGTCGGAGAGCGCGGCGATGTCCGCCGCGCAGGAGTCGCTGAGCGCGGCGCGGGTCGTGAAGGCGTTCGGACAGGAGGAGCGGGAAAGCGAGCAGTTCCGGTCCCGCTACGACAAGACGGCGGCTGCGGCCCTGAAGGTCCTCGTGGAGGGCGGAATCTACAGTCTGATCGTAGGCGTCGTCACCGCGGTCGGCTTGGCAGCGGTCTGGTACGTGGGCATCCACCACGTCCTGGACGGTACCTTGAGCCCCGGCGCCTTCCTGATGGTGAACATCTACCTGACCCAGCTGTACTCTCCGTTGAAAGACCTGGGCAAGAAGGTCCTCGACGTTCAGATGTCCTTGGCCGGGATGGAACGGTTCCTCGAGATCCTCGATGTGCGACCCGACGTCCCGGAGAAACGCAATGCCCTCCGGATCAGCCGGGCGAAGGGGAAGATCGCATTTCGCGATGTGTCGTTCGGATATGGCAAGGATCACCTCGTGTTGCGCCACGTCTCGTTCGAAATCGCGCCGGGCATGTGCCTGGGCGTCGTCGGTCCGACGGGCTCGGGCAAGACCACGCTCTCCAGCCTGATCGTGCGGTTCTTCGACCCGACCGAGGGCGCGATCACCCTGGACGAGGCGGACCTGCGGGACTACAAGATCGCGGATCTCCGGAATCAGTTCGGGGTCGTCTTGCAGGACACGTTGCTCTTTTCGACGACGATCGCGGAGAACATTCGGTTCGCAAGGCCAGAAGCCACGATGGACGAGGTCGTGGAAGCCGCGGAACTCGCGGACGCGCACGACTTCATCGAGAGCCTTCCGGACGGATACGGCACGCAGGTCGGTGAGCGAGGAATGAAGCTCTCCGGCGGCGAGCGGCAGCGCGTCTCGCTCGCCCGGGCGTTCCTGAAAGACGCGCCGATCCTGATCCTCGATGAGCCGACGAGTTCGCTCGACGTCCACACGGAGGCGACGATCTTGGATGCGCTCCATCGGCTGATGAACGGCCGCACGACCCTGATGATCGCCCACCGGCCCAGCACGCTGCGGGCGTGCAACATCATCTTGATCCTGGAACCGGGTGGGGAGAGCCGAATGACCGACCAGGTCGAGGCCCACCTTCAGGGTCTGTCCGCGGTCGGCCGGGGGGATTGGAAGAGCCCGCTCGTCGAAGGGGGAGCCGAGTGAGACCGAACGGCTCGAGGGCCCGCTTCCCTGGGACGGCGCGACTCACGGCCGGGCTCGCGGCGGTCTTTCGAACCAATGGTGCGGCGAACGGGGGCGTCACCGTCCTCGGCCGTCAACGGAACCCGTACGAGAGCACGTTCCCCACGGAGATCGTGACCTGCCGCGTGGGCGGGAACGGAACCCCGCTGCGCCTGTTCATCAAGTACGGGACGAAGCAGTTCGACGGGGTCTACGGCCACCGGGGGGACGTGTCGTACGAGGCCCGCGTCTATCGGGACGTCCTGCACCCGCTGCACATCTCGACGCCCACCTTCTACGGCGTCTATCGCGACAAGACGACGGGCGTTCCGTGGCTCGTCATCGAGTACCTGAAAGGCGGCATCCAGACCAGCCACTCCCACGACCCGAACGCCATGGTGCGCGCGGCCCGATGGATCGGGAGGTTCCATGCCGCGAACCGGCGCCGCGTCCCGAGCGAGCGGCTGAGATTCCTCCGGACCTATGATGAGGCGTATTACGCCGGGTGGGCGCGGCGGACCAAGGAACTGTTCGCCCCACTGGAGAATCGGCTCCCCTGGCTGTTGCCCCTGTGCGACGATTTCGGGACCTCCATCTCGCGCCTCCTGGAGGCACCCCGTACCGTCATCCATGGCGAGTACTTTGGGTTGAACGTCATCTACCAAAACGGAACGAGCTGGCCGGCGGACTGGCAATCGGCCGCGATCGCGCCGGGAGAAATCGATCTCGCGTCGTTGACGCATTCGTGGCCTCGACCGATCGTCCGAAAATGTGAGCGAGAATACGCCCGCTCCCGGTGGCCGGACGGCGTCCCGGACGACTTCTTGGAAAACCTGGAGGCGGCCCGAATGTACATGAATTTCCGCTGGCTCGGCGATCCCGGTTTGATGACCCGGCGGTTCGGACCCAGCGGACGACCGATGATCCCGAAGAAAGCCAAGAAGTTCATCAAAGAACTTCATGCGGTCGCCGAACGGCTCGGCCGGATCGAGTGAATCCTCAAGCCGTCTGGAAGAAACAATCGGGCACGTCTCGTTCGCGCGAACCCATCAGAGCGCGCTCAGCCCTTCGTCCAGCATGATCTCGGTCCATTCGGGGATCGGAGGGATCCGCTTGTGCAAGTCTCGGAGCGCCCGGTGCAAGCATTCCGCGGCCTGGTAAAACGGAAGGTGCTTCGTCGCGTCCCGGGGCCCGGAAGCGCCGTACGCATCGAGGAACGCGCGGACGGATCGGTCATGAGCCCGGAGAGAGCCGCGTTTCTTCAAGCCCAGGCGCTTGAGGGACACGATGAACCAAGCCAAGTCCCGAGCCGGGTCGGCCACGTCGTACTCGTCCAGGTCGATCGTCACCGTGCGCCGTCCGCTCAACAGCACGTGCTCCGGCATGTAGCTGCCGTGGCCTGCACAGGCTTCGAAGCTGCGAGGCTCCGGGATCGCGGCCTCCAGCTTTCGCAACAACAGCGCAGCCTTGATGCCGAGTGGCCCCCCGGAGCTCCGGATCTGCTGCGCCCAGTACCGGATCTGGACGAGGAGCTCGGAAGGCTCCGCGAGCCGGCCCTGTGGCGGCGCTCCCGTATGGAAGCGGGCCAGCCAGGCCCCGCACCGCCGTGCTGCCGCAAGCCGCTCGTCGAATGCGCCGTTCAGGAAGATCTCCTTCACCTCCGTCCCCTGAATCCGCTCCTCCAGCAGCACGTGCAACGATGGCACGTAGGCCAGCGCCCGCGGGATCGCGAACTCGGCCGTAGGACCAAAGCCGGCGTCCACGATGGACTGCATGGCCCCGAGCACGTCGGAGCGGTCGCCCTCATGCACCTTCCCGATCAGGCTCTGCCATCCGTTCTCGGTGTCCAGGGAGACTTCGAACGTGCAGCGATCCTTGTGCGCCTTGAGCACCCGAAGGCGCATCGCCGGCAAGGTCTGAGCCCATCCATGAGACCGGAACAACCGATGCAGCTCGGCATGGAAGTCTCGCTGGGCCAGCGCGACGGAGAAGCGCAACGCCGCCCCGGCGAACTCCCCCTCGGCCTCCATCATGCGAGCACCGAGGCGTCCCGTGCGCGGTACATCGTGATCGGCCGGGAATGACCCTTGCCGATCGCCAGGACCTTCACCCCTTCGAGCTCGTCGCGGCGGTAGAGCCGTCTGGCGTCGACGACGTTGGGTGTCCGCATCTGCTCGGTGTAGTCTTTCCCGGTCAGATTGTGGAACTCGTCCCATTCCGTCATGACGATGCAGCAATCGGCCTGGCGGATCGCGGCCTTCGGGTCCGCGGCGAACTCGACGGCGTCGCCCAAGACCTGCCGTGCACCGGGGATCGCCATCGGATCGTATGCGGTGACCCGCGCCCCCTTTTCCTGGAGGCGGTGGATCACCCGGATCGAGGCCGCTTCCCGAATGTCATCCGTGTCCTTCTTGAACGCGAGGCCGAGGATGGCGACCCGCTTGTCCTCCAGGGACCCGACGAGCTCCTCCGACAACTCCACCACTTTGGCCGCCTGTCGTTCGTTCACCTTCTCCACGGCCGCAAGGAGGCTCGGGTCGTACCCTCGTTCGCGGCTGAACGCAATCAACGCGCGGACGTCTTTCGGGAAACAGCTCCCGCCATACCCGGGCCCCGCCTTCAGGAACAGCGGCCCGATTCTCGGGTCGAGTCCGATCGCGGCCGCGACTTGCTCCACATCGACCCCGGGGACCTGCTGGGCGATGTTGGCCATCGTGTTGATGTAACTGACCTTGGTCGCCAAGAACGCGTTGCTCGCGTACTTGATCATCTCGGCCGTCTCCGGCGTCGTCTCGATCGTCGGCGGGACGTGGTCCCCGTAGAAGGCGCGGTAGAGTCGCCTGAGGCGGCTCGCGGATGCGGTGTCAATCGATCCGATCACGAGTTTGTCCGGATGGAACGTGTCTTCGATCGCCGAACCCTCTTTCAGGAACTCCGGGTTCGTGCACAGGCCCAGCTCGGCCCCGACCCGCTTGCCGCTGCTCTCTTCGAGCAAGGGCTTGACGACCGACCTCGTCGTCCCCGGTATGACCGTGCTCTTCACGACGACGAGCCGATCGTCGTGCTGCGACCGAAGGGCGGCCCCGACCTCGCGGCTCGCGCGTTCCACGTGGCTCGTGTCGATCGATCCGTCGAGCCTGCTCGGCGTGCCGACGGTGAGGAAGATGACGTCCGTCTCGGCGACGTCGGCGATTTCGTCCGACACCCGCAGCCGTCCCGAAAGGATGGCGGTCTTCAGGAGCCGCTCCAGACCCGGCTCATGGATCGGTGCCCGGCCCACCTCGACGAGGGCGAGCCGCTCCAGGTCGACATCGACACCGAGCGTGTCGAACCCCCGATTGGCGAAGGCGACGGCGGTACAGAGTCCGACGTAGCCCAGGCCGACGAACGATACGGTCATTTGGCGCTCGCTCATGGGACCATCTCCACGAGAGCCAGCGGGGGCCCAAGCATGACCCTCACCGTACCACTGATGCGTTTTTGTGGTCGCTAGTGCCTCATGCGAATCGCCCGCCGCCCCGCCCGAAACCTCGAAAATGGGAGGACCGAGGCCGTCCGCGACCGCGAGCTACGGATCGTGCGAGTGCTCGTATCCCTCGTACGGCACCGCGAGGTACGGGAACTTCGCGACGAACGGCAGGTCCTCCTTGGTCCCGTCCGCCAGGAGCGAGGCGGCCCCGTCCGGCGTGAAGCTGCTGTCGATCAACGGGTACGTGACGCCCGCGATCGCTCGCAGCTCGACCGCGGTCACATTGTCGAACACGCGCCGGCCGTTCGGGAATCCGTCGAGGTCGCCCCCGAGGAGGCCGAAGCGCTTCGCGCTGTCCCCGGGCGGATTGATGCCCGGGTCCGTCGCCGCATAGGTCGGTGCGAACGCGAGGTTCAATCGCAACTCGTCGGCTTGGGTCGGCCCGTTCGAATTCTGGAACCCCGGGATGATGCCCGAGGGGATCCCCGTCAGCAAGATCGCAATCAGGTCGGCCCGCGAGGCGCCCGTCCCGGTCAGGGCCGCGAGATTCGGGAAGACCCCGGGGTACAGGACCGGCAAGAGGCCTTGCAGCTGCGGGTGGGCGTAGTCGTCGAGGAATTGGGAATCGGTGTCGGGAGTCTGGCTATTCCAGAGATCTTTCTCGCCGAGTTCGATCACGACCTCGTTGATCAGCGGTTCACCGAGCCGGCTCACTTGGACCCACGGCCCGCTCTGGACAATCCGCGCGTTATTCTCCCGGATCGTTCCCTTCCGGCGGCTCGCGGCGGACCAGACGCCGATCACGGAGCGCGGGTCCGCGGGGTCGGATGGGTTGAATCCACTCCGGGTCACATCCGTCTTCGGGACTTGGAGGGCAATCGTGTGGACGTTGAAGCCTTTCGTGCCGTTGACGCCGGGCGCGGCCGGCGTCGGGATCAAGTGGAGGTTCTGGAACGGCCGCAGTGTCCCCAGGTCAAAGATCGATCCCAGGTCGACGTAGAAGCCTTCTCCCCGCTGACCCGCGAACGTCTTCACCCCCCCGCCGAGGCTACTCACCGCGGCGTCTGCGAGCGTGGCATAATCCGGCGTGGACCGCGGGCCGATTCGGACGGGCGGGGTCGGCAGGTCCGAACCGAGGAGGGTCGAGCTCCCGGTCCTCCGAGGGCCGATGACTTTCGTCACGGAGTACAGCTGGCGGACGTTCCAGTTCGGGTCCGTGAGCGATCCGATCGGCCCGGTGTTGTAGAGGAATGTCGCGGGGTTCTGGGTCTTGTTCTTGAAGCGGAACTGATACGTCACGTCCTCGACGCCATCTCCATTGTTGTCGATCAGGATCTCGTACAACACGTCGTCTCCGAACTGGAAAAAGTTCGGGCCGCCGGCGGGCTCCTCGAGCGGGATGAAGTTCGAGAGGATCGTGACCTTCGAGGTGTCGACTGGGTCGACGAACGCGTAGAGGTCCGTGTTGTCCGCGACCGGATCCTTCGAAATCGTCGGCGCCTCGCGGTGGGACGACATCGGAGCTCACCTCGCGTAGGTCACGAGCCGGTTCGCGAGCCCGGGATCCCTCGTCACGATTTCTTGCGTGCCCCACATCACGACGACGGTCCCGGTCGCCGCGTCCTTCACGTAGGCCATGACCGGGGTACTATTCGCGTCGCCCGGGGGCGGGACCGCCTGGACGTTCTCCGTCATCTTCAAGATCGTCGGCGCCGCCGCCATCGCACCGACGGCCGCCGCTCCCACCGCCGTCTTCTGTAGAAAACCTCGTCTCGACATCTTCGATTTCTTCTCATCGGCCATTCGATTCCCCTCCGTCCTCATGCGA